>CAZNEZ010000040.1:0-23925 GCA_964572475.1 uncultured Lachnospiraceae bacterium
AGATATTATAATTCCCAAATTCCATCATCTATAAATCTTCTTGCTGTATCTTCTGCGGATTTAATAATTGCAGGCTCATATCCTATAATTCCAAGAAGTTTAATTGCATTACGTGAAGTTGCTCTGCCCTCAAATAACTTATAATTAAATAATACATCATTATCTTTAACATCTTCCTGAAAATGATAGTTAGAATATATATTTTCAAGAATATGAGTCAGCTCAACATCATGAGTTGCTGCAAAGCACATAACATTTTCTTTATTAAGGCTTGAAAGAATTTGAGAAGATGCAGCAATTCTTTCAACTGTGTTAGTACCTCTAAGGACCTCATCTACAAAACACAGGACTGGAACTGAACTGGAATTAATACTATCAAGTATCCTTTTTAAAGATTTGATTTCAACTATATAATAGCTTTCATTGCTTTGAAGATCATCTCTAAGTGCCATAGAACTGTATATTTTGAAATAGTTTGCACAATATTTATTTGAAAAGCTTATATTTACAGTCTGTGCAATAAGAGCATTAATAGCCACTGTCTTAAGAAATGTTGACTTACCAGAAGCATTAGAACCTGTTAGTAATACTCCTCTATTCTCCGAAATACTATTTACTACCGGATTAGCAATCATTGGATGATAAACATCTATAAGCTCAACATGAGAAGAACTACTATTATCTAATTCAGGTGTACAAAAATATGGCAGATATTCTTTGAATGATGCAATTGCAATTCCTGCCTCAATCTTACCTAGTGTCTCAAAAATCATATCAATAGAATCAATATTATTTATTAAACATTTTAGCATAGAATTGAATTTAATCAGGTCGACATGGGTAATCATCCTAACATAATCCATAATTATCTCTGAAAGGGAGCCTGACATGCTATTGCTTGTCAAAAGTCCGATTCCTCTTTCAATTCCTTTAATCTTTAAATGCTCGTTATGAAGAACATCAGAATACTCTTTTAACTCTGGAATGGATAATTTGACAATCTTATCGGAAGCTGACAGCATACCTACAACGTATTTAAAACACACAAAATAACTTTCTACCTGTGCTTTGATTTTGTAATATAGAATTACATTAATTGCAATCGCGGCAATAAGCAAAATTACACCAACTGGAGGATTAATTAACATTACTATAATACTAATAATAAGAAGTCCTATACATCCAAAATGAACAAGACTTTTTCTGGTTCCCAAATCTTTTAAACGATAAATGAAATCAAATAATGAGATAGATTTGGTTCTGCCCATATATGAAAAAATCTCTGACAACTTAAAAGTTATATCTGTATTATTCCTTAAAAAATCCGAAAGTTTTTTTCTCTTTGAAAGATTATTATCATTAAATTCAGGTGTTCTTAAAAGTTTGTAAAGATACTCTTCTCCTGCTGAGGAACGTGTGTTATTCAGTAATATAAATATAGTATCCATGTCAAGGTCATTCCATGTTATATCATCAATAACAAATTCATCACCTTTTTTGCTTAGAAAATAGTGCGAAATTCTTTCAAATTCTTCATATGAATATTCACGGTCTGGTCTGGCTCCAAATGCTTCTCTAATCTTTCTTCGTAATAATTCTTTGGAATTTTTGTTGGCTGCATATGATTGAACTGCGAAAAAAGCAATTAGAATTGCAAACCCTATCAAGTAATATATTTCCATTTCTTCTTTACCTTTCTGTTATACAATAATAGACTCAGTTTTAAACTGAGCCTATTATATCATCATTAGTTAAATTTTCCTATAATAAAATAAAATATTTTGAGAATCATAGAATTGCTTAATTTAGATAATAATGCAGATTACGCCGCCCTTACTGTCATTAGTGATTTTTTGCAATGTCTCCTGCATTTTTTGCTGTGTTTCTTCTGAAAGTTTTGTTATTTTACCGGATATTCCATCATTTACAATCTGATCTATCGACTTACCGAATATGTTAGTGCCCCAGATACCTTCTGGTGACTCTTCACTATTTTTCTTGATGAATTCGATTAGATCTTTAGCCTGGTCTTCGGTACCTACAATTGGTGCTATTTCAACCATTACACCGGCTTTAATCATATGTATTGATGGAGCTTCAGCTTTTATTTTAACACCGTATTTATTTCCGGTTTTAATAACTTCTGGTTCTCCTAGTATTATTTCATCTCTATTAGGTGTTACTACTCCATAGCCTTTGTTTTGAACACTCTCCATGGCATCCTTAACCTTACTGTAACTGTCTTTTAATAAAGACATTTCATGTATATTATTTATCAATTCATATTCACTGTCTATTTGAGTACCTGTTAATTCACTCAGTATTTTATAATATAAATCATCATTTAAATCTATCTTTATTGCAACCTTTCCGTTAGAAAGATCTTTACTTTCGATACCCATTGACTTTATGTATTCATTATCCGTCTGCCAGTCTTTTTCACTTACATTTCTAATGTATTTAATTCCATCCATTAGTAATTTGACAACTTCAATTATAGAACTCTTAAGCCAATGGTCAATTGGAAGCATTTCAATCCATTTAGGAATATAGAAATCCAGTTCGGAAACCGGAAATTCGTATAGTACATTTTCAAGAATAGAATATATATCCTCTTTTTTTAGCTGCTCACAGTTAACAGGCATAACCTTAACATTATTATTATTTTCTATATCATTTGCAAGCTGAATAGTTTCTTCTGAATGAGGATGAGCAGAGTTAAGAAGTACAATAAAAGGCTTCTTTAGCTTTTTAAGCTCGTTAATAGTTGTAGTCTCTGGTTCAACGTAATTTTCTCTGTTAATATCACCAAATGAACCATCACTTGTCACTACTATTCCAATAGTTGAATGATCATTAATAACTTTTTTGGTACCTATTTCGGCAGCTTTTGTAAATGGTATCTCATAATCAAACCATGGCGTTTTAACCATTCTTTCAACATCATTTTCAATGTGTCCACTCGCTCCTTCAACCATGTATCCAACGCAGTCAATCATTCGTATTTTTAATCCACTGATATCGCCTAAAGAAATCTCAACGGCTTCTTTTGGTATGAATTTTGGCTCCGTAGTCATTATGGTTTTTCCAGCAGCTGACTGCGGTAATTCATCTTTAGCACGAATACGGTCATTTTCGTCTGCTATTGAAGGAATAACCATCAAATCCATAAATCTCTTTATAAAAGTTGATTTTCCGGTTCTGACAGGTCCAACAATTCCTATGTATATTTCTCCGTTTGTCCTAGCACTAATATATTTGTACAGGTCAAAAGTATCCAAATTACTACCCCCTTGTGCCATTATATTCAATGCCTAACAATAAAGGCATTATAATTGATATAACATATGCTGTTTGGGGGAGATATATACCAATGTATATAGATGTATACACTATACGTCTATATATTAGTCGTAAATCAAAAAGGTAGTTGAGATATAGCGTTATCTATGCTTTTATTTATATTTTTCAATGAAAAAGCCTGAATTAGAAGGAATTTCTCCACCAGCATACAGATGTGAAATATCTCCAAGTCTTTTACATCTAAAGCATACTTCGCCTTTAATTCTTTCTTCAGTAACAAGCTCTGTTACTGATGTTGGTGCAACAAAGAACTGCTGCCATAATATTGGAGCAGGTATAAGTAAAATATGTGATAACATCGCAAATTCAACACCTAAATGACAATAGAATACAATAGTGTCTTCATTACCATCTGATGTTACATAATAGTTGTCTTTTCTATCATATCCATATGTGCTAAGTATCCCATCTATTCCCTCGCAAACCTTTTTATATTCAGCTTCAACATTGCCTGTTTGCATAACATCACTAAGATACCATTTATCTTTATCAAATAATTCAGGCTTTTTAGTCCAATAAGCAGGCATAAAGTCCCAGGGAATTCTGTCGTTGCCCGTCTCAGGGTCTTTGATATTAACATAAAATTCTTTTAGCCAATCATATACTATGGCTTCGCGGTTAATTCGCTCCAAAGTGCATTTGGCTGTATCTTTAGCACGTCCGAGAGGTGAACAGTAGAATTCACGAACATTCTCTTTTACCATTCTGTCAGCTAGAAGATTAGCTTCTATATAGCCTTTCTCCGTTAATGTATCATTCGCATAATCAGGGTCACCATGTCTAATAAATAGTATTCTCACTTTTTTGCCTCCGTATTATTATATTTTAGTTTTCGTAAGGTCTGATTCTATATTTTGCACCTATAGAATCACATATCTTCTGGCATTCTTTTTCATCATCTTCTGATATAGTAGTTGCAACTGTTGTCATTATTACATTTGGAACATATTTTGTACAGTCGCGAGCAAAATCAAGCATTGCATCAAATGAACTGTCTCCAAACCTGCACCTAACAAGTTCGTTGTATTCTTTTTTATTTGGAGTATTCAGACTTATAGAAACAGTATCAATTAGTCCTTCTAATTCACAAGCTGTTTTTTTGCCATGTATTAAATCGGACATTCCATTGGTATTAATTCTCGTTTTGATTCCGAACGCTTCTTTTGCATATGCAGCAGTCTTAAGCAAAATATCCAGTCTTTCTGTGGGTTCACCAAATCCGCAGAATACAAGCTCTCCATACTGGCTAATATCAAAATTCTTAAAATCATTAATAATCTCTTCGTAAGATGGCTCATGCTCAAGCCAGAGACTACCTGAATTTTCCATTTCGTCGCGTGTTTTGCGAAGGCAGAATGTACATGCACAAGGGCATTTGTTGGTTAGATTAACATATAAATTATCATGTACTTTATATAGTATTGTCATGGCTTCTCCAATCTTTAATTGTGTTAATTAAAAAATCCTTTTATTTTAGTGTATCAAGTACTTCTTCAAAGCATACACCATCTGTAACAGGAATATCAAGTGCAATAGAAGCATTAATACATTTTTTTATGAAACTGGCAGCTTTTTTAACGGATTTATCGAACGGAACACCATTTACAGCATCAGCAATTAAAATGGAAGCAAATATGTCACCAGTTCCTGAACGTTGTGTACCTACTTTAATCGTTCTACAGAATCTTCCACTTTTGCCCTTCTCACATATGTAGTTAGCAATATATTCTCCCTGTACTATTCCTGTAATAACAACCTTATCAGGACCTTGAGTTAACAATTGATTACTTATGTCAACTATTTCTTTACAGGACCATTTATCCTCATGATATGGAGTATCTGTTAATAAACATGCTTCAGTTAGATTAGGAGTAAGAATATCTGCATATTGTACTAATTTTTTCATTTCAGTACACATTTCATCGTTATATGTAGAGTATGCCTTGCCGTAATCTCCCATAACAGGATCAACCAATACTATTGTGTCACTATTTCGGAATTCTTTAATAAATGAACTGACTATATTTATCTGCTCCTTAGAGCCAAGAAAACCTGAAGCAATCCCATTAAACACAAGGCTTAATAACTTCCAGTTATGAATATACTCTTCCATTCTATTGGTATAATCATCAAAAAAGTAGTTTTTAAAGCCAGTATGATTTGAAAAAATAGAAGTTGGTATAGGACAACATTGTACCTTAAGTTTGGATATTATGGGTAATGAGACAGCTATTGAACATCTGCCAAAACCAGAGATATCATTTATTACTGCTATTTTGCATTGATTATTGTGTGCCATCTTTTCTCCATTCATTTTTGATTTTATAACTTAAGATAATCTATTTTTGAAGTCTAAATAACCAAATTCCTTAATTATCTTTATTCCATCCTTTTCATTATATGAAGCAATAGCCGGAAGATTCATACCATTAAATGTATTGTTTTTAACCATTGAATAATGTGCCATATCACAAAAAACCAAAATGTCTCCTGTGGATAGTGGTTCTTTAAAGGAATACTCTCCAATAATATCACCTGCAAGACAGGTTGGACCGCCTAATCTATAAGTATATTTATATTCGTTTGGCAGGCCAGCTCCTATAATCTCTGGACGATATGGCATTTCTAAAACATCAGGCATATGACAGGCAGCTGATGTATCCATAATAGCATTTTCAACTCCATTTTTTACAATAGATAAAACAGTTGAGGCAAGATAACCAGTATTCAATGCACAGGCTTCTCCCGGCTCTAGATATACCTGAACATCATAAGTGCTTTTGATGTGATTAATACATTCAATCAACGTATCAATGTTATAATCTGGTCTGGTTATATGATGTCCGCCGCCAAAATTAATCCATTTCATTTGATATAAATATTTTCCAAATTTCTCTTCAACTATCTTTAATGTATTAAGAAGGGCATCTGAATTCTGCTCACAAAGTGTATGAAAATGCAAGCCCTCTATTCCATCTAAAAGTTCAGGCTTAAAATTATCAAGAGTTATTCCAAGTCTTGAGCCAAATGCACATGGATCATATATTGTATGTTCCTGTTCTGTATACTCAGGATTAAGTCTAAGCCCTGCCGAAATTTTCTTACAAGAATTACCTTGTAAAATATCACTTGAATTATTATAATCTTCTATTTTGTTCTTATATTTACACCATTGTTCAAAAGAATTAAATACTATATGGTCTGAAATAGATAATATTTCATCAATCTCATCATCTCTATATGCAGGTGAAAATATATGAACTTCACCACCAAATTCTTCATATCCGAGTTTGGCTTCAAATAAGGAGCTTGCTGTAGTTCCACTAAGATACTTATTCATAAGTGAATATTCCGAAAACATAGAAAATCCCTTTTGTGCTAACAGAATATGGCAACCTGTGGCATCCATTACACTACGAAGTGTTTCCATATTCTTTGTTAAAAGTCTTTCATCTACAATATAGCAGGGAGTTGGTAATTTACTAAAATTAATATCCATTTGTATTCCTATCTTTAATCGTATTAATCAACAAGGTCTGGGTTGAAACTTTCCTTCCATGGTAAGCCAAATTTGTTAAGTGCTTCCATAAATGGATCTGGATCAAATTCCTCAACATTATATACACCAGGTTTTTTCCATTTGCCAGTCATAACCATCATAGCACCAATCATAGCAGGAACGCCTGTTGTATAAGAGATTGCTTGTGAGCCCACTTCTTTATAACATTCTTGGTGATCACAAACATTATATAAATAGTACTTCTTTTCTTTGCCATCTTTTTTACCTTGAAAGATACAACCTATATTAGTTTTACCAATAGTTCTAGGACCTAAAGATGCAGGATCAGGAAGAACAGCCTTTAAAAATTGGAGAGGCACAATCTGCTTTCCTTCAAATTCAATAGGTTCAATACTAGTCATTCCAACATTTTCAAGACATTTTAAATGAGTCAGATAACTCTGACCAAATGTCATAAAAAATCGTATTTTTTTAATTCCTTTTATATTAAGAGCAAGTGATTCCATCTCTTCATGGTGTAAAAGATACATATCTTTCTCACCTATCTCAGGGAAATTATATACTCTTTTAATCTCCATTGGTTCAGTCTCGTGAAAAGTTCCATTTTCAAAATAGCTGCCCTTTGCACTTACTTCACGAATATTAATCTCTGGGTTGAAATTCGTTGCAAATGGATATCCATGATCACCTGCATTTGCATCGAGAATATCGATTTGATTAATCTCATCAAATTCATGTTTCATAGCATAGGCTGAGAATACACCAGTTACACCAGGATCAAATCCACATCCAAGTAATGCTGTGATTCCGGCTTTTTCAAATCTTTCTCTATAATCCCACTGCCATTTATACTCAAACTTTGCGGTATCAACAGGTTCGTAATTAGCTGTATCCATGTAATCTGTTTTAGTTGCAAGACAAGCATCCATAATTGTAAGATCCTGATAAGGAAGAGCAACATTTATAACTATATCAGGATTGTAACTATTGATTAATGAAATAAGTTCATCTACGTTATCAGCATCAACTTGTGCTGTAGTGATTGTTGTGTTACCACCATCAAGTTTTTCCTTGAAAGCATCACATTTTGATTTTGTTCTACTTGCGATACATATCTCCTCAAACACCTCATAATTCTGACAACATTTGTTAATAACAACACTGGCAACTCCACCAGCGCCAATAATAAGTGCTTTTCCCATTAAATTCACCAATCCTTTTCTATCTGTTTAGTTTCTCTATAACATAATTAGGCAGCATAAAGCTTCCTTTATGAATATCTGTATTATAATATCTGGTTTTAAAGCCAAGATTATTCCAATAATCAGCATCCAGATCATCTATAGGGTCAATTCCCTTAGAGGCAAAACCAAATAGCCAATGTCCTGAAGGATATGTTGGAATATGCATCTGATATACTTTACTTACTTGAAATACTGAATCTATACGGGCATGAGCTTTCATCATTGCTTTTGCATCCATGTCATAATATGGACTTTCATGCTGATTGATTAATATTCCATTGGCATTTAAAGCCTTGTAGCAATTACCATAGAATTCTTTGGTAAATAAACCTTCACCTGGTCCAAACGGATCAGTTGAATCAACAATTATTAAATCATATTCATTATTCTTAGTTCTAACGAATTTCAGACCGTCTTCATAGTGGATACTAAGTCTTTCGTCATCAAGGCTGCAAGCTGTCTGAGGAAGAAATTCTTTGCATACTTCTACGACTTCTTTATCTATCTCTACCATGTCTATGTGTTCAACAGTTTTATATCTGGCAAGTTCTCTAATAGTTCCGCCATCGCCAGCACCAATTACAAGAACATTTTTAACATTTTTGTTACAAGCCATAGGAACATGAACAATCATCTCGTGATATATAAATTCGTCTTTCTCAGTTAGCATTAGATATCCGTCAAGTGTAAGAACTCTTCCAAATTCATACGTGTCAAATACATCAATTCTTTGATATCTGCTTTGCCTAGCTTCAACCTGTTTATTAACTTTAATAGAAAATCTTACGTTATCAGTATCATTTTCAGTAAACCATAAATCCATGTTAGTCTCCATTCTCAACTACGTTGATATTCTCAATGTTAATATCCTGAGTACCTGTTAAAAAACATCCCTTTTCTTTTGCGTATGAGATATATCCCAGAATATCATCTGTTATCATTTCGCCAGGGGCAAGTATTGGAATGCCTGGGGGATAACACATAACAAATTCATTACAAATATAACCACTGCTTTTTTCAATTGGTAATGACTTCTTATTACTATAAAATGCTTTTTTAGGAGGCATTACAACTAAAGGAGTAATATATTCGTGGTCAAATAAGCCTGCTTCATCTTTTTGATATAGTCTTTTTATCTCCGATAAAGCAGAAATAAATCGTTCTATTTCTAATTCTCTATCACCAGCAGATATAATTGCTAAAATATTACCAATATCACCAAACTCTATCTGGATGTCATATTCGTCTCTTAACATATCATATACTTCGATACCGGCAAGGCCTATTTTTCTGGTATGAACTGATAGCTTTGTTTCATCAAAAGCATAAAAACTTCCACCTGTCGCAAGCTCACTTGCAAATGCATAATATCCACCAATGCTATTTATCTCTTTTCTTGCATATTGTGCATATTCTACAGTCTTTTTAAACATTTCCTTGCCATTAATAAATAAATTCTTTCTAGCCAAATCAAGTGATACCATAAGAAGATAAGAACCGCTTGTAGTTTGTGTTAAATTTATAATCTGTCGTACATAATCGCTATTGATTTCAGAACCACATAATAAAAGTGAACTCTGTGTCAGAGAACCGCCTGTTTTGTGAAGACTTACGGCTGCCATATCACAGCCAGCTGCCATTCCTGAAATCGGCATATCTTCCCCAAAATAAAAATGTGTACCATGTGCTTCGTCAACTAAAACAAGTATTCCATGCTTATGCGCAAGCTCTACTATTGCTTTAAGGTCGGAGCAAATACCGTAATATGTTGGATTATTAACTAATATTGCCTTTGCATCTGGGTTCTCTATAATTGCTTTTTCAACTTCAGAAACAGACATTCCTAATGGAATGCCTAATTCTTTATTAATGCCTGGATTAACATAGACAGGTATAGCACCTGTTACAACTAATGCATTAATTGCGCTTCTATGAACATTCCTAGGCATAATTATCTTTTCACCCTCTTTGCAGACGGTCATAATCATAGCTTGTACAGCAGCAGTTGTTCCATTGACAATAAAAAATGCATTTTTAGCTCCAAATGCTTCAGCTGCAAGATCTTCGGCATCCTTAATTACTGAAACAGGATGACATAGGTTATCAAGGGCTTTCATCGAGTTAACGTCCATCTTAAGACATTCACGTCCCAAGAAATCCCGAAGTTCTTTATTGCCACGTCCACCTTTATGTCCTGGTACATCAAGGTGAACAATAGGGTTTTCTCTTTGATATTTTAATGCTTCATAAACAGGTGCATCATATTGAGTCAATTGTTTCATTACCAAATACCATGCCTTTCTAATACTAATAAATGTTCATACCACTAAAGATTTCTATCATCTCTTTACGAAGCCTTTCGGTAATCTCCAATCTTGCTGATGGTGTAAGCTCATATACATCAGTATTAAAAAGATAATTTTGTAAATCAATATCTTTAATAAGCATCTTGGTATGAAAAATATTAGATTGATATACATTTACATCAATCGCATCATATCTTCTTAAAGTATCATTATCAATATAGTCCTGAATTGAAGTTATCTTATGATCTATAAAATGTTTTATTCCTTCTACACTCCTTGTAAATCCACGAACTTTATAGTCCATAGTAATAATATCTGAATCAAAGCTTCCAATCAGATAATTAAGAGCATTAAGAGGTGAAATTTCACCACAAGTAGACACATCAATATCCACACGGAAAGTTGATATGGCATTATCTGGATGATACTCAGGAAATGTATGTACAGTTACATGACTTTTGTCAAGGTGTGCATGTACATATTCAGGTATAGTCTGAGTATATTGTCCACGATTACAGGATACGTCAATCTTCTCTGGAAGTCCGTCTTCTGCAATCAGAATATTGACACTAGCTCCCTGAGGTTCGTAGTCCTGCTTTGATATATTTAAAATCTGTGCTCCGATCATATTGGTCAGATTGCACAATATTGTAGTCAGTCGTTCTGAATTGTAATGTTCATCAATATAAGCAATATAATCCTTCTGTTCTCTCGCGCTCTTAGCATAGCAAACATCGTAAATGCTAAAACTAAGGGTTTTTGTTAAGTTGTTGAATCCATATAAGGTTAGTTTATTTTCCAACCCTAACATCCCACCAATCTATTGTATATTTTGCTTTCGCAATTAATAAAGAATATCACAAATCACCTATAATATCAATAATTAAATGTAACATTATAAACCATTCTTCCTGTTCCTCCAGAGGAGGTAAAAGTTATATTCTTAACGCTGTTATTTCCAAAGCATTTTTGCCATTGGTCATTCGTGATTGCAGAGTTACCTAGCCATAGAAACTGGGCATTTGCCGACCTTAAACTCACTTGTTTGATAACATATGAAATCATATCATTTTCGTTTGCAATATTAGTCAATTCACGCCTGATATAGTCATAAGTTGTAGAAACTGCTTGTGGATATGCTGTTTTATCCCATGTGTGATCTGCTGCAACAACTTCATCTGTTACATTAAGGTAAGTGTGAAGAACATCTCCTGTATCTGGAATTGGATCGTCAAACGTAGTATCAACATGATACCAGTTATCATCTAGCTTAACCAGATTCCAAGCATGAGATATGTTGTTCTCGCCTCCTGTTCCTATAATAGTCTTGCATTCTATACCTAACACATCCATCAATATCTGAAAAGCCTCAGAATAACCACCGCATACGGCAACATGATTAATCAATGCTCCATATGCTGTAAATGAGTCTTCGGGAATAGTGTCCTTTTCAAGATTCTCTTCATCATATACTACTGTTTTAACTAAATAATCATGAATATTTACTTCATTTTGATAATCTGTATATGAATCACTGGTGTTCTGATTGATTATAGATTTGACAGCTTCAAGTATCTCTAACTGTTTATCTGAAAATCCTTCGGTGTTACCTGTCTTCATAGCATCTGAGTAATCTGGAGTACCAGAAATAGTGCTTTTAATGTCAGTTATCCTGCTTCTTACCTGTTCAACAACCTGACACCCTGCAATTGATATACTCAGAGAACTTATAAACACCATCATCAATATGATATATATAATCTTATTTAATGTCCTTTTATTTATATTCTTCATATATAGTTTCGTCTCCTGTCAATACTTTTTATAATTATATGTTTTATTGAGGATTTAATCAAGATATATTTGCTTAATTTGTTGACTTGCTTCAGTATTCAAGGTAAAATATAACTATTAAAAATACTAATGCAAAGGAGTCGCAAATGGGAATTAATCAAAACAAATCTAGTCTTATTGCTCATTATATGTTTAATGATGCAGCTAATGTTGGTAAAGATAGTTCATCTAATGGTATGGATGCTTTACCACAAGGTACTAATGCACCAGTTATTTCTAATGTTAATGGCAGAGATGCTGTTACACTTAAAGGAGGTCCAGGTGGAACTTGCTATTTAAAACTTCCAGAGAATATTCTTTCAAAGGTTAATGACAGTAATGGTTTAACTATTTCTACATGGGTTAACTACGGCGGTGCTGGCAGTGTATGGCAGAGAATTATCGATATGGGAAAAGGTCCTACAGGTCCTTACATATTCCTCACACGTAATCTAAGAGGCGTTTGTTTTAATGGCAGTGATATTGCCGCTGATCCTGCAAAGGCATATCCTTCAGGTGAGTGGATGCATATAGCATTTACCATCTCTGGTACTAAGACAGGTACTTTAAGTAGTGCTGGTCCTGTAATTTATGTTAATGGTGAGGTTGCTTCAAGTGGACTTATAAGCCAGACAACAAGTGGTATGTATGGACAGCTAAGAGCATTCTTTGCTACTCTTGAAGATGCTTCTAACTATACTCATAATTATATAGGTAAGTCACAGTATGATGTTGATGAAGATTTCGGAGGCTCTTTCTCTGATTTTAGAATTTATGCTGATGCACTTTCAGAAGATGAGATAGTTGATTTAATGTGCGATTCATTAACTGATGAAGATATTGTTACTCTTGCAAGAGATAAGTATCTTGCATTTCCTACAGATATAATTACTGAAGATATTAATCTTCCAACTTCATTAATGAGCAATAAAGTTAAAGTTTCATGGACTTCAAGTGATGCTACTGCTCTTACTAATGAAGGAAAGCATATGAATATTACAGAACCTAAAGCTGTTACTATTACAGCACATATTAACAAAGGTGATGTTACATTTGAAAGAGATTTTAAGGTTTCGGTACTTCCTAAGAATTTACCTCCTTATACTCTTACAGTTAATGCTAAAGATGAGGTCCTTGATATTAGTGAGACACTATTTGGTCTTTTCTATGAGGATATTAATAATGCTGCTGATGGTGGTATTTATGCTGAATTAATTCAGAATCGTTCTTTTGAGGCATTTACATTTGATACTTATGATTTTAGATCCGGTGAAAATGGTATCTCAACAGGCCGTAACCGCAACCCACTATTTGCATGGTATGGCGACACAGATAAGATGACTGTTAAAACATCAGGTGGACTTAATGAATACTTTAATATAACAGAGTCAGATACTAATGATTATTACGTTACTGTTGCTGATGGTGCTGTAATCTATAACAGAGGCTTTAATGATAGCAATAATCATTGCGCTATGTTCTTAAAGGCTGGCGAACAATATGATTTTACAGTATGGGCTAAAACTGATAATGCTTCAACTATTACCATTCAGCTTGAAGATGCAGACGGCAATGTAGTTAGTAATGCCGCTGATATTGCCATTGATGGTAAAAATTGGAACAAATACGGCATTGATAATAAGATTACTTTAACAGCTAACAAATCAGGACTTTCACAGCTTAAAATAACATTTAATGGAGAGATTTCAATAGATATGGTTTCTCTTATTCCTGTTGCTGTATGGGGACAGTCTGAAGAAGCAGTATCTAAGACAGCTCACAGCAACTACATTGGTAATCCTAATTATCGACTTAGAAAAGACCTTGTTGAATCATTAGTTGAATTACACCCTACTTTCTTAAGATTCCCAGGTGGTTGTATTTCTGAAGGCTCATATATATGGGATAATGTTTATGACTGGAAGGATTCAGTAGGTCCTGTAGAGATTCGTAAAGAGAACTTTAATGTATGGGGTTACAATATGACTATGGGTCTTGGATATATGGAATATTTCCAGTTATCAGAGGATCTTAATGCTACTCCACTTCCAGTTATGGCTTGTGGTGTTCTTTGCCAGGCGCGTTCAGATTATGCTAATCCAGCTGGTGGCGAGCTTCAGGATAAATACATTAAGAACTTTACTGACTTGATTGATTTTGCAATCAGTACTGATTTCGAGAATAACAAATGGGCTGCCATCAGACGTGATATGGGACATGAATTACCATTTGATTTACACTACTTAGGAATAGGTAATGAAAACTGGGGTCCTGAATTTATGGCAAGCTTTGAGATATTCTATAAGAGAATTACCGATTATGTAAAAGCACAGTATCCAGGTTATGTTCTTAACGTTATTTCAACTGTTGGTGCTCAGGCTGATGATGATGCTTACAAGTTTGGATGGAAGTTCTTAAGTGGTAATATGACAGGAACTGCAAAAGTAGCATTTACAGATGGCAAAACAAGTACAGAAAAAGAGGTTTCATGGTATGAACATCAGGCAGATTATATGGAAACTATAGCTGATGAACATTACTATCGTCCAAACGCTTATCTTCTTAACAATGCCGACAGATATAATTATTACTACAGAGCATATAAAGCAGATGGTACAGTAGATGACGAAAAGATTTCTAAAGTTTTTGTTGGTGAATATGCTTCATCAGATAAAAATACTTTAGTAGGTGCTGTTGCTGAAGGTGCTGTAATGACTGGATTTGAGAATAATTCTGATGTGGTTAGACTTGCTGCTACTGCTCCATTATTTAACAAAGTACTTACTGATGGAACTTATAGATGGACTCCAGACTGCATATGGTTTGATGATGAATCAGTATGGCGTACTCCTACTTATTATGTTCAACAGTTATTTGCCAAGTATATAGGTAATAAACTTGTTAGTACAACTTTCTCAACATACAGTGAAGGTAAGAAGAAAACTCTTATTCCAGAAGGTGGAATTGAGATAGCTACAGGTAATGCAGACATTGCAGTTAAATCAGTTAAAGTAACATCTAATACTGATAATTCTGTACTACTTGAAGAAGACTTTACTACAGGATTAACAGATGGTATTGGCTGGAAACAAATCCCAGGTTCTGATGCATATGAGATTGATTCAACAAAAGGTCTTATTCTCAAAGCAAAAGCAGGCGGACGTAATGGTCTCTATTTAATCAAAGATTGGACAAATTATACTGTAACTGTAGTAGCTGCGAAGCTTTCAGGTATAGACGGATTCTATGTTGGAGCAGGTCTTACAGACATTTCAACAGATACAAAAAATATGCTTGAATACTCGATAGGATTTAATGCTGATTCAACAGGTATTAAAGTATACAAAGATGGCGTCGAGGGTTATAAACTTGGAGACTTCTCTTCTTCTCTATGTGCAGGAAACTTAAGAGCATCTATGTATGAAGAAGTTAAGAATGATACTGAATATACAATTACATTCAATTATGGTGGCAAAACAGGTAAAAATCTTATTTGCTCATATACTGATGGCAATAATGACAGCCGCGTTATCGACAACAAGTTAGAAGCATATAATAAAGATATTTTCAATTCAGTAACAACTGATGGTAAGTTCTTATATATTAAGCTTGTAAATCCTGATTCTGTTGATAAGAATACTGAGATTATCATTAAAGATGCTGTTGTAGATTCAAATGCTAAACTTATTACAATTACTGGGGATGCTTCAATTGCTCATGTTCCTAATGTTAATACAAAGGACGCTGAGCCAGTTGTTCCGATTGAGTCTAATATTACAATTAGTAATAATAGTGTCATACTTAGCATTCCAGCTAACTCAGTAAATGCATTAGTAGTTCCAATTAGATAATTCAATAAACGCATTATAAAAAGCTGCTATCACAATATAGTGATAGCAGCTTTTTTAATGTTATAGGATTAAGTTGTCAGAAGGGTTAATTCTCCATAGCCTTTTTTTGCTCAGCTTTGTTTTTATACATTTCCTGATCAGCCCTTACTCTGGTATCATTAAGAGTACCATCTATAGCTGAGTCAAAATGTGCATATCCGTGAGCTATCTCCATCTTTACTTTGAAATACTTAATATTCAAGGCAGCAATACGTTTTTCCATTGAATTAGTTAGGAATTCATATTCTTCTTCACTCATTTCCGTTACTACAGCACAAAACTCATCTCCGCCAATTCTATAGACAATTCCTCTTGGTGAAAATAAATCCTGTATAATTTCGCTACATACAATTATGTAATAATCTCCCATGCTATGACCGTGAACATCATTAAAGTATTTGAGATTATTCAAATCAAACATAATCATAGAATAGTCATCGTAATCTTTAGGTTTAACCATTTCTAAATCTTTTTCAAATGAAGCTCGATTATGTAATTTGGTTAGTGCATCAACATATGCAATCTCACGAAGCGCCATTGCTTCTTCGCCTACTGCAATTAAATCTCTTGAATCTTTTAAACTTATTATTCCGAGGACAATAATGTAAATCAAAAAACCTATTCTAACAAAACACGAAGCATCAGCTGCGGGCTTTACATAATAGTAAAATAAGTCTAATATAATGCAGCCAGTTACAATAAGAGCGCAAATACAATTTGCCCATATTTTATATTTGTTTCTAATCTCTTTAGATAATATAGCACGGATAGTTTCGACGATTAGTCCAATTGCTGAAAAAACAATAAGTATATGTGAAACTATAACAGATTCTTTAAAATCGTATACCTCAAAGATTTGGAATCCTAATATAATTATAAATGCTACTAAATATGATAGACTAATTCCATCAAATATTTTTGATTTTTTAAGACCATATGTAAGTCGAACAAATCTAATAAATGGGAAAAACATCAATATTAAAGAAATAAACGATAATTGACTAAATATTACTGCATGCCCCATAATGATTGGCAATATATGCGTTTCAGTTATTGACCAAATAGAAAGCATTAACGCAAATACACCAAGCCATACCAAACTTTCGTGATTAACTATTTTATCTTTTAGCATTACACATCCAAAAACTATTCCCAATCCAATAACAAATATAACAATTGATAAGAATAATGAAAGCATATTTTTAGAGAACAAACTATTAAGTAGAGTAATCTTATCTCCATATGTAAAATTAGGTATTATACCAGATGTGCTATCATAGGGTGAAGTTAACTCTACCTTAATTACAGCATTTGCATAATCCTGAGTTAATTCAACGAAATTCCATGTTGGACCAGGTGTATTACCTATCGATCTAACTATATGTGTAAAATAGTAAATCTGAGTACTGTTAATTGATACTTTAACATTCTGATGGCTGGTATAAAACAGCAAGGTTGTGCCAGCTTTTATCTGTCTAGGAAGCGTTTTGGTAAGTACTAAAGTGTTATTAGCACCTACATCAATCCTTTTAGGCAATTCACTCATAACAACAGTATCACCATCTTCATTCACATAAGACCATCCTGTGTTAAAGGCACTAATATTAGAATTAGAGTTTGAACTTATATTGCTTCCACAAAAGAATGCTGATATTATTAAAAATGCTATTGCCAATATAACTTCGGCAAGGTAAATCTTAAGATATTTCATGAAATCTCCTTAAAGCAATATAATGTATTATTTCTTAATGTGTTCATGTGTAAACAAATGATCTTGACAATATTCATAATTACCATCGCATTTTGAGCAAAATCTAAACGTAAGATTTGGATCATCCTCATCTGT
Organism: uncultured Lachnospiraceae bacterium; assembly: GCA_964572475.1. Taxonomy (GTDB): domain Bacteria; phylum Bacillota; class Clostridia; order Lachnospirales; family Lachnospiraceae; genus CAZNEZ01. The sequence goes on from CAZNEZ010000040.1 coordinate 18,003, forward strand.
TCTTCCACATATAGCGCATTTGTGTTTGGTGATACCCGCAGCAGTATGATTTCTGACTGAATTAACTTTTTTCTTATAATCTTTTTTTCTCTTCACTTCCTTATAAGATATATTCTTAAAGTTACGTGATGTTAAGAAAAATACAGCAAAATTAAGTATTGATAAGATAATAGAAATTCTAATTGACCAAGCAATCTCTGCTCCATTGGAATAAACGCTAGTCCATGTTTTCATGGTAATTCCAAGCGGACACATAAATTCGTATGCAATATAAACGGCATCTACAAGTGCCAGCCACTTTACTTTAATTGGAATAATTGCCATAAACAGCACTTGCATATCCGGAAAACATAATGCAAATGCAAAAAACGAAGACATATTAATATAATATGTGCTAGGTGATATCTCAAATCCTGTAATCCAATAAATTAGCATTGATCCCAATGTCATAAAAAAGATTCCAGAAAAAATATATATATTATATCTAAATGTACCTAAATATCGTTCAAGACTTGAACCAATCCAGTAAAAGAACATAAACATAAAAATTATAAATATGCTAAAACTTTGGGGAATAGTACATACCCATGTAAGCAATCTCCAAACTTGTCCTCTCATAACTAGTGAAGGTACCAAAGTAAGGTAATCGTATGCTATAGAATTAGTAAACGCTAAAAGATAGCCAATTCCATATGCCGCCAATATATATATAGTTAAATTGCTAATCGCAAACTTTGAAAACTTTCTCTCCATTCTATTCATAAAGCTGTTATTGTTATACATAAATTATACCTTACCTTTCGCTATTTGACGAGAGGAAATCCAGAGCTTAAACTTTTTAAATACTCTGAGAGGAAATCCCCTCGACACACATAGCATTATTATAATTTTTGTAGTTCAGTTTGTCAAATGATTTAGCTATATTTTAAGCATATTTAACTGATATTTAATACTTTCTGTTAATTCTAAACTCATCAATCATTTCGGCAAATTCACCAACTGTCATATCCTGACTTAAAACGTCAGATAATTTACTACTGACACTTAATCCTTTAGACTCCTGCTCTACTTCAGCTTCTACGCTATTACTCACTTCTACATCTTCTGTTTCTGACATTTCCATAGAAGAAGTTTCTTTAGAATCATCGTAATCCATATTTGTATTATTATTCATATTATACTCTGGCTGTGCTCCATTATCCCTAAAGTTAATATTTCTAGGTTGTGGCATAGGAACTGGAATACAAATTTCCTGTCCTACTTGTAAATTGTAAATGTTTAAGTATTTATTTGCATCCATTATGTCTGAAACGCTTACATTATAATATCTACTCAGGCGGTAAAGTGTGTCACCCTTGTGTATTACATGTATAATTCCGTTACATCTAGTGCATCTGCAAATCTGTTTTCCGTTCATATTATTCATGTTATCCATTTTGACCCTTTCATTGCAGTATCGCAATATGTTGTTATCATTATAGTATTATGCACTAAGATATAGTGGGTGCATGCTTATTATAAATATTAAAAAAAAAATCAATTTATTGAAATTTTTATATATCTGATATATAATAGGAAATGTTTGTTTACAATAGAAAGATTTCATAGGAGGATGCTCGTATTAGGGCATACATATATTTATATGGCTAATAATAAAACTTTAGGAATTGATATAGGTTCCACAACAGTTAAAATCGCAATACTAGATGAAAATAATACTATTTTATTTTCTGATTATGAGAGACATTATGCTAATATTCAAGAAACATTAGCAAGTCTTCTTAAAAAAGCTTCTGAAAAGTTAGGAAACCTATTATTATCTCCTGTTATTACTGGTTCAGGAGGACTTAGTATCTCAAAAAGTCTTAATATACCATTTGTACAGGAGGTTGTAGCAGTTTCTACTTCCCTCAAGGATTTTGCACCACAAACAGATGTGGCAATTGAACTTGGTGGTGAAGATGCTAAAATTATATATTTTACTAATGGTGTAGATCAAAGAATGAATGGAATTTGTGCTGGTGGTACAGGTTCATTTATTGACCAGATGGCATCTCTTCTTCAAACTGATGCAACTGGTCTGAATGAATATGCTAAAGATTATAAAGCTATATATCCAATAGCTGCAAGATGTGGTGTATTTGCAAAGACAGATATTCAGCCATTAATCAATGAAGGAGCTACAAAAGAAGATTTAAGTGCATCTATTTTTCAGGCTGTAGTTAATCAAACCATAAGCGGTCTTGCTTGTGGCAAGCCAATTCGTGGTAATGTTGCTTTTCTTGGTGGCCCACTTCATTTCTTATCTGAACTTAAGAATGCATTTATAAGAACTCTTAAGTTGACAGATGAACACATAATTGCACCAGACCACTCTCATCTTTTTGCTGCAATTGGTGCTGCAATGAACTATCAAAAAGGATTTGACACAGATATAAATACATTATGTAATACTTTAACAAAAGGTGTGAAAATGAACGCTGAGGTTAAACGAATGGAGCCTTTATTCGCATCAAAAGAGGAATATAAAGAATTTCTTGAAAGGCATAATGAACATAGTGTTGTAACGGCTGAACTTAGTACATATGAGGGTGATTGCTTTATCGGTGTTGATGCAGGTTCAACTACTACTAAAGTTGCACTTATTGCTGAAGATGGTTCTTTATTGTATTCATTTTACAGTAGTAACAATGGTAGTCCATTAGCCACTACAATCAAGTCTATCAAGGAAATCTATACTCTTCTTCCATCTACTGCAAGGATTGTTTATTCATGTTCAACTGGATATGGAGAGGCTCTAATTAAGGCTGCATTAATGCTTGATGAGGGAGAGGTTGAAACCGTTTCTCATTATTATGCTGCTTCTTTCTTTGAACCTGATGTTGACTGTATTCTTGATATCGGTGGTCAGGACATGAAATGTATTAAAATAAAAGATCACACAGTTGACAGTGTTCAGCTTAATGAAGCTTGTTCATCGGGCTGTGGTTCATTTATTGAAACCTTTGCCAAATCATTAAAATATGAGGTTAAGGATTTTGCTAAAGCAGCCCTTTTTGCTGAAAATCCAATTGATCTTGGAACAAGATGTACAGTGTTTATGAATTCTAATGTTAAACAAGCCCAAAAAGAAGGAGCTACGGTTGCGGATATCTCTTCGGGTCTTGCTTATTCTGTTATTAAAAATGCCCTTTTTAAAGTTATTAAGCTTACTGATGCCAAAGATTTAGGCGAAAAAGTTGTTGTTCAAGGTGGAACATTCTATAATGACGCTGTTCTTAGAAGTTTTGAAAAAATATCAGGCTGTAATGCTATAAGACCAGATATCGCTGGTATTATGGGGGCATTTGGAGCTGCACTTGTTGCACGTGAAAGATACAATGTTGGAACTGAAACAACTATGTTACCTATTGAGAAAATCAATGCTTTAGAATTTTCTACTTCCATGGCTAGATGTAAGGGTTGCACTAACAGCTGTCTTTTAACAATCAATAAATTTACTGGAGGTCGCCAGTATATTACTGGTAACCGATGCGAACGTGGACTGGGTAAAGAAAAAAACAAATCAAAAATACCTAATCTTTTTGAATATAAACTTGAAAAATTATTTAATTATGAGTCTCTTACTATTGATGAAGCACCAAGAGGTGTGGTTGGTATACCAAGAGTTCTTAATATGTATGAAATTTATCCATTTTGGGCTACATTCTTTAAAAAGCTTGGATATAGTGTTACTCTGTCACCTCAATCAAGTCATAAGATTTATGAACTTGGCATTGAGTCTATTCCTAGTGAATCAGAATGTTATCCAGCAAAACTGGCACACGGACATATTATGTGGTTAATTAAGCAGGGGGTTAAATTTATATATTATCCTTGTATTCCATATGAAAGAAATGAAACTCCAGATGCGAATAATCACTTTAACTGCCCTATTGTAACATCATATGCTGAAAACATTAAGAATAATGTTGAAGAGCTTAAAAGTGATGAATACAAGTTTATGAACCCATTTATGGCGATGACAGACAAGAAAATTCTTACAGAACAGTTACTTATACAATTCTCAGAAGAAATGAATATTCCGGCATCAGAAGTTATAGAGGCAGCTAATGCCGGCTGGGAAGAACTTGAGAATGTACATAAGGATATTCAGAAAAAGGGTGAGGATACTCTTAAGTATTTAAAGGATAATAATCTTAGAGGAATTGTTTTAGCCGGAAGACCATATCATGTTGATCCAGAGATTAATCATGGTATTCCTGAACTGATTAATTCTTATGGAATTGCTGTATTAACTGAAGATAGTATTTCTCATCTTTCTGAGGTTGAAAGACCTTTAATTGTTATGGATCAGTGGATGTATCATTCAAGATTGTATAAAGCAGCTAATTTTGTTAAAACACAGGACAACTTGGACCTTATTCAGCTTAATTCTTTTGGATGCGGTCTAGATGCTGTTACCACAGACCTTGTAAGTGATATCCTTACTAAGTCAGGCAAAATTTATACTGTCCTCAAAATTGATGAAGTTAATAATCTTGGAGCTGCAAGAATCAGAATACGTTCTCTTATTTCGGCTATCAGAGTACGCGAGATTAAGGGACATAAATGTGAAATACACCCTTCAAATTATAATCGTGTTGAGTTTACTAAAGAAATGAAAAAGAATTATACTATTTTATGCCCTAATATGTCACCTATTCATTTTGAACTTTTACAGCCTGCTTTAATGTCACAGGGACTTAATGTTGAAATTCTTAAAAATGATAATAAATCTTCTGTAGATATTGGCTTAAAGTATGTTAATAATGATGCTTGTTATCCTTCACTTATTGTTGTAGGACAGATGATGGATGCGCTATTATCTGGCAAATATGATTTAAATAAGACGGCTGTTTTAATGACACAGACAGGCGGAGGCTGTAGAGCATCAAATTATATTGGATTTATTAGAAGAGCGCTTGAAAAGGCTGGACTTGAACATATTCCTGTTTTATCACTAAGCGTACAGGGTTTAGAAAAAAACAGTGGTTTTAAGATAACTCCTGCACTTGCTATAAAAGGTATGCAGGCATTAGTCTACGGAGATGTATTTATGCGTGTCCTTTACCATATGAGACCTTATGAAGCAGTTCCTGGTTCTGCTAATGAACTTCATGAAAAGTGGCTTAAAATTTGTATAGAACATTTATCAAAAAAATCTATGGATATGAGAACATTTAGAAAAAATCTTCGTCAGATTATTAAAGAATTTGATAACCTTCCTATAACGGATATTAAAAAGCCTCGTGTTGGCGTGGTTGGCGAGATTCTTGTTAAGTTCTCTCCTACTGCTAATAACCATATTATAGATTTACTTGAATCTGAAGGTGCTGAAGCTGTAATGCCTGATTTACTAGATTTCTTTATGTATTGTTTCTTTAATTCCAATTTTAAGGTTTCTCATTTTGGATTTAAAAAATCTACTGCTCTTATATCTAATATAGGTGTTAAATTCCTTAATTACCTTAGACGTGCAGCAGTTGATGAACTTGATAAGAGTAAAAACTTTAATCCACCTTCAGATATTAGAGAACTTGCTAAATTAGCCAGTCCTATTGTATCTTTAGGCAATCAGACTGGTGAAGGCTGGTTCTTAACGGGTGAAATGCTGGAGCTTATTCATACAGGAGTACCTAATATTGTATGTGCTCAACCATTTGCCTGCCTGCCAAATCATGTAGTAGGTAAAGGTGTTATCAAAGAACTTCGTCACCAATATCCAGATGCAAATATTGTAGCTGTAGATTATGACCCTGGTGCTAGTGAAGTTAACCAATTAAATAGAATTAAATTAATGCTTGCTACGGCAAATAAGAATTTAACATAAAAAAGCGCTTGTCGGCACAAGCGCTTGGAAGAACTGCGTTGCAGTTCTTCT
>CAZNEZ010000041.1:0-13459 GCA_964572475.1 uncultured Lachnospiraceae bacterium
GAACTGCAACGCAGTTCTTCCAAGCGCTTGTGCCGACAAGCGCTTTTTTAAATAAAACTAATATTGAGATTAGTGGTATAAAATGGACTACCTGTCTCATATACTTAGGCATGGGAAGAAATGAAAAGCATGGAGGTTGTCATGAGAGAGGATATAGAAAAAATATTGTCTGTTAATATTAGAAAAGAGCTTAATAAGATTAATATTGATACAGATAATCTTAGTGAGATAAGGGTTAGGTGTGGACAGCCTTTAATACTAAAATGCCATACAGGTGAAGTTATGCTAAAAGATTATATTGTATCACAGGAAGATATAAGGGAAACAATGGAATACATAAGTAGTTTTTCACTATATGCATATGAAGAAGAGATAAGTCAGGGATATATTACTGTTAAAGGAGGAAGCAGAGTAGGGATAGCGGGTAAGACAGTAATTAATCATGATGGAGTTAAGAACATCAGATATATTTCTTTTATAAATATAAGGGTTTCACATCAGATAAAAGGCTGTAGTAATAAGCTTTTGCCATATATTACCAGAGAAAAAAGGTTAATTAATACGTTGATAATATCACCACCCGGTTGTGGCAAAACAACACTTCTTAGAGATATTATTAGAAATGTAAGTGAGGGAGGAAAAATGATTATTCCCGAAAATGTAGACGTTGTGGATGAACGTTCAGAAATAGCCGGATGCTACCTGGGGATTCCACAAAATGACCTTGGAAAAAGAAGTGATGTACTTGATGGATGCCCAAAATCAATAGGAATGATGATGCTTGTTAGAAGTATGGGACCAGATGTCATAGCAATAGATGAAATAGGCTCTAAAGAGGAAGTTAGTGCGCTTTCATATGCAATTAATTCAGGTTGCAGAATGTTGACAACAATCCATGGAAGCTCAATTGATGAAATACTAATTAAGCCAGAAGTGTCAAAACTCCTTAAAGACAAAGTGTTTGAGCGCTATGTAGTATTAAGTCAGGCGAAAGGCGCTGGTACTATAAGCAAGGTATTAGATGCAGATTTTAATGAGATGGAGGTAAATATTGATGGTTAAAATAATAGGAATAATAATAGTAATATTATCTTCAACAATGGTTGGATACAAGATGAGTGATAATCTTAGTCTAAGGGTGACGATGCTAAAAAAGATAAAAAAGACTATTATTCAGCTAAGAGGAGAGATTAGATATAACAATACGGCTATGCCAGAAGCATTTAAAGTAATAGGCAGGAGAGCTGATAAGCCACTTGATGATTTTCTTATAAATGTCAGTAACGAGATGGACAAGATGGAAGGCAAGACCTTATCTGATATATGGAAAGAAAATATGCATATAATAGAACAATGTGGAATTGATAAAAACGATATTGAAAGATTAGGTGGATTAGGTGATAATCTGGGATTTCTTGATAGAGAGATGCAATTATCTCATCTTGATTTATATCTTGAAAATCTGGAAAATGATATAAGTGATGCAACTACAAAAGTTAATAATAATAGTAGATTATATAAATGTCTTGGAGTTATGGGCGGATTACTAATAACATTGCTTATTGTATGAGACAAGCATATAATGCTTGCAAAGAGGATTTCATACAAAGATTCGCAGGAATGGGGTAAAAATGGACGTAAATCTTATAATAAAGATTGCAGCAGTTGGAATATTGGTTTCGGTAATTAATCAGGTATTAAAACAAAGTGGCAAAGAAGAGCATGCATTTTTAGTAAATCTTGCTGGGCTTGTGCTTGTATTATATTGGATTATCCCATATATATATGAGCTGTTTGATACAATTAAAAAGCTGTTTTCACTATAATAAAATAAGGGGGAGAAGATTGTGACTATTGTAAATGCAGCAATTATAGGTATTATAGCTGTAATCATATCCATACAATTTAAAAGTGGAAGAAATGAATATGGTATATATATTGCACTTACTGCCTGTGCAATTATCTTCTTTTATGGATTGAGCAAAATGTCGGTGCTTATTGATGTGGTGAATAGAATGAGCTCATATGTAAGTATAAGCAGTACATATATAGCTGTATTGGTTAAGATAATTGGTATAACATATATAGCTGAATTTTCATCTGATATATGTAAAGATTCAGGATACAGTGCGATTGCTAATCAGATACAGATATTTGGTAAATTATCAGTATTAGCTGTAAGTATGCCTATAGTAGTAGCTTTGTTGGACACGATTAATGCTTTTTTAGGAAGCGGGGGTACAACATGAGCAAAAAGTACAAATTATGTAAAATATTAATATGTACAATAATAAGCATGACCATATACATTAATCTAAATGTAAATACAGAAAAATGCTATGCTCAGGATTATGATTTTAGTGATGTTCAAGGGGTTTTAGACGATAGCGAAGAAAATATTAATTTTAAGGAAACGGTAACGGATATAGCTTCTGGTGAGTCTGATACTATATTGCGCACGATGTTAACATCTCTAAAAGATAAATTGTTTCATGAATTTACATATAACAAAATAGCTATAGCAGAGATTATAGCATTGGCTATAGCAGCAGCATTATTTACTAATTTTGCTGGAATATTTGCATCTGGTCAGATATCAGAAATGGGCTTTTATGTAACATATCTGCTTATAATATCTGTTTTGGTTGGTGCATTTTCAGTAATATCAAGTATTGCATCAGATGTAATAACAATGCTTTTGGATTTTATGAAAGCACTTATACCATCATATTTTTTGTCAGTTGGATTGGCTGGAGGGACAAGTTCAGCAATAGGATTTTATGAGATATCATTAGGAATGATTACCGTTGTAAATGTGCTTTTTTGTAAGATTCTAATACCAGCAGTTAATATTTATGTTGTTTTAATATTAGTTAATAATATTTCGGAAGAGGACTTTCTATCAAGATTTGCGGAGCTGATAAAGACTTTTATGGATTGGGCGCTTAAGACAATTTTGACAGTGGTTTTAAGCATAAATGTAATTCAGGGAATGGTACTTCCAGCAGCAGATTCTGTAAAAATATCAGCATTTCAAAAAGTTGCATCTGCAATTCCCGGTGTTGGAGGTGGTGTAAATGCAGTAACAGGAGTGATAGCAGGCTCTGCTAATATAATTAAAAATGCAATTGGAGCTGCAGCTCTTATTGGTATTATTGTCTGCTGCTTTGTACCATTAGCGAAGATAGCTGCATTTAGTCTAATGTATCAGGGAACAGCCGCTATTGTTCAACCAGTTGCTGATAAACGTATTGTGGAGTGTATAGGAGGTGTAGCAGCCGGGTCAAGACTACTTCTTAAGATGGTATTTATTAGTGCAGTATTATTTGTAATAACTATTGCAATTGTGTGTTTAACAGTTAGATAAATAAACTTAAAGTAGCAGTAAACGCTGGAAAGGCAGATATGTATGGAAGCAATATCACAATGGATTAAAACAATAAGCTGTTTTTTAATATTCATGGCAATTGTACTAAATATACTGCCAAAGAATAACTATCGAAAATATATCAGAGTATTTATGGGGGTACTTTTAATCATAGTTGTGATGTCACCGATTAAAGATATATTCAATGCAGGCGGAATATTTAATGCATTTTATGATTCGGAGGAAGTTGAACAAAAGAAAAAGGAACTTGAATATATGATAGATAATGCAATGACAAATAGTGAGCAATATGAAGAAGAATACAAAGGAATAGTTGAAGCTGGATTATCATCACTTCTTGGCAATACAGAATATGAACTTATAAATGCAGACGTAGAATATGATAAGGAAAGTGAAGATACATTTATAAAAAGTCTCACAATTACTATTACAAAAAGGGGGACAGGAATAGATATTAAGAAGGTACAAATAGGTAAAGAAAATTTAATAAAATATGATGGAGAATTATTAAATAGTATTGCAGATTTTTATAATATTTCAAAGAATAGCATAATAATATATATTAAGGAGTAAGTATAGATATGGGAATTAAAGTTGATGGGAATAAGATAAAAGAGAAAATTAAAAACATTGGCATTGATAAACTGTTAATTATGATTGCAGCAGGTGTAGTTCTTGTGATTTTTTCAATTCCATCTTCTAAGAGTACTACTGAAAATGAATCTAAAACAACTGTTGCTAATAGTGAGATAACTATTGATAACAATACATATGTAGAAGCTTTGGAACAAAAACTTAGTGATATTCTTTCAAGTATCGAAGGCACTGGAAAAACACGTGTAATGATAACATTGAAGTCATCAGAAGAGAAAGTCGTTCTAAGTGAAAAACCTATTACTAAGAGTGATACAGTAGAAACTGATAGTGAAGGTGGGAATAGGACAGTCAATAATTATGAAGAAGGAGATAAGGTTATCTATGTTACAGATACTGATGGAAATGAGATTCCTTATGTCGTTAAATCCCTTGAACCAGTGATTGAAGGTGTTTTGGTTGTGACAGAAGGTGGAAATGAGGCGGTTGTTAAAGAAAAAGTTATTAACTCCGTAACAGCGCTTTTTAATATTGCGGAACATAAGATAACGGTAGAGAAAATGAAATGAAATAAAATAAAAAAACTAATATTTGAAAGGGCAGGGGTATTATGAAGGATTTGTTTAAGAGAAATCAGATTGTTATTACGGCGTTAGCTGGACTTATTGCAGTAGCTGGATATCTCAATTATGTTAACGGAGATGCAGTGAAAAATGCAATAGGGCAGCCACAGGAAGAATCAGATACAGTTGATGTAATTAACATCGAAGATGGTACTATTAATGTTGCAGACATCTCAGAAGAGGATATTCAGGCAGAAAATCAGACTACTTCTAAAGAAGATACTAAACAGGAAGCTACAACAGCAGTACCAGGCGAGGCTGTTTTAGCAAGTAGTATTCTTGATTTTACTACACAGGCAAGATTAAACAGGGAACAGCTTAGAAGCGAGAATAAAGAAACACTATTAGAAATAATTAACAATTCAAACATAGCAGATGATCAGAAAAAAGATGCAATTGCAAAAATGATAGAACTAACTGCTATAGCAGAAAAAGAGTCTGGTACAGAGACAGCGTTAGCAGCTAAAGGCTTTAATAATGCTGTTGTTACAATATCAGGAGAAAAAGTCGATGTTATGCTTGATATGACAAATGTTACAGATGCAATGCGTGCTCAGATAGAAGATATTGTTAAAGGAAAGACAGAGTTTTCCGTTGATAAAATAACAATCACACCACTTAAAACAGAATAAGCTTGCAATTGTGCTTTATTTTGATATAATAAATGTATTAGAGAATACATTTATTAGGAGGTATTATCGTGGAAGAATCTAGAAATACTTATAAGATATATGACGAGGGACACGTTGGTGAAGTGCAGATAGCAGACGACGTAGTTGCCATAATTGCTGGTCTTGCAGCAACAGAAGTAGAAGGTGTAGCAGCTATGACTGGTAACATAACTAAAGAGATAGTTTCAAAGCTTGGAATGAAAAGCCTGTCAAAAGGTGTTAAAGTTGAGGTTGCACATGATTCAGTTATAGTTAGTTTGAACATTTGCCTTGAATATGGATATTGCATTCCAGATGTATCCGTTAAGGTACAAGAAAAGGTTAAGACAGCCATTGAGAATATGACAGGTCTTAAAGTGTCAGAAGTTAATGTTAGAATTGCTAGTGTTGATGTTGACGAAGAACAGTAAAAAAGATGCTATGAATGAAGGGTGTCAAAATGACACCCTTTTTCTAAACTAATAAGAAATATATAGCAAGTCAATAAGAATGGAGACATGATATAATGGGAAGAAGAGAACTTAGAGAGAATACATTTAAGCTATTATTCCGTAGAGAGTTTCATAATGAAGAAACTATGAATGAGCAGTATGGTATATATATGAATAAAGATGAAGAGGTATATGTATCAGAAGAAGATAGAGAATATATTACTAATAGAACCAAAGCTATTGTAGATAAGATTGATGAGATAGATAAAGCTGTTTCTGGTATTGCAGAGAAATGGGACATAAGCAGATTCGGAAAAGTTGAACTTGCAATTGTAAGACTTGCTTATTATGAGATGAAATTTGATGATGATATACCACAGGTAGTTGCAATCAATGAAGCAATTGAACTTGCTAAGAAGTATGGTGGAGAGGATTCATCAGCATTTATTAATGGTGTGCTTGCTAGATTAGTGTAGGTGAACTATGAGGAGTGTTTATTCTGTTACACAGATAAATTCATATATTAAGAACATGTTTAGCCAGGATTTTATGCTGGCTAATGTGTATATTAAAGGTGAAGTATCTAACTGTAAATATCATAGTTCTGGTCACATATATTTTACCCTTAAGGATAAGGGAGGAGTAATGGCTGGAGTTATGTTTGCAGGCAATCGAAAGGGTTTGAACTTTCAGATGAAGGAAGGACAAACTGTAGTTGCCTGTGGCAGTATTAATGTATATGAAAGAGATGGTAAGTACCAGTTATATGCCAAAGAGATTATTTTAGATGGTGCTGGCGCTTTGTATCAAAAATACGAAGAATTAAAGAATAAGCTTGAAGAAATGGGTATGTTTTCTGAACAATATAAGAAATCAATACCTAAATACTCAACAAGAGTAGGCATAGTTACAGCAAGCACTGGAGCTGCAATTCAGGACATAATCAATATAACTAACAGGAGAAATCCATATGTTCAGCTATATCTTTATTCGGCACTTGTGCAGGGACAAGGTGCTGCACAAAGTATATCTAATGGTATCAAATGCCTTGACATGATGAATCTGGATGTTATTATAGTTGGACGTGGTGGAGGTTCAATTGAAGATTTATGGGCATTTAATGAAGAACTTGTAGCAAGAACTGTTTTTGAATGTAATACACCTGTTATTTCGGCTGTTGGACACGAAACAGATACTACAATTATAGATTATGTATCTGATTTTAGAGCACCAACACCATCAGCAGCAGCGGAAATAGCTGTTTTTGATATTAAACAGTTTGAACAGACAATAGGAGAATACGGCTATACATTGTCATGTATGATGGATAGAATTCTTGTTAAGAATAAAAAAGAGGTAGAACATTATAAGACAAAGCTTAGATATTTAAGTCCAATTAATCAGATAAAGCTTAAAAATCAAATTAATAGTGAACTTAAAAGCAGGTTAAAACAAGCAATGTATGACAAACTTAAGAAGAGAAAGAATGAACTATTAATTATGTGTGAGAAGCTTAACGGATTATCTCCACTTAATAAGCTTGGAAGAGGTTTTGCTTATATTACTGATGAAGAAAATAACGCAGTTATTAGTGCGAATGATTATAAATGTAACGATTGCATAAATATACAATTGAAAGATGGAAAGTTAAGTGCTAAAATTATTGAAATAAACAATACAGAGTGGAATGGGAAGATTGAGGAAGACGATGGCAGAAAAACAGAAGAATCTGGAAGAAGCATTTGAAGAGCTTAATAATATTATTAGTAAAATGGATAAAGATGATGTTAGCCTTGAGGATTCATTTTCAATGTATAATCAAGGCATGAATCTTGTTAAATATTGCAATGATACAATTGAACGAGTTGAAAAACAGATTCAGATTGTGAACGAAGGTGAAGACGCTGATGAACTTTAAAACAGAATTAAATGACAGGGTAGATTATATTGAAGAGATTATAGGAAGATACCTTCCTAAAGAAGAGGGATTTCAAAAAAATGTAATTGAAGCTATGAATTACAGCATTTTATCTGGTGGAAAAAGATTAAGACCTATGCTGGTTTTAGAAACACTTAGATTGTTTGGCGGTAAAGAAGAAACTGCGTGGCCATTTATGGCAGCCATAGAGATGATTCATACTTATTCATTAGTTCATGATGATTTACCAGCTATGGACAATGACGATTATAGAAGAGGAAGACTGACTACTCATAAGAGATACGGACATGCCATCGGCGTACTTGCTGGAGATGGTCTGCTTAATTATGCATTTGAAGTAGGAACAAAAGCAATAACAGAGGCAGATGATATTAATTTATCAGCTAAAGCGTTAGAGATTCTTGCCAATAGAGCTGGAATAAGCGGAATGCTTGGAGGTCAGACTGTAGATGTTGAGATGACAGATAAGCAAGTAACCAGAGAACAATTGGATTTTATATATGACCTTAAGACAGGGGCGCTTATTCAGGCCTCAATGGGTATGGGTGCGGTACTTGCAGGTGCCTCAGAAGAAGAAATCAATATAATTAACGAGGTTGCACTGGATATTGGAAGAGCTTTCCAAATACAGGATGATATTTTAGATGTTACGAGTACAACTGAAGTGTTAGGAAAACCTGTTCTTAGTGATGAGGAAAATAACAAGATGACTTATGTAACTATATATGGTGTGAAAGAAGCAAGTGAAATTGTTAAAAAAACTACAGATGGAGCACTTATGAAGCTTAACAAGCTTGGCAGACAGAATGAATTCTTATGTGAACTGCTGACTAGCCTTGTATATCGAAATAAGTAACCGAAAGGAATTTCTATGCTATTAGACAGTATTAAAAAAGAAAATGATATTAAGAATATAAATACTGAATTACTTGATTCTCTTGCACAGGAAATACGCGAATTTCTTATTGAGAATATAAGTGAAACGGGAGGACATCTTGCGTCTAATCTTGGTGTGGTTGAACTTACGATGGCTATGCATCTTGTACTTGACTTCCCTTCGGATAAAGTCGTATGGGATGTAGGACATCAGGCATATACACATAAGATTCTTACAGGAAGAAAAACTGAGTTTAATAAGCTGAGGGCTTATGGCGGAATGAGTGGTTTCCCTAAGAGAAGAGAAAGTGATTGCGATTGTTTTGATACTGGACATAGCTCAACTTCAATTTCGGCAGGGCTTGGTATAGCAGCTGGTAATCTGATTAAGCACGATGACAGCACAGTTATGGCTGTTATTGGAGATGGCGCATTAACGGGCGGAATGGCATATGAAGCTATGAATAATGCGGCGCATCTAGATAGAAATTTTATAATTATTCTTAATGATAATAATATGTCTATTTCTGAAAATGTTGGTGGAATATCTGCTTATCTTACTAATGTTAGAGCCGGTGAAGTATATAATGATATTAAATCTGGAGTAGTAAATTCACTTAATAGGATACCAGTTGTAGGTGAAAAGCTTGTTTCACAGATAAGAAAGACTAAGAGTGGAATTAAGCAGCTGGTTATTCCTGGGATGTTTTTTGAAAACATGGGAATTACTTATCTTGGACCTGTAGATGGTCATAATATTCAAAAAATGGTAAAAATATTTAATGAAGCAAAAAAGCTAGACCATGCGGTTATTATTCATGTTATTACTAAAAAGGGTAAAGGCTATGCTCCTGCTGAAAAGCATCCTGATTATTTCCATGGAGTAGAGCCATTTGATATTGAAACTGGTATTGTTATCAAGAAAAAGGAGAAGTCTAACTATACAGATGTATTCTCAAAGACAATGCTTGATTTGGCTGAAAAAAATGAGAAGATAGTGGGAATTACAGCAGCAATGCCTGATGGAACTGGATTAAAGAAGTTTAAGAATACATATCCAGAAAGATTTTTTGATGTGGGAATAGCGGAAGAGCATGCAGTCACTTATGCAGCAGGCCTTGCGGCTACTGGATTAAAACCATATGTTGCGATATATTCCTCATTTTTACAAAGAGCATATGATCAGATACTTCATGATGTCTGTATACAGGATTTACCAGTAGTATTTGCTATTGATAGAGCTGGACTTGTAGGTGGAGACGGTGAGACTCATCAGGGAATATTCGATTTATCATTCCTGTCAACAATACCTAATATGAGTATAATAGCTCCTAAGAACGGTTTTGAGCTAAGACAGGCACTTAAATATGCAAGCTACTATAATGGACCTATAGCTATAAGATATCCGAGAGGAGAGGCTTATGAGGGCCTTAAAGAGTTTAAAGCACCTATAAAATATGGCAAGTCAGAGGTTTTATATAAAGAAAAAGATATTGTACTTCTTGCTGTAGGTGCAATGGTTAAGACAGCAGCAGAGGTTAGGGAAAATCTAAAAGCTAGTGGATATCATGTTACTCTTATTAATGTTAGGTTTGTTAAGCCATTAGATCAGGATATTATAGAACAAATGGCAATTGATCATAAATTATTAGTTACTATTGAAGAGAACGTGCTTAATGGAGGTTTTGGTGAAAGTGTCCTTAGGTTTGTATCTGAGAATAAAATAGATATGCAGGTTATGAATATCGCAATTCCTAATCTTTATATTGAACACGGTAGTGTAGATATTCTTAGAAAAGAAGCAGGAATTGATACTGAGACAATTACAGCCAGGATAATTGAAGCATCAGTAGACATGAAATTATAGACATGGAGGCATCTATGAATAAATTCTTTGTTATAGCAAACGAGGAGAAATTAGAATCTGTTGAAACTTCAGAAATCATATATAAGTATTTAACTGAAAAAGGAAAGTTGTGTATTAAGCACATTTCCAAGGATATTAAGTCAGAAGCTGACAATAGTTTTAGATTTACGAATCCTATGAGTGTGCCAGATGATACTGAATGTGTGATTGTTTTAGGTGGTGATGGAACTCTGATACAGGCAGCAAGAGATTTGATTAAGAAGGATATACCACTTATAGGTATTAATTTTGGTAAACTTGGATTTCTTACAGAAGCATCTAAGGATATGATTATTCCTACGCTTGATAAGCTGATAATGAATGATTATCAGATAGAATCAAGAATGATGCTTTATGGTGAAGTTATAAGAGATGGAAAAACTGTTGCTAAAGATTTTGCACTTAATGACATAGTTATAAATAGATGTGGAAGTCTTAGGGTTATTGACTATAAAGTCTATGTAAATGGACAATCTCTTAATCATTATACAGCAGATGGAATTATAATTTCTACACCTACGGGTTCAACTGCCTATAATCTTTCGGCAGGAGGTCCAGTAGTAGAGCCTTGTGCAAGTTTAATGTTACTTACACCTATTTGTCCTCATACAATGAACACTAGAAGTATAGTGCTATCTTCAGATGATACAATTGAGATTGAACTATGTGCTAATAAAAATGAAAGTGATGAAAAGTTTGTTTTCTTCGATGGCGATAGTGAGATTAAATTAAAAACGGGAGACAAAATTGTTATTATTAAATCTGAAATTGATACAAAAATTGTTAAATTAAGCAGTCTCAGCTTTTTAGAGATTTTACGAAAAAAGATGGAATCATAGTCGGAGGTTTTTATGAAGTTAGCAAGACATAAAAAAATCATTGAAATTATTAATGACAATAGTATTGAAAAACAGGAAGAGCTTGTTGATATGCTTAATAAAGATGGATATAATGTAACACAGGCAACAGTATCCAGAGATATTAGAGAGCTTGGATTATCAAAGATGGTTGTAGATGGTGGAAAGCAGAAATATATATCAGTTCAAAGAAAGAGAAGCATTGATAATGATGACAATGATAAATATATTCAAATCTTAAAAACTGGTTTTGTATCTATGGATATGGCAATGAATATTCTTGTTATTAAGACTTCTCCTGGTATAGCTATGGCAGTCGCAGCTGCTATTGATGGACTGCATTGGCATGAAATAGTTGGCTGTATTGCTGGAGATGATACTATTATGTGTGCTGTCAGAAGTGTTGAAGATACTGTTAAGGTTATGGGCAAATTTAAAAAGATTATTTCTGAATAGCTTGGAGAGGCTTTGCAGAAGACGCAGGAAAAGGAGCAGATATGTTATTAAATGTACATGTTAAGAATCTGGCGTTAATTGAAGATGTAGATGTTTATTTTAAAGAAGGATTAAACATTCTAACTGGTGAAACTGGTGCAGGTAAGTCTATTATTATAGGCTCTATTAATATTGCACTTGGGGCTAAGTCGGCTAAGGATATGATTAGGAATGGTGCGGAGTATGGCCTTGTTGAACTTGTATTTCAGGTTGAAGACGCGGAGGTTATTAGCAGTCTGAAATCTATGGATATTATAATTGAAGATGATAATCAGGTTGTTATTACCAGAAAGCTTATGAATGGTAGAAGTATAACTAAGATTAATGGTGAAACTGCTTCAGTTGCTTTAGTTAAAGAGGTTACAAGTCAATTGATAGATATTCACGGTCAACATGACCACCAATCACTGCTTTATAAAGTGAAACATCTTGAAATTCTTGATAAATATGCAGGGAATGAACTTTTACTTAAGAAAAAAACATTTAAGGAAGAATATAAGAAATATAAAAATCTCAAACAAAAACTTTCACAATTTGATATGGATGAAGAACAAAGAAACAGAGAAATAGCATTTTATCAATTTGAGATAGATGAAATAGATGAAGCAGGGCTTGTAGCTGGTGAAGATGAAGAACTTGAGAATACATTTAAGAGAATGAATAACTCTAAGAGTATAGCTGAAACTATGTATTCAGTAATTGGACGTATTGGCAAGGAAAATGATGAATCAGCGGGAAGTCAAATAAGTATGGCTGTAAAAAGTCTTAACCAGATAAGCAGTTTTGATGAATCTATAAAAACTTATTATAGCCAGATGATGGATATTGAATCTCTTGCAGATGACCTTTCAAGAGAGTTGAATGATTACATAGATTCTATTGAATTTGATGAAGAAAAGACGGCCATGATTAGCGAAAGACTGGACCTTATCAATCATCTTAAAAGCAAATATGGTAATTCTATAGAGCAAATTGGGAGTCATAAACTGGAAGATGAAGATAAGCTTAATAATCTTATTAACTATGAAATAAGACTTAATGAGTTAAAAGCGGATATCTTGTCTTCGGAGAATATTCTTAATGGAATTGCACAAGATATTACTAATTTAAGAAAGAAAGCAGCGAAATCATTAGAAAAGAGAGCGGTAGAGGTACTTAAAGATTTAAATTTTCTAGATGTTAAGTTTAGCATTATGTTCACAAAGCTTGAAAAATATACTGAAACTGGAATGGATGAAGCTGAGTTTATGATTTCAACTAATCCTGGTGAAGCTTTAAAACCTTTATCACAGGTGGCATCAGGAGGTGAGCTTTCTAGAATAATGCTGGCATTAAAGACAATTCTTGCAGATAGAGACAGTATAGAAACTCTTATATTTGACGAGATTGATGCTGGAATAAGTGGAAGAACAGCTCAGATGGTATCTGAAAAGCTAAATATTATAGGAAGGTCATGTCAGGTTATATGCATTACTCATTTACCACAAATTGCAGCTATGGCAGACAGTCATTATCTAATTGAGAAAAAAACAGATAATAATAAGACTACTACTCAGATTGTTGAGCTTGATACTACGCAGATGGTTAATGAACTTGCAAGGTTGCTTGGTGGTGTTAAAATTACTGAGACTGTTATTCAAAATGCAGCTGAAATGAAGGCATTAGCAGATAAAATTAAA
>CAZNEZ010000041.1:13559-23201 GCA_964572475.1 uncultured Lachnospiraceae bacterium
ATGTCTATTAACGACATGGAAATGCTTAATTCTATCACTAAGATTCTATATCCATCAATTGCCAAGCTGCATCAGACAACACCTAGCCGTGTTGAAAGAGCTATTAGACATGCTATAGAAGTGGCATGGAGCAGAGGTAAGATGGATACTATAGATGCGCTTTTTGGATATACAATTAATAATGGTAAAGGAAAACCTACAAATTCAGAGTTTATTGCTCTTATAGCAGACAAGATAAGACTGGAATATAAGACAAAATAATACTTGATTTAAGAGTTGATTTAACTATAACATAAAGTCAAATAATGCTTTAATTAGTAAGAAAAATGAGTTATACTGTTATTAGCGGTATAACTTATTTTAAATATATGGAGGAATCTTATGAAAAACATATTATTTGTAGCATCGGAGTCGGTACCTTTTATTAAAACTGGTGGACTTGCTGATGTAGTTGGATCATTACCTAAGTGCTTTGACAAGAAAGAATATGATGTTAGGGTAATTCTCCCGAAGTATTTATGCATGAAGCAGCAATATGTAGGAGAACTAAAATATATAGCACATTTTTATATGAATTTGTCATGGAGAGAACAGTATGTAGGAATTTTGAAAACTGAATATGAGGGAATTACTTTTTATTTTATAGATAATGAATACTATTTTGGTGGTGATAAGCCATATGGAGATATTCGTTGTGATATTGAAAAGTTTGCATTTTTCTCAAAAGCAGCATTATCGGCACTTCCGGTTATTGGATTTAGACCTGACATAATTCATTGTCATGATTGGCAGACTGGTCTTATACCAGTATATTTAAAAGATAGTTTTGGAGAAGGGGAATTTTTCTCTGGTATTAAGTCTATTATGACTATACATAATCTAAAGTTTCAAGGAGTTTGGGATGCAAAGGTAGTAAAAGATATAGCAGGTCTTTCTGATTATTATTTTACATCAGATAAGCTTCGGGATTATGATGATGCTAATTATTTAAAGGGAGGCATTGTTTATTCTGATTATGTAACAACTGTAAGTGATTCATACGCTGAAGAGATTAAAATGCCATTTTATGGAGAAGGTTTAGATGGTCTTATGAGGGCTAGAAGTAATTGTTTGTGCGGAATTGTTAATGGAATAGATTATGATGAATATAATCCTGAGACTGATAATAAAATATATAATAATTATAATGCAGTTACTTTTAGAAAAGAAAAGAGTAAGAATAAAACAAAGCTTCAGGAGGAAATGGGATTAGAAGTTAATGATAAAAAGTTTATGATTGGCATTGTATCAAGACTTACTGACCAAAAAGGCTTAGATTTAGTTAGCTGTGTTATGGATGAGCTGTGTCAGGAGAATATTCAGCTAATTATCCTTGGAACAGGCGAAGAAAAATACGAGAATATGTTTAGACATTATGCTTGGAAGTATAATGGCAGCGTTTCTGCTAATATTTATTATTCAGAAGAAATATCTCATAAAATCTATGCTTCATGTGATGCATTCCTTATGCCATCGCTATTTGAACCATGTGGACTTAGCCAGCTTATGAGTTTGAGATATGGTACTGTACCTATTGTTAGAGAAACAGGAGGACTTAAGGATACAGTTGAACCATATAATGAATATGAAAGTACAGGAACAGGATTTTCATTTGCAAATTATAATGCACATGAGATGCTTAATACTATAAAGTATGCTGAGCATATTTATTACGATAAAGAGAGAGAATGGAATAAGATTGTAGATAGAGGAATGGCAAAAGATTTCTCATGGAGTACTTCGGCTAAGAAGTACGAAGCAATATATAAGAATTTGTTAGGAGAATAAAAAGAAGAAGCGCTTTGCGCTTCTTCTTTGCTTTATAGAGAATCATGCAGTAGTGTGAAACATTTAAGAAGAATGCGAAGCATTCTTCCGAGCGCTTGTGCCGACAAGCGCTTTTTTAAATATATTTGATTCCTGTTATGTCTGGTGATATTGCCATAGAAAAGTTTGTATGATATATTACAAAGCCTGGTTTTGCACCAGCTACTTTTTTGACATTTTTTTTCTGAACGTAATCAATTTCTACTTTATCCTGTTCATGAGCTTTGGAGTAGTGAGCAGCAAGTCTTCCTGCTTCTTCAAATGTTTTATCTGGAAGTTCGTCATTTCCACATTTTACAATTACATGTGAACCAGGGCAGCCTTTAGAATGAAACCACCAGTCATTGCCAGTAGCCACTTTAAAAGTTAATTCTTCATTCTGATAATTGTTCTTACCTACATATATATCATAGCCATCTGATGAAATATAGTGCATAGGAACACTTTTGAATCTGGATTTTTTGTCTGTCTGTTTTCTTTTTATATATCCAAATTGAACAAGTTCTTCACGGATTTCTTTTAAATCGTTCTCATCACGCGCAATATCCAGAGAAGTATTTATGGATTCGAGATGATTAATTGTATCAGTAGTTTCTTTTATTATGTCACTAAGTGCTTCATAAGTTCGCTTTAATTTACCATATTTGTCAAAATACTTCTTAGCATTATCCATAGGACTTATAGTATTATCGAGTGGAATAGTTATCTCTTTATTATTATCATAGTAATTCTCAGCAACAAGCTTTTCGGCACCCTGTTCTAAATTATATCCAAATGCAGTAATAAGCTCACCATAAACTTTATATTTATCACGTTTCTCTGTATCAAGAAGTTGTTTCTTTTGCAAATCATATTTCTTGTAATCTTTTTCAAGAGCAGTTTGAACAATTCTTCTCAAATCCGAGGAGCGTTGACGTATTCTGGTTATAGCATTTTTTTCACCATAATATGTCTCTAACAGCATACTCATAGACTCAATATGCTTTGTCTCGCAGTCAGCAAAAATCTTTAATGGAAATGCTGAAAAATCTTTTGGTATGCCATTTTCATATATTATACAAGGATCATAGTCATTAGATTCAATTCTGTGCATAATATGCTCAAAAGAATTATAAATTTTTATTCTGTCTGTGGAACTTAACTCAGATGCAGTGATTTCAGAATTGATTCCTGCTTCATAACAAATCTCTTCGGCAAAAATAGGACTTATACCAGTAAGAGTGGTATAAATTGCAGTTGATACGGGTATTGGCTTACTGCATATCAAGTCATCAAATTCAGTATTGCTAATGGTTAGAGGGTTCTTTTTATCTATTGTCTTAGGAATAAAATATTCACGACCTGGGAGTACCTCCCTAACAGAACTCATCTGAGCTGAAACATGCTTAATACTATCAATTATTTTGCCGTCTGTATGGGCAAAAATAATATTACTGTGTTTACCCATTAATTCTATTATAATAAGTTTTCTGCACAAATCGCCCATTTCATCATAATGCTCAAGCTCAATGTTAATAATACGTTCAAGACCGGGCTGGGTTATACTCACGATTCGTCCACTGTTAATATGTTTCCTTAAAAGCATACAAAAATTGGGCGCCGTAAGGGGACTTACGCGACCTTCATCAGTAAGGTATATAAGCGGAAGAGAAGCTCCAGCGGAAATGAGAAGTTTATATTGTGTTCTATAGTCTTTTATTGTTAAAAATAATTCGTCAGTCTCTGGCTGCGCAATCTTAGTGAGTCTTGCATCAGTAAGCTTTGTGCTTAGTTCATGAACAATTGCAGATACTGCTATACCATCTAGTGCCATTTTATACCAACCTTTCAAGGTGCGTTTACGTTAAGAGTCGGACTTATGCTAATGACTATTTAAGGAAGTAGTTAGCATAAAGTCAAATATATTAAAGAATAAAATCTGAAAATATAATATTACTATAAAATCTGAAAATATAATATTACAATTTTATATTGAAGATACATATATGTCAAGCAGATGAAGTATATTAAGTAAATGTAAAGTATATCAAGCAAATATTATACATTTGTTATTGAGTTTGTATTTTTGAGTATGCACTGAAGCAGGAGGAACAGTATAAATGAAAACATTATTGAAGGGTTTGTGGATTGGAGCAACTATGACGGTGCCTGGCGTTTCTGGAGGCACTATGGCGGTGGTTATTGGAATTTATGAAAAGTTAATTATGGCAATAAGTGATTTTAAAAATAATCCAAAAAAACATATGGGATTTTTATTGCGCTTTGTGGTAGGAGCATTGACAGGATTTGTATTATTTGCCAGAGGAATTAATTATTTGTTGGAAAATGATTCTACTGGTGAGACTGTACGATTTTTGTTTTGTGGGATTGTAGCTGGTGGAGTACCATTTCTAGTGGAAAAATCAGAGGTAAAAAAACTTGGTATTAGTACTGCTATATTATTACTCGCAGGTTCAATGCTTGTTTTTTCAATAACATTTATTCCAACGGGACTATTTTCCACAGGCACAGGGATAACAGGTATGATGATGCAGTTTGCAGGAGGAATCGTGGTTGCAATCGCACTTATTCTTCCAGGAATCAGCGTTAGTCATATGCTTTATATTCTTGGGCTGTACCAGTGGGTTCTAGAGTGTGTATATAAGTTGGATTTTATAGGACTTATTCCACTTGCAGCAGGAGTTATAATTGGCTGTATTGTGACTGCCAAAATACTCAACAATCTTCTAGACAGGTATACTACTGCAGTATATCTTGTAATTATTGGATTTGTTGCAGGCTCAGTTACCAGTCTGATACCGAAAAATATTGTGGGATTTCCAGTGTTAGGGATTCTAATGCTTATAGTGGGGGCGGTTGGAATGTATTTTTTTACCATGAAGCAGGGTAAAATTAATAAATAGTAGGGGCGAAAATTCTTGACTGATAGTCTCAAATGAGTTATTATTTAATAGTATGTGTACGCATAACAGTTTGCGTAGTTATAACACTTATAAGAAGGATGAATAAGATGATTAAAAGTATGACAGGGTTTGGAAGATGTGAGGTTGTTGAAGGTACAAGAAAAATCTGTATTGAGATGAAAACTGTTAATCACAGATATCTTGATATTAATATGAAGATTCCTAAGAAACTTAATTTCTTTGAAGCCAGTATTAGAACTAGACTTAAGAATTATATTGATAGAGGTAAGGTTGATATATTTATAACATATGAAGACCTTTCTGAAAGTAATATTGTACTAAGATATAACGAGCAGCTAGCACATGAATATATGCAGTATTTTGAGAGAATGAGTAAAGAGTTTGATATCGAGAATGATATAAAAGTTTCAGATTTATCAAGATGTCCTGAAGTACTGACTATGGAAGAACAAAATACCGATGAAGATGAACTTTTAAAGATTGTAGAGAAAGCCTTAGATGATGCAGGAAATATGCTTGTTGAAGCAAGAACAGCTGAAGGTGAGCATTTAAAGCATGATTTAATGTATAAACTTGACTATATGCTTATGCATATTGAATACATTTCTGAGAAGTCTCCAGAGCTTATAAAAGATTATCAGAATAAGCTTGAGGAAAAAGTAAAAGAATTACTTGATGGTACACAGATTGATGACTCTAGAATTGCTTCTGAAGTTATCATTTATGCAGATAAGATTTGTGTTGATGAAGAAGTAGTTAGATTGTTAAGCCACGTTAAAGCTATGAAAAAGGCTCTTACAGAGGGCGGAAGCATAGGAAGAAAATTAGATTTTATTGCTCAGGAAATGAATAGAGAGGCTAATACAATTCTTTCAAAGGCTAATGACTTAGATATAAGCAACAGGGCTATTGAGCTAAAAACTGACATAGAAAAAGTCAGAGAACAGGTTCAGAATATAGAGTAAGGACTAAAAGACATGAACAAAGGAATACTTATTGTAGTTTCGGGATTCTCAGGTGCTGGCAAAGGCACTATTATGAAGAGACTTATGAGTGATTATGATAATTACGCATTATCAATCTCTGCGACTACCAGACAACCTAGAATGGGTGAAGAAGATGGCAGAGAATATTTTTTTACAACTGTTGAAGAATTTGAGAAGATGATTGAACAGGATGCACTTATAGAATATGCACAATATGTAAAGAATTACTATGGAACACCTAAAAAGTATGTTGAAGAACAGCTTGCTGCTGGTAAAGATGTAATTCTTGAGATTGAACTTCAAGGTGCAATGAAGATTAAAAAGAAGTATCCAGATGCTTTGTTGTTATTTGTAACTCCTCCGAGTGCGGATATCTTAAAGAACAGACTTATTGGCAGAGGAACAGAAGATATGGCTACTATTGAAGCCAGACTTTCTAGAGCCAATGAAGAGTCAATGGATATGGAGAATTATGATTATCTCATCATCAATGATGATTTAGAGGTATGTGTTGCTGAATTACATAATATTATATGTTCAGAACATTATAGAGCCTCAAGAAATATAAAAATGATCAATAAATTAAGAGAAGAGCTAAAGAGCTTTTCGAAAGGAGAATAATATGTTACATCCATCTTACACAGATTTAATGGCAGTAGTAAATAGCGAGGTTGAACCAGGCGAGCAGCCAGTAGTTCAGAGCAGATATTCAATTGTTATAGCAACATCAAAGAGAGCCAGACAGATAATAGCAGGTGATGAACCATTAGTTAAATGCGAAAGCAATAAACCTCTTTCAGCAGCTATTGAAGAATTATACAGTGGTAAAGTTAAAATAGTTGGTGATGACGAGGAAATAGAGCAGGCATAATTATCCATAAAATAGATTGTATGTATAGTACATACAATCTATTTTCTTCCATATGATTAACTTAAAGTTTGTGGAATAAGTGTTTTTGATTTTTATTTAATTAATGATGATGTGAATTTTGTATGTATATTATTTATTATAATAATTTTATTTTTTGTTTATTGAACGATAGTATATTATGATGTACAATGGTAATAAATTAATACATAGATTACAAATATATAATATAGAATTGGAGTTATATGAAGATATTTTTTATATCGCTAGGTTGCGATAAGAATCTTGTAGATGCAGAGGAGATGTTAGGACTGTTAGGTCAGTCTGGATATACATTTACAGATGATGAGACAGAAGCAGATATTATAGTAGTTAATACTTGTTGTTTTATAAATGATGCAAAAGAAGAAAGTGTTAATACCATATTAGAGATGGCGGAATACAAGAAGCAAAACTGTAAGAGACTTATAGTAAGTGGATGTATGGCTGAGAGATATAAAGAGGAGATACTAAAGGAGATTCCTGAAGTTGATGCTCTTGTTGGCACAAGTTCATATGATGAGATTGTAAGTGTTATAAAGAATACTAACGATGGTAATAATATGATATTTGAAGATTTGGATAGATTACCAGCACTTACATCTACAAGAATGGTTACAACGGGTGGATTTTATGCTCATCTAAAGATTGCAGAAGGTTGCAATAAGAATTGCACATATTGTATTATTCCTAAAATCAGAGGAAGATATCGAAGTATTCCGATGGAGCAGCTTATTGCCCAAGCTAAGAATCTTGCAGATAAAGGCGTTAAAGAACTTATATTAGTTGCTCAGGAGACAACAGTTTATGGTGTGGATTTATATGGTGAAAAAAGTTTACCAAAGCTTCTTACCGAACTTTGCAAGATAAATGGACTTAGATGGATTAGAATTATGTATTGTTATCCAGAAGAGATTACAGATGAGCTTATTGATGTTATTAAAAAAGAAGAAAAAATCTGCAATTATCTCGATATGCCTATACAGCATGCAAGTGATAATGTACTTAAAAGAATGGGACGTAAAACGAATAGAAAACATCTGATAGAAACTATAGATAAGATTAGAAAAGAGATACCTGATATTGTTATTAGAACAACACTAATATCAGGCTTTCCAGGCGAAACAGATGAAGACCATGAAATACTTGTTGATTTTGTAGACCAGATGGAATTTGACAGGCTTGGTGTATTTACTTATTCACCTGAGGAAGACACAAAGGCTGCAGAGATGCCAGAACAGATTGACGAAGAAGTTAAAGCAGACAGAAGAGATGAGATTATGGAACTTCAACAGGATATAGCATTTGAAAAGTCTGAGAATATGGTAGGAAAAGAGCTTCTTGTTATGATAGAGGGCAAGATTGCTGATGAGAATGCTTATATTGGAAGAACATATATGGATGCACCTTCAGTAGATGGTAATATATTTATTAATACTGATGAGGAGCTTATGTCTGGAGATTTTGCTAAAGTTGTTGTTACAGGAGCCAATGACTATGATTTGATTGGTGATCTTATAAAATATTAAACAGAGTTTGATACTTTCAGACCTGTCGTGTGTGAGCAGAATATGTTTACACAGAATGGAGGAAAAGATGAATTTACCTAATAAACTAACAATATTCAGAGTATGTACTATTCCATTTTTTGTACTCTTTATGGAGATGGATATCTTTGGTGGAGCGGACAAATATATAGCAGTAGCTTTATTTATACTTGCAAGTATTACAGATTTCCTTGATGGACATATTGCAAGAAAATACAATTTAGTAACTAATTTTGGAAAATTTATGGATCCACTTGCAGATAAACTTCTCGTATGTGCAGCACTTATATGTTTAACAAATATAATTCCTGCATGGATTGTTATTATAATAATTAGTAGAGAGCTTATTATTAGCGGATTTAGAATAATTGCAGCCGATAATGGAATTGTTATAGCAGCAAGCTGGTGGGGTAAGATTAAGACTGTTACACAGATGATAATGATTATTGTACTTATATTTGACTTTGACAGTATTTTTATTGGTAGTTTAGATCTTGTTTTCATATTTGAGCAGGTACTTATATATGCATCTTTATTATTTACAGTTGCATCACTTGTTGATTATATGATTAAGAACAAATCAGTATTATCTGAGGAGAATCAAAAGTAATGAGAGACGCTGAAGATTTAGTATTGATATTAAAATCTAAAAGGCTGCACATCTCTACAGCGGAATCTTGCACAGGTGGAAAGATAGCATCGGCAATTGTTGATATGTCTGGAGCTTCTAGCGTATTTGACAGAGGATATATTACATATGCTAATGAAGCAAAAGAGGATATACTAAATGTACAACATAAGACATTAGAAGAATTTGGAGCGGTTAGTAAAGAAACTGCCATTGAGATGGCAAAGGGCTGTGCACTAGTGTCAAATGCAGATATAAGTATTGTTTCAACTGGAATAGCAGGACCTGAGGGTGGAACGAAAGAAAAGCCAGTAGGACTTGTATATATTGCTTGCTATTATAGAGATGCAGTATATGTTGAAAAACATCTTTACCACGGTAATAGGAATGATATAAGAAGGAAGGCAACGGCAAGTGCTGTCAAACTAGCACTTCAAACACTTAAGAGGTAAGCGGTAAGCTAGGAGAATTGTTATGAAAAGGAAGATTCGGATTCTAAGCGCTTTAATGACAATAGTAATGATAGCTCTATGCTTTTTAGCAACACAGGCTAAAGCTGAAGATAGTATAACCATAGATGTTCTGATACCTAAAGGGAACAACTATGGTTATTGTTATGAAAAAAATGGCAAATATGCTGGATATTACATAGATTACCTCAAAGAAATTGCAAAATATACAGGTTGGAAATACAATTATATAATAGCTGAAGATAACGAAGAGTTGATTGAACATATGGAGAAGGGTGATTATGATATAATGCCCGGAATAGTATATTCAGAAG
>CAZNEZ010000042.1:0-22664 GCA_964572475.1 uncultured Lachnospiraceae bacterium
ACAATTGTAAATGTGTTCTATGGTAATATTAGTTTTTGTCCCTCATAAATAACATTTCCATCTTCAAGATTATTAGCTTTTATTATGTCATTTACTTTTTTTATTGAGCCGTAATATTTTCTGCTTATATCATATATGGATTCGCCCTTTTCAACTATATGATATTGTGGGTCAACAGGTGTTATCGCTACTGTAGCACTTTCCTGTTGAGTAGTTGTTTCCTTTTCAGATGCTAATGTAGTTGTTTCTTTTTCTGCAACCGTTGTAGTTTCATCTGGATTTGTTGTTGATTCTCCAGTTGTATTATTTGTTGAATCTTCTGTTGTTGCGTTGACCCCCCCATTAATAACGTCCACTACTATATCACTGTTTTTTTCAATGGCATCAATCGCATTATCTGCTGCATCCTCTTTTCCCAGAATATTCTTTGCAAGACTTTGAATCTTATTTGTTACACCATCTATACTTCCATAATTATTCATTAATGCTACTGCACCTACCATTAAACCTACTATTAGAAGTGAAACTGCTGGTCTTAGCAGACTATAATTTTTTCCTTCATCCTGCTTTTCTGTATTTTTGTCTGACTCTGTTAACTTTATATTTTCTTTATCACTATCTATTTTATTCTCCACCTTATCATCATTTTCCGAATTATTTCCATCAAATATATTCATAATCTTTTTAAAGCTTCCTCCCCTGACGCTATTTTTTTCAGCCGCCATAACATCTCCAACATTGTGCCTTAATATATACTCCTGCATATTATCATTCTTTTCATAATAAATGTAATATCCCTCTTGCTTATGCATACCACCATTTTCAGAAGATGTACAGCTTTCATAGCTGTAAAATGATTCCTCGTCTTCAGTTCTATCATATCTAAAACAAACTTTGCCCTCACCTGCAAAGTTATCTAAATGCGTTTTTTGGAGACTCAGCATATCACAGCCATTTTCAAATTGAACAGTTGAATACCATCCTACTATGTTTTGATTGTCAAAATATTCTCGTATTGTCTCATATAGTTCAGTCCATACTTCATCATTAAATATTATTGTATTATCGTAATTATCCTTAACTTCTACAGCTCCTTTTATGAATATATAGGATACTCCTGCATCTTTATTTATCTCTCCAAGCAAAACCCCATATCGTATTTCTCTATCATCATCTGGCTTTTGTTTTAAAAATGTCTGTACATAATCTTCAAGGTATATTTTTAATTTGTCCGAAACTGCTCCAATCTGTTTAACATTTTTAGGTACCTTAACTGTACATTTTTTAGAATCACTATCTGTAGAAATTTCATTCTCTTTCTTATATATTATTTCAATCATTTAACTCCATTTCCTCCATTTCATGAATGAGATGCACCTCAATACCCATGCATATCTCAAGTTTTCTAATCTAATACTACTTGTTTACTTTGCTCGAACAGTTTATCACTATTCTTTTAATAATTATGTCATTTTATGGAATTGTAATTAAGATGTTTTAGACATCTTCTTTTATAACTACTTATTTTTCACCAGAATTCTTGGCATTTATTAAAAATATTGTTGCTCCCTAATAGTTACTGCTATTTTTTGTCATACTATTTAAGAATAAAGGATGGCATTTTTGACTACATTTTCTATATGACTAATTGAATATGTACACTTGTATGTGCAGGAACGGAGAATATGTGATTTACACTGAATTAATTAAGAGAAAAAACCAAGTCTATTATTATGATAGCAATGGTCAAGATGCAATAAACAGACTTGCAGCAAGACTTTTTGAACTTATAAATGAACACCGTAAGGAAGGACAAACAGTAGTCATACTTTGTATCGGAAGCGACCGATTCACCGGAGACAGCCTCGGTCCATTAATAGGATATAAACTATCTACATGTTTTATCTGTGCCGAAATATTTGGTACTCTGGAATCACCAATTCATGCTATTAATCTATCCGATACACTTGATCTTATTAACAAAAAATATATTAATCCCTTTATTATTTCAATTGACGCCTCATTAGGTAAAGCTGAACATATTGGATTCATAACTTTACGTGTGGGGCCATTAAAACCAGGACTTGGAGTCAAAAAAAATCTCCCAGAAGTGGGAGATTTAAGTATTACTGGTATCGTAAATGTATCTGGTGTATCAGATACTATGACTTTGCAATCTACCAGACTTTCAACTGTTATGAATATGGCAGACTGCATTGCGGGAGGACTTACAGCTGTGTTCTAAACACAGCTATAGCCTGACCAATGTTATCCGCACGTTTTTCTTCCATTATCTTAATCAATGCAGCAATCTTATCCTGCTCTAAGAATTCATTACCAAGATATGCTCCATAATTAGAAGATATGCTTAGTGCAATGTCTTTCTGACGGTCTTCTAACTCTTTTAAATGAATTGAAACATTATTAGCATCTGCCTTTATAGCATCAATTCTATCAATATCTCTATTCGTAATCTCTTCTGTAATCGCTGGCTTAGTTGTTCTTTCAAACTCTGTAAGGGCATTATTCTTACGCCTGACTATCTCGTCGATTCTTTCCTGAATATCATTTATATCTTTGTCATATGGCTCAAGATTGTAATGTCCATCATCCTTATCTTTCATTATCTCTTTTTTAATTCTTTTAATTCTACCTTTGTTAGTTAAAACCTTATTATGTTGAATACGAAGACCTAATAAAGTTTCTTTATTAGGCTCTCTTAGATACTTATATCCCAGGTAATACAATAAAACCATAACTGCTACCACTATCACATATACAAGCGCTCTAATAAGCCAGAATCCTCTTACAAACCATGTTACAAAGCTTGGAATTAATATTAATACTATAATTGCAGTTACCACAAATGTAATAAACTCTCGAATTGACTTTGGAAGATATAATGAATAAAAAAAGTTAGAATTGCATATTCCTTTTATTCCCTTTTGCTTGTAAACAGTTTTTATCTCATTTAACAGGACACTATTAGCTTCGGACAAATCAGCTGTTTCTTCAGCAATCCTATCTGACATTCCCTTATTCTTTGCCTTATTTCTGTCATTCTTAACTTTTTTAAGGCGATTTTGATCCTTTGACATTTCCTTATCAAAGTCCTGACTTATCTGCTCTCTTCTCTTCTTAACTGTCGTTTCTATACTATCAGCAAGCAGCTTTTCTTCTGCCTGTATATCCTTTTCTAATCTCTGTTTCTTAATATCTAGCTGTTCTATCTCGGCTCTAAGGCTATCTCTAGCTGTAATAGAGCCTTGAATCTGGTTCAAATCGTCAATGCCGCCAAGTAAAATACTTTGATTATCCACGTCTGCAATCCTCCATACAATTTTTACCCTATTTTAGCAGATATTGTAGAAAATTACAATCTTAATAACATATCTCCATTTTTAATCCATTTTGCCTTGCGCATAGCCTCAGAAATCACAAGTGTCACTATTGCTGGCAGTATAAAATGCATTACTATAATCTGAATAAGTACAACTACTGGTGTCTGTCCTGCCGCTGTCATAACTGAATATGATGAAATCTGTCCTACAAATCCTGCAGAACCCATTCCTGAACCCATAGGGTTACTTGTCATCTTAAGAAGTGCTGATGATATAGGTCCTAATATTGCTGAGGATAATATCGCAGGTAACCATATAATTGGCTTCTTCATAATATTAGGAACCTGAAGCATCGATGTTCCAACTCCCTGTGCGATAAGTCCACCAACTTTATTTTCACGATAACTTGCTACTGCAAATCCAACCATTTGGCAGCAACATCCTACTGTAGCTGCACCAGCTGCAAGTCCTGTTATTCCCATTGAAATACCTATTGCTGCTGAACTAATTGGAAGTGTTAATATCATTCCCATTAATACTGATATTATCAGTCCTCCGATTATTGGCTGATTCTCAACATTTACATTAACAACATTTCCCAGGAACTTCATAAATTGTGAAATAGGAGGTCCTACCAAAATTCCAAGTGTTGATCCTGCTCCTATTCCTACAAGTGGTACTAAAAGTATATCTATCTTGGTCTTTCCCTGTATTATTCTTGCAGCCTCAATTGCTATGTATGCTGCTACAAATGCACCCAATGGTTCGCCAGGTTTTCCAAATGCCATAGTCTCTCCAAGAAGTGGAAATGCTCCAACCATACCTGCAACCGCTGCTGAAGCTGTTACAAGTGGACTCTCTTTAAATTTGCAGGCAACACCAACACCAATACCAGCACCGGTTATTGTCTTAGCCATATTTCCTATTCCAATAAGGTATCCGCCTATATTACCACCAACAAGATTACCTATCTGACCTATAATTGTTCCTATTATCAGCGTTGAGAATAGTCCTAATGCCATTCCTCCTAAGCCATCAATAAATACTCGATTTAACCATTTTTTTAACATCTCTTTATCTCCATTTCAAAAAATTAACCGACATCTCTAACTTTGCAACTGTCTTGTCAGTTGTCTTGTCAGTTGTTGTCGGTTAGTTTAACACTTTTTTTTTAATAATGCAATAACTATTTGTATATTATAGATGACTATTTATGCCAGATATCCTTTTTTACCAAGCTCTTCTTCTATTCTAATCAGCTGTTCTTCTGTGTCAGCCTCTACTGTATGATAATGAATACCGTCTGTTAAGGTCTTAAGTGGCTTGGTCTTATTCTTATTGAGCTTGGACATAAATTCTTTAACATCACTTCTATCATTTATGATAAGGTCAACCATTATCTGTCCGTATATATCATGTTCTACAACGACATCTTTGATTCTTCCTCCGTAATCAACAATAGTATTAAGTTCATCTTCAGTATCAGAATCTGAGTGTGACACGCAAAAACTTTTCTTTGCCTTAGAAACTCCCTGTCCAAACATAATATAACCTTTGTTCGTAGAAAGAATATTCTTATCTACTGCTCTTAAAAGAGCTATATCCTGAACAATAACCTGCCTGCTAACCCCTAGCTTTCTAGATAACTCTGCTCCTGATAGTGGATTATCACTGACATTCAGCAGTTCTATAATCTTCTCTCTTCTTATATCACCTTCCATAAAAATCTCCATTCCATTTCTTATTGCATTAATTGAACTTGCACTATATAATAATTTATACATTTATACTGTAAAAGTCAACCTACATTTGAAATGAGTTAGTGTTAAAGATTTCCGTTTCACGCAGCTGCGTAATTTTCTATTATTATATAAAAACAACACAGAAATGAGGATTTATATGTTTCGCTTATGGGCCAAAGAATTTAAAGATAATCATATGCTTAAGGATATTGTCATAACCAATGATGATGATTCGCTTAATCGTACACGCAAGATTTTCAAGGCAATCGATGAGGTTTGTGCTGAATTTGATTTAAGCGTACCTATATGGCTTGATTCCAATGTTGAAGAATTCAAGCTTCATGATAAGGTACGCTTTACAAATGATAATTTTATTGATGGTATAGACTTTGACTATCTTGAGATTCACATAATTGAGAACTAACTTTTAATAAATACTATAATCTTCTCATAAGTTCTTCTCTTTGCTTCTCATAACCTGGTTTACCAAGTAATGCAAACATATTCTTCTTATAACTTTCCACTCCTGGCTGATTAAATGGATTAACTCCAAGAATATATCCACTTACTCCACATGCAAATTCATAGAAGTAGAATAACTCGCCAAGATAAAACTCATTCTGTTCTGGTATGTTAACTATAAGATTAGGAACATTTCCATCTGTATGTGCAAGTATAGTTCCGTTCATAGCACTCTTATTGATAAAATCAACTGTTTTTCCTGCAAGATAGTTAAGTCCATCAAGGTCCACTGCTTCTTCCTCTATTTTAATCTCGCATTGAGATTTCTCAACATTCATAACAGTTTCAAACATTACTCTTGCGCCATCCTGAATAAACTGGCCCATAGAATGAAGATCAGTTGTTAAGTCAACTGCTGCTGGAAGAAGACCTTTATTATCCTTACCTTCGCTCTCGCCAAATAGCTGTTTCCACCATTCTGATACATAATGCATACTTGGCTCATAGTTAGCAACAATTTCAACTGACTTACCTTTTCTAAGAAGAATATTCCTTGTAGCTGCATATTTCATTGCATCGTTATCCTCAAATGCATTCTCTATCGCTTTCTTTCTTCCTGAAGCTGCTCCTTCCATAAGCTTATCAATATCTGCTCCGCTTACTGCTATCGGTAAAAGTCCAACTGCTGTAAGTACTGAAAAGCGTCCGCCTACATCATCAGGAACTACAAAGCTTTCATAACCTTCTTCAGTGGCAAGGTTCTTAAGCGCACCCTTTGACTTATCTGTTGTTGCATATATTCTCTTAGCTGCCTCTGACTTACCATATTTATCCTCAAGCATTTTTTTAAATACTCTAAATGCTATAGCAGGCTCTGTTGTTGTTCCTGATTTAGAAATCATATTAATCGAGAAGTCTCTATCTCCTACTACCTGCATCAAATGTGCAATATAAGTACTACTTATACTATTACCTACATAATAAATCTCTGGAGTTTTTCTAATCTCTTTAGATACAGTATTGTAAAAGTTATGTCTTAAAAATTCTTGCGCTGCTCTTGCTCCAAGATATGAGCCTCCAATACCTATAACCAAAAGAACTTCTGAATCATTCTTGATTTTTTCTGCAGCTTTTTTAATTCTTGCAAATTCTTCTTTATCATAATCTACAGGAAGATCAATCCAACCCAAAAAGTCATTGCCTGCACCTGTCTTAGATAATAAAGTCTTCTTTGCGTTCTCTGCTATGTCTTTCATGCTATTCATTTCTTCTTCTGAAATAAATGATGCAGCTTTTGAATAATCAAATGTAACTTTTTCCATATTCTTCTCCATTCCGCGCTACTACAATAACAATCTGCGCATGTAAACTTTTATATTGTTATTATAGCATTTACGCTCTCTTATTCAAGCACATTTACGATAAAATTTCCTTAAGCACCTGTTCAAACAGCTCGTCCGCATACTGTTCAGATATTTTATTTTCAAAATCATCCTTATTTATTGTCTTCTTATCTGGATTGTCCATATTATTAGCTGATAGGTTTGGCAACACTTGTTTCATCTCTACATCATCTGTATATACTGCTTCACCATGATAGTCTTTTTCTATTACATTTTTTTTATTATTTTCTCTTTCATAATGTCTTTCATTTTCTCTTCTATGCTTTCTATCAGAAGCACTTAGTCTATTGGCCAGCGTATTTTCAAGGTATTCAGAAATATTTACAATTAAATGCTCTTTTTTGTACTCTAAGGCCCATACCTGGCTAGTAACTATAACCATTATGGCGGCAAGCACATATATGATTATATATGTTATGTACTCCTTATATTCCAATTGCTTGATAATTCCTCTTATTCCTTCTGCTGTTCCAACAAATACACATCCTAATGCCATTAAATTACTCACACTTTTATATGCAATCATTGGCAAACCAAGATATTTGTAATTATCAATATATTTTTCAACAAATCCTCTGACATCACGTATTTGCAAATCCAATCTATAACAGTTCTCAAACCGTAATCTTATCTGTTTTAAAAGTCCATTTGTTGTCTTTGTTATATTCTTACTTTCTTTAGTCAAATGTATCAGTAACACTGAACATATTCCTGATGATATAATTCCAATTAATGTCATTACTATTACTAGATATGTTGATACTCTCATACTACACCTCCGCATACATTATCTTTTCTCTCTCCTATTATAAAGCAATTTAAAAATATAACTAACAACAATCGTACATCAAATATTCTCATTTTTCGACATTTGCCAGAATGAATACTTGACAGTAGGATTTTTCTACAATAAAATATATCCATTATATTAACGTGCTTTTGCACAGATTGGAGATATTATGAACTTTACCCCTCACGGAACCTGCTCACGAGCTATCAGCTTTGATATTGTAGATAATAAAGTAACTAATGTTAAATTTGTAGGAGGATGCAGTGGTAATACACAGGGTGTTGCCCGCCTCGTTGAAGGCATGGATGTTGATGAAGCAATCTCTCGCTTAAAAGGTATTGATTGTGCCGGTCGTGGAACATCATGTCCAGATCAGTTAGCCATTGCATTATCACAAGCCAAATAGAGTGATTTTTTCCTATTTTTTCATTCTGGAAGAATGACAACGTCATTCTTCTAAGCCATCTCGCCGGAGATGGCTTTTGAAAATTATTCGATTTATGCCTTTTCCTATTTTCTTATTCTGGAAGAATGACAACGTCATTCTTCTAAGCCATCTCGCTGGAGATGGCTTTTGAAAATTATTCGATTTATGCCTTTTCCTATTTTCTTATTCTGGAAGAATGACAACGTCATTCTTCTAAGCCATCTCGCTGGAGATGGCTTTTTTGATAGACCTTACGTATTCTCCTACATACTTAGGTGCTTCCACTCCTTTATCAGCAACTATCTTTACTACAGCGCTTCCAACTATTACGCCATCAGCATATTGTGACATCTTTGCTGCCTGTTCGGGTGTTGATATGCCAAATCCAATAGCACATGGAATATTTTTTGTCTTCTTTACTAATTCAACCATTTCTCCAACATTTGTATTAATCTCTGAACGCATTCCTGTTACTCCTAATGAAGAAACACAGTATATAAAGCCTTCTGCTTCTTTGGCTATCATCTGTATTCTATCGTGAGATGTTGGTGCAATCAAAGAAATTAACTTAACTCCATATTTAGTAAAAAATGGCTGAAATTCCTCTTTTTCTTCAAATGGAATATCTGGAACTATAGCGCAGCAAATCTCGCACTCATTACATTTAGTAAGAAATTTATCCATACCATATCCAAATATAACATTTGCATAAGTCATGAATGCTAGTGGAATATTAACCCCCTCATTACGAAGAGTTTTTACCATATCAAATACCTTATCTGTTGTTGTACCAGCTTCTAACGCCCTAAGACTGGCATTTTCTATAATAACCCCTTCTGCTGTAGGGTCAGAAAATGGTATTCCTATCTCGATTAAATCTGCACCGTTTGATGCCATTTCCTTAATACATTCAGCCGTTGTTGAAAGACTAGGATCTCCCGCTGTTATAAATGGTATAAATGCTTTTTTGTTCTTAAATACATTTTCAATTTTAGTCATAGAGATTTTCCCCCTTGTATCTTGCTATTGCTGCTACATCTTTATCACCTCTGCCTGAGATGTTTATTACTATTATCTGGTCTTTACTCATAGTTTTTGCCAGCTTTATTGCATATGCCACCGCATGAGAGCTTTCAATTGCAGGGATAATTCCCTCTGTTCTCGATAAATACTCAAATGCTTCAACTGCTTCATCATCTGTAACCGGTACATACGTTGCTCTTCCTGAATCCTTAAGCATGGCATGTTCTGGCCCAATTCCAGGATAATCAAGACCCGCTGAAATTGAATATACGGGAGCAATCTGTCCAAATTCATCCTGACAGAAATATGATTTCATTCCATGAAATATTCCTACACGTCCTGTTGTTAATGTTGCAGCTGTTTCAGCTGTATCTGCTCCTCTTCCTGCTGCTTCACATCCTATTAACTGAACTGATTTATCCTCTAAGAATTCGTAAAATGCGCCCATAGCGTTGCTTCCTCCGCCCACACAGGCTAAAACTGCATCTGGAAGCCTGTTTTCGTGCTCCATAATCTGTGACTTAATCTCTCTACTGATAACTGACTGGAAATCTCTAACCATTGTTGGAAATGGATGAGGTCCCATTACTGAACCTAATACATAATGTGTATCATCAATACGTTTAGTCCACTCTCTCATAGTTTCATTTACTGCATCTTTTAAAGTCATAGTTCCACTTGTAACAGGATTAACCTTAGCTCCAAGAAGTTTCATTCTATATACATTTAATGCCTGACGCTCACAGTCCGTCTTACCCATAAATATCTCACATTCCATACCCATAAGTGCTGCAACTGTTGCTGTAGCAACTCCGTGCTGGCCTGCTCCAGTTTCAGCTATAACCCTTGTTTTTCCCATTTTTTTTGCAAGCAGACATTGTCCTAGAACATTGTTGATCTTGTGAGAACCAGTATGATTAAGGTCTTCTCTCTTTAGATATACCTTAGCACCGCCAAGGTTCTGAGTCATTTTCTCCGCATAATATAATAGAGATGGTCTTCCTGCATAATTCTTTAGCAAATCATCAAGTTCAGCAATAAATTCCTCATCATTCTTATACTTATTATAAGCTTCTTCAAGCTCACTCACTGCATTCATAAGTGTCTCAGGTATAAACTGTCCACCATGCATTCCAAATCTTCCTTTTGACATTTTAATCTCCATTCCTGCCAAGTCACAAATCTAAGACTTAGACATAATTGTATTGTATTTAAATATTACTTATTTCTGATTAATTCAATAAATTCTCTGACCTTTTCTTCTGACTTTACACCATTTTCTTCAACACCAGTGCTTACATCTACCGCAAATGCTTTGGTATTGTTAACAATTTCCCTGCAATTAGAAGCATTTAATCCTCCTGCAACAAAGTATGGTTTTTGTATAATTGGAATTAGCGAATGATCAAAGCACTTTCCTGAACCGCCAAGTTCGCCTTTTATAAATGTGTCAAGCAATAGCATATCACAGGACAGCTTATCTGCTTCTATAATATCCTGGCTGCTTTTTACTCTGACTGCCTTGATAATTGGTTTTTCACATACATTTCTAAGGTTAAGAATATATTCTTCATCTTCATTTCCGTGAAGCTGTACTATATCAAGAACGCTATTTGCAAGCTTTGCTACTGTCTCTAGAGGACTATCTACAAATACTCCAACTGCTTTAATATCTTTAGCAAGCATAGATTTTAAGTGTAATGCCGTATCGTAGTCAACCTCTCTCTTTGTTGGTGCAAATACAAAACCAATATATTCTGGTCTATACTTATTCACAATAGCTATGTCTTTTTCACTCTTTAATCCACAAATTTTAATTTCCATAGACTATATTTCCTTTTTCAATTCCTTAAGCGCCGCTGACTTGTCGGTTGCTCTCATAAGTGTTTCTCCAATAAGAACTGCGTCAACACCTGCATTATTAAGCATTTTAATATCAAATGAATCCTTAATTCCACTTTCAGCAACAAATATTGCTTTATCCTTTACCATATCTCGAAGCCTCATGCAATTGTTGATATCTACATCAAATGTCTTAAGATTCCTATTATTTACTCCTATTATCTTGGCACCTACAGATAATGCCGCTTTTACTTCCTGTTCATCATGTGCCTCAACTATCGCTGAAAGTGAAAGTGCATCACATAATTCCAGATATTCGGCAATCTGCATAGTATCAAGGATTGAGCATATCAGGAGAACCGAAGATGCTCCAAGCAATTTGGCCTGATATATCATATAGCTGTCAACAGTAAAGTCTTTGCGAATAGCAGGGATTTGGACCGTATCTGTAATCTCTTTTAAGTAATTATCAGCTCCCTGAAACCAATATGGTTCTGTCAATATTGATATTGCATCTGCTCCTGCCCTTTCATAATCCTTTGCTATCTGTATATAGTCAAAGCTTTCTGCAATAACTGCTTTAGATGGTGATGCCTTTTTAACTTCACAGATAAATGATAGTCCTTTTTTAGCTAAAGCAGTCTCAAATGGGAATTCCATAAGCGGCCTCTCTCTTTTTTGTAAAGCTGCTAACGCAAATGCCTGCTCTCTTAGTTCCTGTGGACTATGAATCTTTTTTTCCTCTTCAATCCTTAGCCTTGTTTTTGCTGCTATTTGATCTAATATCATGCGCTAACCTCGCTGCCTTTCTGTGTAGCTTCAACAAATTCACACATTTTCCTGTATGCTTTTCCACTTTCAATGGTATCCCTCGCGAGCTTTATTCCTTCTGATATTGTTGAGGCTTTACCTGCAATATACAAGCATACACCTGCATTTAAAAGCACAACATCTTTTTTGGCACTTTCATCTTCATTTTTTAATATTGCTGTTGCAATACTAGCATTCTCATCTGGGAATCCACCCACAAGTTCTTCTGGTTTACATAGTTTAAATCCATAATCTTCAGGGTTAATAGTTAAACTTGTTATTTTTCCATTCTTAATTTCACAAGCTTTGGTAACGCCTGTCATTGTTATTTCATCAAGTCCATCGCTACCGCACACTACCATTCCCGCTTTTACACCAAGATTAGACATTACCTGTGCAAGTGGTTCTAATAATTCTTCGCTATATACACCCATTAATTCCATATTTGCCCCTGCTGGATTGGATAATGGTCCTAATATATTAAATATAGTTCTGATTCCCAAGGTTTTTCTTGCAGGAGCTACAAATCTCATAGATGGATGATATTTTTGTGCAAACATGAAACACATGCCTGTATCCTTTAATACTTTTGCATTAGAATCTGGCTCTAATGCAATATTAACACCTAATGCTTCAAGTACATCTGCTGCACCACATTTACTTGATACCGAGCGAT
The DNA here is from genome assembly GCA_964572475.1 of uncultured Lachnospiraceae bacterium. Classification (GTDB taxonomy): domain Bacteria; phylum Bacillota; class Clostridia; order Lachnospirales; family Lachnospiraceae; genus CAZNEZ01. The sequence continues at coordinate 12,517 of CAZNEZ010000042.1, forward strand.
TACCATGTTTAGCTACTGGTACTCCGGCTGCTGCGATAATAAATCCTGAAACAGTTGAAATATTAAATGTAAATGCTTTGTCTCCTCCTGTTCCCACTATCTCTAATACATCTTGATTGTGAAGAAGTCTTACGCATGCCTTTCTCATTCCTTTTGCACTGGCAGTAATTTCATTAATTGTCTCCCCTTTCATTCTAAGGGCTGTAAGATATGAGCCAATCTCTATATCGTTTGCTTCTCCTGACATTATTTCATCCATAACAGCTTCTGCCATTTCATTTGTAAGGTCTTTGTTTTCTACTAACTCACTAATTGCTTCTTTAATCATAATAAGCCTCATTTCTGCGCTGCATTTTACGCATAACAGACTTTGTGTCAAGCAACGCGCATACACAAATCTGCGTGTGAAAGATTTATATTTCACACTAAACCTTTTTCTAATTACTTTAAGTTATGATTTAACTATGTTGTCTACATTTAAAATAATTCTATAGTTTTAAAAAATTCTCTAATATTGGTTTACCATTTGGCGTAAGTATTGACTCTGGATGAAACTGTACTCCAAATACCTGCTTTCCTTTAACCTGAACTGCCATTACCTCGTTATCTGGTCCTGTTGCTATGACTTCAAGCGTATCTGGAAATCCTTCTCTTTTTGCTACTAATGAATGATATCTTGCAGCTTTTATCTCTTTATCAAGTCCGATAAATATAGGATTTTGATTGTTAATATTTATTAGGCTTTGCTTACCATGCATTAGTTTATCTGCTCTTCCGATGGTCGCTCCCATCACTTCACATATTGCCTGATGTCCAAGACATACACCAAATATCTTGTATTCATCTTTAAATTCTTCTATAACCTGCTCGCATATTCCCGCTTGATGTGGATAACAAGGACCTGGCGAGATAATAATGTGTGAGGGGTTCATTTTTCTAATATCCCCAACCGTTATTTCATCATTTCTAACTACTTTAATATCTGGCTCAATTTCTGCCGCTAATTGATAAAGGTTGTAAGTAAAACTATCATAATTATCTATCATAAGTACCATTAGTCATCCACCTCGCTTGCCGATAATATTGCATTCATGATTGCTCCTGCCTTATTTTCACTTTCAAGATATTCAGTTTCAGGAACACTATCTGCAACTATTCCTCCACCTGCCTGCACGGATACTTTTCCATCTTTAAGTACTGCCATCCTTATAGCTATGCAGGTATCAAGATTTCCTGTAAAATCTATATATCCTACAGTTCCACCATATATGCCTCGTGGACATTTTTCCAACTCCTCGATAATTTCACATGCTCTGATTTTTGGAGCCCCTGAAAGAGTACCTGCCGGAAGTATTGATTTTACTGCATCAAATGCATCTAAATCTTTTCTCATTTTTCCTGTAACTTCTGAACATATGTGCATTATCTTGGAATACTTTAGTACATCCATATATTTCGTAACCTTCACAGTTCCAATTTCGGATATCTTACCTATGTCATTTCTGCCAAGGTCAACTAACATATTATGTTCTGACAGTTCCTTTTCATCTTGTAAAAGCTCTGCTTCCAACTTGTCATCATCTTCTTCTGTAATGCCTCTTGGTCTTGAGCCAGCAATTGGAAATGTTGATACTTCTCCATTTTGTATTTTTACTAGAGTCTCTGGCGAAGCTGATATTATCTGGTCACCGTCACACTCCATAAATACCATATATGGTGAAGGATTGGTGGTTCTAAGAACTCTGTATGCGTTTATCAAAGAGTCCTCATATTTTGTCTCAAATCTTCTTGATATTACTGCCTGAAATATATCACCATCAAGTATATACTCTTTTGTTTTCTCAACCACCTTGCAGTACTCTTCTTTTGTAAAGTTACAGGTGAATTCTGGTTTAGATTTAAGAACTTTCTTTTCAAATCTCATCTCTTCTGTTATAAATGTTTTAAGTGTTTCTATATCTGATATTGCTTTTCCATAATTTAGCAGGACATTATCTGTCTGCATATTAACAATTATTGATATTTTCTGTTTTAAATGGTCATATGCTATTATCTTGTCATACAGCATGAAATCATAATCGTTATATTCACTTTCTTGTAGTTTAAGCTTTGGTTCTTCATATCCTATCATTGCGTATGCCAGATATCCTACCAGTCCGCCTGTAAATGGTGGAAACCCTTTTATTTTAGGGGATTTGTACTTAGACATTATGGTCCTAAGTGCTTCATAAGGTTCCTCATCTAACACTTTTGCTATTCCATGTTCTTCAAGAGTTACAATGTGATTCTTGCAGCTTATTCTAACCACTGGATTATATCCAAGAAATGAGTATCTTCCCCACTTTTCTCCACCCTCGATTGACTCTAGAAGAAAGTATCTCTTACTTCTCTGAGCTATCTTTCGCAGCAAAGATATTGGCGTAATAACATCTGCATATATCTCTTTACATATTGGAATAATATCATATTCCTTTGCCAGCTCTGTAATCTGGTCTGAATTTGGTCTGATTTCCATTGTGTTCTCCTTTCAAGAAAGCGCTTGGAAGAATGCTTCACATTCTTCTTAAATGTTTCACGCTGCTGAATATTTTCCTATAAAGATTAGAGTGTCAAAAGGTACTATTTTGTAATTGTATTGGCATATTGCACAAATAGCAGCTTATTTTATTCCGATGTCCAATATTAAGAAGTTCTAAGCATGCTGAGTTAAGCTGTTATATAATTTACGCAAACAGTACTAATTCGCCATCCATGGCTCAGTAGCACTTCAATCGGACATCGTGTCCGATTGTTGCTGATAGAAAAGCATCATGCTAAGAACTGCTAAATATTTCCCAAAGTCATAAAACAATGCCGTTATTTGTGCAATATGCTAGTATCAGTTATAAATAGTACCTTCTGACACCTTAATCCTATAAAATAAAAAAAGTCTCTGTCCCTATAAAAGGGACAAAGACTATAATCTCTGCGATACCACCCAAATTGCTCGTCTACTAATAAACGAACCACTCGTTTTATGCACTAACATACATACCCTTCTGATAACGGACAGGGACACCGTTGGACATTACTCTGCTCACGCATTTCTTTCCACCCTCACAAGTCCATTCATCATAACTAAACTACTGATTCGCACCACACATCAGCTCTCTGAAAGCATTCATTATAACTACTCTTCTTGCTCATAGGTTTTATATATTTATTTTCTGTAGTATACATTTATTGTTTTTGAATGTCAACTATTTTTTATAATTTATTTTTAAGCTCATCTAATGTGTTAATTTGATTAAAGGCTTTTTCATCCAATGAGAATGTATTTCCTTTTAAAACCACTCTTCCCTGTCTAAAATAAGTGTCACTATAAATTGTTTTATCATTTTTATCCTGTATTAGGAACAGCACCATCTCATCTCCTACTGTTGGAAGTACATTAGGATCCTGTGTAAAGTTTTCAAAATTGCCACCAATACAGCAATAATTAACTGTTTGTAATGATGTATCTCCCTTGTATACCTCTTCTATCTCAAGAGTGTAATAGGATTTGATTTCTGAATATGCTTCTTTTCCATATCCTTCACTAATTAACCGATTAACTGTATCTTTATCAAAATAATCTGTCATAACTGTCTTTTGCAACTTACTAACCTTGCATTTAACTACCAGATCACTTTCAGATTCCATAGCTGTAACTGAAGACGCCATGATAATATCATAACCTCTAACTATCTGTGTTTTATCTTTTGATTCTATGTTATCTTTTGAAGATGCTTCTACTCCCGCTTTTGGTTCAGATTGTTGCTTTGTATCATTGTTTTTCTTCCATATTCCGATTCCTGCTATTGTAACAATGCCTAAAACAACTATTCCTGCTAATAATGCCCTTTTTTTCATATGATTTTTTCTCCTTTACATATATAATTTTATACCTTCATATATATAAACGAGGTTGAGGTTTGTTTTACAACACCTTATTTTAAAATTTCTGCTTTTATCTTTAAAAAATCAGTAATTGACAGCTTAGAATCTAAATCCATATCTCCTGCTTTAAAGTAAGCCCCACTTAATGTCGTCATTCCTAGTAAATGTTTTTTTACCATAAGCATATCTGAGATATTTACTACTCCATCTCCTGTTGCATCTCCCTTTACAACAATGCTTATTTCCTGCTTAACTTCTGGTTCATTATATAGTCTTACTACCATACCTGTTGCAAGTTTAACATTTCCAGATACTTGACTTGCTCCATTGAATACCTTAATATATGATTTTTCATTTATTCCATTAATTAGTGTATCAACTGTTGTGCCTTCTACTATGCCCTCAATATATCCACTGGATATACTATATTTTGACGAAGTAATAGATGTTGGATATTTTGGTGTTACCGTCACTATGCATTGAGCCGAAACACCTGTATAAGACGAAAGTGTTATTGTTGCTGTTCCTATACCTTTAGCAGTTACAAGCCCTGACTGATTAACCGCTGCTACTGCTGAATTAGAACTTGTATAGCCTACCGTATCATTATTATTTGACGGCAATACTGTACTATTTAAAGTATATGTGTTTCCTATTGTTAAAGAAAGACTTGTCTTATCAAGCTTTATTGATGAAACAGGAATAACAGACACAGTTGTAGAATAACTACTTTCATATTTTATTCCGTTTACCAGATTATATGATGTAACTGTAAAATAGTATGCTCTATCAATAACATTTACTGTTGTATATGAAAGTGCTGAGGAAGAAACATTAGTTCCTGACAAAGACCATGCACCACTTGTTGTCGGACTTACATATATCTTATATCCATCAGCTGTATTAACCTTATCATAAGTAATTACAACTTTTCCCAGGGAATTAATACTAGCTTTCACTCCTGTAGGGGCTTTAGAAGCAACCGTTAACACGCATGTACTAGTTAACCCTCCTAATGTTGTAGCTTTAATCGTAGCTGTACCATATGAAATAGCAGTAATAACACCTTTTTTATTAATTGTTGCTACATTTTTGTCAGAACTTGAAAATGTAATACTATCAGTATCTGTTTGTGGATATGTTCCACTTAGTATCTGATATGAATCACCTGGAATCAGACATACTGTATCAGATTTAAAATCTATAGAGGATATAGGATTAATATATGCTATATTGCTAAAATCACTAATCACTATTCCTTTATCTGTGTTTTTGTATGAAACCACTTTATAATAATACCTGCTTGTAAGCTCTATCGTATCTGCATAAGTTATAGATGATATATCTGAAAGTTCACCTATATAGCTATATGTACCATTTTCATCTGTACTTCTATATATTCTATATCCGTTTCCTGTTGTTACAGGCGTAAATGTCAGCTTTACTTTTTTATCGCCTATCAGTTCTGCTGTAAGCCCGGTTGGTATTTCAAGCTCATTTGATGCTTGTATCGTTTCCTCTGATGTATAAGCTTTGATCCTGCAATTATATCCATTTGAAGCACTAATGTCTGACCAGCTATTACCATCCGGACTTATATAGCTTTGACCTGCCGATGCACTATTGGTAAATGAAACCCAGTCCCATGCAGCATTTCTATCCGTCATAAGCACTACTTCGCTTCCCTTTGTATCTTTTAGCATTATTACAACTGCAAACTTATCTCCCTTTTGTATCTCAACCTCCGAATTTAATTTGACAGTATGATATCCGCATAATTCCATTGAGCCATATGTAGAAGCATTATCAATAAGGGTTCCTGATGTTGGATTACTAGAATCTGTTGGATTTAAATAGATTCTTACAGAATACTCTACATTGGTATTTATTGTTGCAAAACTTACTGCTTGAAGAAGTTCATCCTGTGAAGAGGTAAAAATATTAGATTCATATGCTATATTTCTTCCAGACCACAAAACTCCTGCATTTCCGCCTGTTCCATCATATTGATAATTATAATCATAATTATCAGCACTTTCATAATCATAAGCATATACTGTCTCGCTGCTAATTGTTTTATCATAATATGATAACCAAAAATATCCGTTGTCATTTAATCCTGTACCCCAACTATTCTTAACAAGCCATGCTCCATTACCTGATGGAGTATACTTAAAATTTGATGCCAAATAATTATCATTCCATCCAACTACATTTATGGAATGGTTAATACTATAAGAATTAGGACAATAATAATTCGTCTGTGAAGAATTATAATATGCTGAATATGCACCATATGAAAATGCAACTGAACCTTGATTAATAATGGCCTCCTTTATCTTTGTAGTGTCAGACATATTAATCCAGTCTACATTCTGAAGATGAATAGCATCATTATTATATGCCAAATTATTATCTAGACTCAAATCTTGACTTGCACTGGAGTATGGAACTTTATCCTCTGTTGTAAGACCTTTCCATGACTGAAGAATCATAGAAGTAATTATTGCATTTCCTCCCGCCATTAGATAATTTCCCGAATTAGCATCTGAGGCGTTCTCTATAAGATTGGTCTTGTCATTAGTAATAAGATTCAGTGGGTCTGCTACGTTTTTATATGTATAATATACTAATTGCAATTCAGAAAGGTCTGGCGTTGTTGTACCATTTAATCCTTTTATAATCATCTGCGTTTCAGCCGCACTTATCGCTGAAAAGCTCCAGCAGACTCCATATTTTCCCTGATTCTTTACTGATGTTACATAACCATAATCTCTACTATCATATGAAGTTGGCATCGCTTTTGAGCTTGCCTCTTCTGTCATAATATCTGCTACATCCGAAAATGCATTATAACTATCATTATCTATAGATTCCTGAGTTTTTTCAATTGATGGAACATAAAAGCCATCAGACCATGAACCAGTATAATTCTCTAACTCGTCTTGTGACTGCTCATATTCATTAAAGTCGTACTTAGTGATTTCATTATCTGCCGATACAAATGTATCGACCGCAGACATATTTAGCAATATCATTGCCGACATTATTATAGATAAGATTTTTCTTTTGTATGAGCTATAATGCTTTTCTAATCTCATGGCAGCCTCATTTTCTACATATCATGCGTGCGTTTTTAACCTTCTAATCAGATACGTATTATACATATAAGATTTCTAAATATGTCCTTCAAAAATTTTGTCAATGGCATATTGCACACCATCTTCATCATTCTTCTTTGTTATATAATCTGCTTTTTCTTTAACTATATCCGCTGCATTTTCCATTGCTATACTAAATCCTGCAAAATCAAGCATTGAAATATCATTAAGTCCATCTCCAAATGCCACAAGCTCTGAGACATCTATATTTAGATGATTTATCAACCTTTGTAAAGACTTCGCTTTATCAATATTTTGAGGTACTACTTCCAAAAAATAAGGTTCTGATCTAAATATATTTAACTTGTCTCCAAACATTTTCTGCATAATATCAACCTGTTTTGCAATTCCATCTTCTTGTCCTACAATAAGGAATTTATCAATAGTAAAGTCTATACTTTCTGAAAACTTTTCTACTTTCTTCGTCTTCATTGCTGTACATTTTATTTCCTTTAGTACATATTCATCGTCAGGACTAGTTGTAATAATGTTTTCTCCCTGATAAGTTATTACTGTTGCACCTTTAATATTTTCAGCATATTTTGCAACTTCTAAAGCCACATCTCTGCTTATGCTTTCTTCGTAAATAACTTCTCCTGTTTTATATTCAAATATCTTACCACCATTAAATGCTAATATATAACCTCCAAACTTATCAAATTCAAGCTCTTTGGCTACATATTCCATCCCTCTGTCTGGTCTTCCTGACGCTAGAACAATCTGTATTCCATTATCCCTAAGTCTTTTAATGGCCTCTTTTGTATTCTTAGTTATTAACTTATCACTAGTTGTAAGTGTTCCGTCTAAATCAAATGCAAATAATTTAAATTTCAATTCTACTTCTCCTGTCCTTCGGTGGCAGTCTTATCTATAAGATTAATAATAGTTTTAACAGCATCCTGATGACTTGAACTGTCAATAGCGTTCAAATAAACTGCTCTATTATCATATACTTTATTAATAGTCTCAATTAATAGTTTTTTCGTCAATGTCTCCTCTTCTAACACTTCACTAAATCCTTGCTTTTCAAATGATTTCGCATTGAGAATCTGATCTCCTCTACTTGAGCCTTTAGGTAATGGAATAAGAATATTCGGTTTTCTAAGTGCAACTATCTCACAGATTGCATTAGCGCCTGCCCTTGATAGAATAACATCTGACATTGCAAATAAATCTTTTAAATCCTCTTTTACATACTCAAACTGAATATATCCTTCTATATTCTTAAGACTTTCATCTACCTTATCCTTACCACATAGATGAACAATCTGGTATTTCTTAAGTAACTCAGGCAAAGCAGCTCTAACTGCATCATTTACTGCTTTAGCACCCAAACTTCCTCCTACTACCATTATTATTGGTTTATTAGCAGTAAATCCACATATATTTAATCCCCTTATTTTATCTCCCTTTTTAAGTTCTTCCCTAATCGGAGAACCAGTAAGCACGGCTTTATCTGCCTGCAAATAGTTTGCTGTTTCTGGAAAATTGTGACATATTTTTTTAGCATAAGGTAGTGAAATCTTATTGGCTAAACCTGGTGTCATATCCGATTCGTGTATTATTATCGGAACTTTATATTTCTTAGCTGCCAAAACAACTGGAACAGATACAAAGCCTCCTTTTGAGAATAAAACATCTGGTTTATATTCCTTAACAAAATGCACTGCTTCACTATATCCCTTTATTACTCTAAATGGATCAGTAAAATTTTTCAATGAAAAATATCTTCTAAACTTGCCTGAAGCTATACCTTTATATGGTATTCCTATCTCTTCTATAAGCTTTTTTTCAATTCCATCATATGAACCAATATATCTGATTTCGTATCCTAATTCTTTAAGTCCTGGTATTAATGCCATGTTAGGGGTAACATGCCCAGCGGTTCCACCGCCTGTAAGTAATATTTTTTTCATATTTCACCTGCTACATATTTTCTTTTACTATTTTAACTATATCTTCTAATTCATTCTCCGTAACAGTTCCCTGCGTCCATGTTATCTTCGCTGTATCACCTTTATATCTTGGAATCATATGCATATGAAAATGAAAAACTGTCTGGCCTGCAACTTCTCCATTATTCTGTACCAAATTAAATCCATCACATTTGAATGCCTTTGTCATGGCTGTTGCCATCTTCTTAGCAAGAACTAAAGTCTTAGCTGCTATATCATCACTTATTTCATAAAGGTTTGCAAAATGTTCTTTCGGTAATATTAAAGCATGACCTTTTGTCGCTGGTCCTAAATCTAGTATTACCCTAAAATCTTCATCTTCATATAATGTTTTTGATGGAATCTCTCCATTTACTAATTTACAAAAAATACAACTTGAATCCTTCATCGTTTCATTTCCTTTCTGCAATTCTTTGCAAATAATGTGTTTTTTATTATTATACTATTATATTAATTATATTACAAAGACTCCTTTTGTCAAACGATTGTCGTATTTTGTATTATAAAAAGGTTTGAACTTTATTATCTTTAGTGCTATGCTATTTTCAGTGGCTAATTTTGCCAGTCGTGAGATTAAGCAAATTAATACGTTGACATAATTAAAATATGTATTGTTTTAAGAAAGGTATGGTTATTAAATAATGAATCAAAAAGAGTTAGTTATCCAGCCAAACCAGCTAGATAACACCAAATCAGAAAATGAACAGCTAAAAGTTGAACTAGAACAACTAAAAATGGAAAATCAACAACTTATTAGTGAGCATTCTTTATGTCTTAGAAAAATTGCCCATGAAATAGGTAATGCTCTTACATTGCTTAGCAGTTCTCTTCAAATAGTACAGTCTACATATCCTCAAATACAGGAATACAAATATTGGAATTCTGCTATTAGTGATGTTACCTATCTCACTACCCTAATAAAAGATATTTCTATTTACAATGGTGAATGTAAGATATCACCATCTATATTTGATATTAATACACTTCTTCTTGGTATTATCGATACCTTTAAGGGCGAAGGCTTATACTCTAACATCAATTTTAATATTCATCATACTAATAAGGTATCCGATATCTTTGCGGATATGACTAAGATAAAACAATTATTAATCAA
>CAZNEZ010000043.1:0-22609 GCA_964572475.1 uncultured Lachnospiraceae bacterium
TGGTTACTATTGGTTCTATCTGTGATATTAATGTTATTGCTTCTATATCTGTCTTTGCTTTTGCTAATATATCCTTTATTTTATTCCAGTTATCGGCTGTATAGTCTGATTCTGTAAGACCTGATACATAAGTGTCAAGCTCTATCTTCTTATTCGTTTTTTCCTCCGCTAACTCCTTGGCTGTTTCTATCTCTTCCTGCTCTGTAACTGTAAGCACTTCATCAATATCTGTCTTTGCCTTGGTTACTATTGGCTCTATTTGCGTGATTATTGTTGCTGCATCTATATCTGTCTTAGCTTTTGCTAGTATTCCAGTTATTTCATTCCAGTTATTGGCTGTATAGTCTGATTCTGTAAGACCTGATACGTAAGTGTCAAGCTCTGTCTTTGCATTGTTCTTTTTATTATTTAGTTCCAATTTTATTTCAGGATTTGTAAATATAACATTACCTTGAACATCTTCTGTTATATTACTTACTATAATATTATCTCCATCAAATGATATATCTCCTGATGAAGCTGTAGTTGCTTCTTTGTCAATAGTACAGTCCTTCGCTGGAACTGCTGTAACTTTAACGCTTTTATCAGTTGCATTTTTATCAACAAAGGCTACCTCTGTAACATTTCCTAGTGTTGGTGTTGTATTATTAAAAGAAACTTTATACACATCTACTCCAAATGGCATTTCTACATTCAAGGTATCTGATACTATGATTCCACTTCCACTAGTTGAAAGGTTAATCTGTACCGCATATATTCCCTTCTTCCATCCACTTGAATCAGGTGTTAATGTAATAGTTGCATCTCCATCTACCAAGGTCTCTGCTGAGCTCGTAACAGATTTTACTATTTCACCTGTTGTTTTATCTATAAGGATTGCCTTTACCACATATTCTTTTGTTGAATCAGATTTTATTATAACATTAACTGGTGTTGCACTTCCTGCATCTACTACAGTAGGTGAAATTGAGATCTCCATATTGTCTTCTTCTATACTAATATCTGGTCTGTCATAGCACCTAACTTTATTGTCTGTAAATAGTGGAGCAAAATACTTAGTATACATAGCATTAAATGATACTACTGTAGCTCCTGAGATAACTTCCTCAAGTGACTTTCCATTGCCAAGTATTCTATATACCTTTTTTTCTCCATGACATGATATATATAATGAGCCCTCTGCATATGTTGGAAAGCCTATGTTTTCATTCGACACTTTATACGAACCATTAGTTCCAAACGTATTATCCACTGTCATATCTGAATTATATTTATAGACAGTACGTGTTTTCTCATTTGATGTATAAAAGCTGCCTTCATCATCTCTGCAAAGGCCAAACGAATCTGTAATAGTGGCACTATATATTATGTTAAATTCATAGTCACATTTATAAAGACTTGTACCACCATTAATATAGATATTAGTTTCATCAGCAATAATTCCTTTTATTGATTTTTCAAATGTCTTTGTTGTATATGTACCTGTATCTTTATCTACTATATATATCTCTGAACTACTCGAATTACCCACTAACAATCTTCCCTCTTTGTCAATACATACCGCATACGAATATATTTCTGGAAGAATCGAGCCATTACTGCCAAATGATGTACATAACTTACCGTCTTTATCAAACTTATGTAATCCAGAACTTACTCCATTGTAACTAGATTGACCTGTAATATATGAATTACCTTCTGTATCTACTGTAATAGCTACCGGACTATAGCTATCCATATTTATAACGCCATCAGTCCAGTTTATATTAACTTTACTGTCTGCATTGTTTTCTCCTGCAGATGCGGGAACTACTGCACACATTACTAATATTATAGTAACTATCGTAGTTTATACCTGCTTACCATTCTGTTATTAATCAATAATTTTTTCATAGGCTTTCCTCCATTATGCTCTCATACATTCGCCACAATATTTTCTCTAATATATTTGTCGTAATATTTACTTATAGTATATCAGATTATTGTGTCGAAAATGTTCTGATTTCATAATATTGTGTTTCATTTTCATATTGTCACATATATTAAACCATTTTTTATTCTATTTATTAATAGTTTTAAGATTATAGAAACATCATATTAAAATCAGGATTGATTAACAAAAATCTTTTACATCATTTCATATTTTGAAGGCAATGCCTCTTACATTTTATTTTTATGCATAAATATTTTCTTAATAATTTGTGAACTTTTTTTCAAATAAGTTGTTAGAAAGTCCATTTTATGTTAAAATGTAGTTTGTATCTTCGTAAATTTTATGCACGCTGTTGCATATTTATCAAATGTGAAGGGGGTTTCCTATTGACAGATATTAATTTTTCAACAATTACACCAGAATTACAAGCATTAGCTGACTTATGTACCAGTCAGACAATTGATTCATCATTATATACTAAGTTCGAGGTCAAACGTGGTCTTAGAGATTTAAATGGTAAAGGTGTTTTAACTGGACTTACTGAGATAGGTGAAGTTAAATCATACAATATGATAGATGATAAACAGATTCCTTGTGAAGGTCAGCTTTTTTATCGCGGATATGATATGGAAGATCTTGTAAATGGCTTTATTACTGATGATCGTTTTGGATTCGAGGAAGTAACTTATCTACTTATATTTGGTAAACTTCCAGATAAGCACGAGTTAACTGAATTTTCTAGTCTTTTAGCGTACTATAGGACTTTACCAACTAGTTTTGTGAGAGATATTATTATGAAAGCACCTAGTCAGGATATGATGAATGCTCTTGCGCGTAGTGTTCTCACATTATACTCATACGATGACAAAGCTGATGATATTTCTATTCCTAACGTATTAAGGCAATGTCTACAGCTAATATCACTTTTTCCGTTACTATCTGTATACGGATATCAGGCATATAAGCATTATCATGATGGTGAGAGTCTCGTAATACATACACCAAGCCTCGAATTATCAACCGCAGAAAACCTTTTATATATCCTACGTCCAGACCAAAAATACACAAAACTCGAAGCAAAGATTCTTGATATTGCACTTATTCTCCACGCTGAACATGGTGGAGGAAATAATTCAACTTTTACCACCCATGTTGTTTCATCTTCTGGAACAGATACCTATTCAACAATTGCTGCTTCCCTTGGTTCATTAAAGGGTCCAAAACATGGTGGTGCCAATATAAAAGTTGTCAAGATGTTTGAGGATATGAAAAATACTATCAAGGATTGGGAAGATGAAGATGAGATTAAGCAATATCTTTCAGATCTTCTTAACAAAAAGGCTTTTGACAAAGCTGGTCTTATATATGGTATGGGTCATGCCGTATACTCTATATCAGATCCTAGAGCAAAGGTACTAAAAAGTTTTGTAAAGAGTCTATCAGATGAAAAAGGTCTTGATAAAGAATTCAAGCTTTATTCATTAGTTGAAAAGCTTGCACCTGAAGTAATCGCTACAGAGCGAAAGATATACAAAGGAGTTAGTGCCAATATTGACTTCTACAGTGGTTTTGTTTATAGCATGCTTGGTCTTCCAATCGAATTATATACTCCTATATTCGCTATCTCACGTATCTCTGGATGGAGTGCTCATAGAATCGAAGAGCTTATTAATGCAGGTAAGATAATTCGTCCAGCATATTTGAGTGTTGCAGAGCATCTTGACTATGTTCCAATTAAAGAGCGTGATTAATACAAACACCCATTATTACTTTGAATACTTTCATATTGAATTGTAACTAAGTTAAACATTAAATCCCAGATTCCTTATAATTAAGGTTCTGGGATTTTATATTCTTTATACATTCATTTTATCCACACATAATCTCTTCTATTGACACAAATTCATATCCCCTCTTTGTCAATATATCAATAATCTGTAATGCTGCTTCTACCGATGTCTCATATATATCATGAAGTAGGATTATGTCTCCATTTTCAGCATATTTTGTTACATTCTTAACTACCGATTGTGTATTTAGAACACTCCAATCAAGTGGATCTACATCCCATAGGACTACACTCATATTACTTTTATCTGCTAACTTGTCATTCCAGTTGCCAAAAGGTGGTCTGATATAAGTAGGGGCTTCTCCTATAATGCTTTTAATAAGCTCATTTGTTTCATTTATTTCAATAACAGCAGCTTCTGTAGAGATAGTTTTTAAATTAATGTGACTATATGTATGATTACCTATAATATGACCTTCATTATACATTCTTTTTATTATTTTTTCATTACCTGCAATATTCTCACCAATTACAAAAAATGTTGCTGTAACGCCTCTTTCTTTCAACCCATCTAATAATTCTTCTGTATATTTTGAAGGTCCATCATCAAAAGTCAATGCAACCTTTTTAGGTAAAATTTCGTCTGTTTCAATGATTTTGTCTACCTTTTCATCGGCAAATATATGTGAAGTAATTAAAATTACAATTGATATTCCGATAAACACTAACACTATCAGAGTCATAACTCTTGTCTTATTCACAAGTAGCACCACCAACATATACTCTATATAATATATGTATATAGGTTGCCATAAATGAGCTATAGATTCCAGACTGAATATAATGGTATATTAAGTATTCCCTTTTCAACCTCTAGTTTTTCCCTCGTTATTCTAATCGCCATAGGTGTATCATATCGGGTTTTATATATTTTTAAACTTTGAGCCTTTTGGTTACAATTAATATTGATTTCTATTGGAATTACTGTTCCCTCATCTTCAAATACAAATTCAATCTTAGCCGTTGCTTCCGAAGTCCAGTAATACATCTTTTCTATATTCTTGTTATATAGTAATTCCTGAAATACAAATTGTTCCGTCAACGCTCCATTTTTAGCCATAAATGGCAAAGCTTCTGTATCAAAGTCTTCATACTTGAACTTCATCAATGCCGTTAAAAGTCCAATATCTACCATAAACATCTCAAATGAATTCTTCTCTTTGTACATTGATAATGGAGAAAGAGGATTAGAAACTTTATTAAGTTTCATTGCTAATCCATTTTCAAAAACATATTTTACTGCATCTTCATATTCTCGTGCTCTTGCAGTAAGCTTCACTACTCCATACTGAAACTTTTTATTATCCTTAACAAGTTGCTCGCCAATACTATCTATTACCTGATTAACTTTTTTTCTTAGAGCATTCTGCTTATTCTTACTAAAGCTTGATTTATATTCTTTAAGTATTTCGTTCTTTACCACATAAACCTCATCAATGTTTTTTGTGTCAACATATGTTTTTACACTCTTTGGCATGCCTCCAACTATGTAAAATATCTTAAGATACTCTTCTAATCTTTGCCTGTTTTCATCATCAATAGGTTTTTCTCTATAATTCTCCACCATCTTAACTAAAGGCGCTTCCCCGCAAACTATCAAGAATTCTCCAAAGTTGATAGGATACATTCTAATCGGAGTAACTACCCCCATCTCTTTTTCATCTAATAATACCTTGGCTTTTTTATTACTAGTATAGCAAATATAGTATTCGCTCATCTCATTAAAGATATAGCGCATTATGTCTTTATAATTTGATACTGATTCAATATTTTCAAATATAATCAAAGTTTCGCTGGGTATTATTTCTTCCCCTTTAAACATCTCTAAAGCACGCATTATCTGTGCTTTAGAGATATTGTCTGAAAACAAATATGATCTATAGCTTTCATTTTCCATGTCAACATTAATTGTATATGTAAAAAAACCTGCACCAAAATCATTAATAGCCCATGTTTTACCAACAGACTTTGCACCAGTTAAAAGCATTGGCTTTCTATATTTATCATCATACCATTTTGCAAATTCATTAACTATATCTCTATACATAACTGTCTCCATTCTGCATGCAATTGTATTAGGTGATAACATCATATTGTCCCTATAAAATGGCTTGCTTCATTTTCTCTTTTTTCTAACCATTAATATATATCATAGTAGTACATTTTTATAAATAATTCAATGGATATTTTGTAAACATAGTTGTATAATTTTTTTTAAAGGAGGAATTTCAATTATGTACACAGACATGCCAAAAGATCCTGTGATATTGTTGAGTTTTATAAATACTCAGTTACGGGATAACTACGATAGCCTGCTGGAACTATGCAGTTCATATGAGGTTGATATCAACGACATTATCGGCAGGCTTCAAAAAATTGATTACATATATGATTCAAATCAGAATCAATTTATTTAGTTATATTTAATCTAGTATATTTTATTTAGTTATATTTAATTTATCACTATTTTGTTCTTAATGCCCTTAGAGCATTAAGTATTGCGATTACTGATACTCCAACGTCCGCGAATACCGCTGCCCACATATTGGCAAGGCCAACTGCGGCAAGTATCAGTACCAATACTTTTACTCCTATGGCAAAAACAATATTTTCCTTTACTATTCTTACTGTTTTTCTAGCAATCTTTATAGCCTTTGCAATTCCAAGCGGATTATCATCCATAAGAACTACATCTGCTGCTTCTATAGCTGCATCTGAACCTAATGCGCCCATTGCTACCCCAATATCCGCTCTGGCAAGTACAGGAGCATCATTAATACCATCTCCTACAAATACTAATTTTCCACCTTCAGACATTTCACCAAACAGTTTTTCAACATGCTCAACTTTATCTCCTGGTAAAAGTTCAGCATATACATCATCTATCCCTATACTTTTTCCAACCTTTTGAGCTATGTTATTTAAATCGCCAGTTAACATTACCGTTCTATTGACTCCACACTTTTTTATTTCATTTATTGCCTCGGCTGACTGCTCTTTAATCTCATCTTCAATAACAATATATCCCATATATTTGCCATTATAAGCAATACATACCGCTGTCCCAATCGCTGTAAAATCAGTATATTCCACATTTATCTTATCAAGCATCTTTTTATTTCCCGCATAGATAACTCCATCTATATCTCCAGCATGTATCTCAGCTTTTACTCCATATCCAGCTATTTCTTCTACCTGTGCATCTTTCATCTCTTCAGCCAGTTTATTAAAATGTTGTCCTTCCTGAAGTTTGTATGCTTCCTTTAGAGATATAGAAATAGGATGATTAGAAAAGAATTCCGCATGTGCTGCCAACTCTAAAAGTCTTGATTCATCCACACCTTCTACTGAATTCAATGCACTTACAGCAAATTTACCTTTAGTAAGTGTACCTGTCTTATCAAAAACAATTGTATTGCAATCTGCCAGTGCCTCAAGATAATTGCTTCCCTTTACAAGTATTCCTGATTTGGATGCACCTCCAAGTCCACCAAAGAAGCTGAGTGGTACTGATATAACCAATGCACAAGGACATGAAATAACTAGGAAATTCAACGCTCTATATATCCAATCATACCAATCCGCATTTCCTTTTGTAAATGTTATAAATAACGGTGGAATAACTGCCAGTATAACCGCAAGTGCTACAACTATTGGTGTATATACCCTTGCAAATCTTGTAATAAAATTCTCCGCGCTTGCCTTCTTATTACTTGCATTCTCAACCATTTCCAATATTTTAGAAACTGTTGACTGTCCAAATTCCTTTTCAACAATAATCTCAAATACTGCATTTATACTTATAGAGCCACTAATAACCGCATCTCCCTCTTTAGCTTCACGTGGAAGACTTTCACCTGTAAGTGCCGAAGTATCAAGGCTTCCTATACCTTTTGCAATTTTTCCGTCTAGTGCTACCTTTTCTCCCGGTTTTACGACAATAATCTGCCCTATTTTAATCTCTTCAGGATTTTTCTTAACAACTTTTCCGTCATTTTCTTTTACCCATGCATAATCCGGTCTGATATCCATAAGTTCTGTAATTGATTTTCTTGATTTATCAACTGCATATGACTGAAACATTTCGCCCACCTGATAGAACATCATAACCGCAACCGCTTCTGGATATGCACTTACAAAAAATGCACCAACTGTAGCAATAGTCATGAGAAAGTTTTCATCAAGCATTTCTAAATGAATAACATTATCAATAGCCTGCTTAACTACCTCACCTCCGATGATAAAGTAAGCTGCTAAAAATAATATAAGTACAATATCATCTTTGACAAATACTCCAATTCTTACAATAGGTATAACTTCATTTTCAATTAATATTGCTGCAATAAATACAACTAATGATATTACAAGCTTTTTTATACCTGCTTTTATATTCATACTAGCACTCCTTTAATTCAACATTCTTCTCAATCTTTTTAATTTTGCTATTCGCTTCTGATACTATTGCTTCAAATGCTGATTCTTCGGCATCTATAATTACTTTTTTAGTCATAAAATTAATCACTACATTTTGAACTCCATTAATCTTGCTTATAGCTCTTTCCATCTTTGCAGCGCAATTTGCGCAATCTAAATTATCAATAATAAATTTCTTGGTCATATAAATTCTCCATTTCTATTCTTTACTTTTTTATTCGCTTATATGTTCAATTCCCTGACTCAGAATGCTTTCAATGTGTCCGTCAGATAATGAATAGAATATTGTTTTTCCATCTCTTCTATTTTTAACTAGCTTCATCTGCTTTAGCATTCTAAGCTGATGCGAAATGGCTGACTGACTAACATTTAGTATCTGGCTAATATCACAAACGCACATCTCAGATTGTAGTAAAGCATATAAAATCTTTATTCTTGTTGAATCTGCAAATACTTTAAAAAAATCTGAAAGATCATACAGCAGCTCTTCATCTGGCATAACCTCATTTACTTTATCTACTATGCCTTCATGAATATGCATATATTCACAAGTTTCATCTTTATTAATGTCTGTCATGAATTACCTCCTGTTTTATATATTGTATTGTTAAAAGTAGTTATTGTATATTTGTAATATTATATGTGAACATATGAATGTTTGTTCATATGTTCATTATACCAGAATATTATTGTATGTCAACCGCTATATCTTCATAGTCTTCCGCAAAATAAAAGCACCACAAAGTGATACATCCCGCTTAAGTAAACAGATGAAATAATTAAAATCATCTATCTACGAAGGTGGGATATATCAAAGTGGTGCTTTTGTAACACTGTTCAAATTACTATCTTACTTTCTTCTAGCTGTAAGTAACCCGTTTTCTATATCAATCTCTATTACATCTCCTTCACTAATATTACCTTCAAGAATAAGCTTTGCTGCCAAAGTTTCAACATTTTTTTGTACATATCTCTTAAGCGGTCTTGCTCCATATACTGGATCAAATCCATTATCTACAATAAATGTTTTTGCATCTTCAGTAATATCAATTGAAATATCTCTATCCGAAAGTCTCTTGTTAATATCCGCAATAAGCAGTGAAATAATATGTCCGATATCATTCTTAGTTAGCGGTTTAAACATTATAACCTCATCAAGTCTGTTCAGGAATTCAGGTCTAAAATGTCCCCTAAGTTCGCTCATAACAAGCTCCTCAGATTCATTCTTAATACTTCCATCCTCTTCAATTCCATCTAGAAGATAATTAGAACCAATATTAGATGTTAATATAATAATTGTATTCTTAAAATCTACCGTACGTCCTTGTGAATCAGTAATTCTACCATCATCTAGTACTTGTAAAAGTACATTGAACACGTCTGGATGTGCCTTTTCTATCTCATCAAACAGTACTACTGAGTAAGGTTTTCTTCTTACAGCTTCTGTAAGCTGTCCACCCTCATCATATCCAACATATCCCGGAGGCGCTCCTACAAGTCTGGATACAGAATGTTTCTCCATGTACTCACTCATATCAATTCGCACAATATTGGATTCATTGTCAAACAGATTCTCAGCGAGTGCCTTAGCAAGTTCCGTTTTACCAACCCCTGTAGGTCCTAAAAACAGGAACGAACCTATAGGTTTTGACGGGTCTTTAATACCAGCTTTTGACCTTATTATTGCATCTGTAACCTTAAGCACTCCCTCATCCTGTCCAATAACTCTTTTATGAAGTTCTTGTGCAAGATTCAGTGTCTTATTCCTTTCAGATTCAGTAAGTTTAGCGACAGGTATACCAGTCCATCTGGATATAATCTTAGCTATTTCCTCATCTGTTACGCTTTCTCTTACCAAAGACAAATCCTTTTTATTAACAGCCTCCTCTTCAATAGACAATTGCTTTTCAAGTTCAGGAAGCTTTCCATATTGTAATTCGGCAACCTTTTCAAGATTGTATTCCCTCTGTGCAATCTTAATCTGGCTATTAACTTCTTCAATCTCTTCACGAAGCTTTCTAAGCTTATCTACTGAATTTTTCTCATTCTCCCATTGAGCCTTACGGTTAGTAAATTCTGCATTAAGATCTGCTAACTCTTTTTGCAGGTCCGCAAGCCTTTCTCTGCTAAGCTTATCCTCTTCTTTTTTTAGCGCTGCAGTTTCTATCTCCATCTGCATAACCTTACGCCTTAACTCGTCAAGTTCTGTTGGCATAGAATCCATCTCTGTCTTAATCAACGCACAGGCCTCATCTACTAAATCAATAGCCTTATCTGGTAAGAATCTATCAGAAATATATCTGTTTGACAAGATAGCTGCTGAGACTAAGGCTGAGTCTGTAATCTTAACTCCATGAAATACCTCGTACCTCTCTTTTAGACCTCTTAAAATAGAAATAGTATCTTCTACAGATGGTTCATCTACCATAACTGGCTGAAAACGTCTTTCCAGTGCTGGGTCCTTTTCAATATATTTGCGATATTCATCTAATGTAGTTGCACCAATACAATGAAGTTCTCCTCTTGCAAGCATAGGCTTTAACATATTGCCTGCATCCATAGAGCCTTCTGTTTTGCCAGCACCTACAATAGTATGAAGTTCATCAATAAATAATATAATCTCTCCATTGCTTCCCTTAACTTCTTCAAGCACAGCCTTTAAACGTTCCTCAAATTCTCCTCTGTACTTCGCGCCAGCCACAAGTGCACCCATATCAAGCGCAAATACTTTTTTATTCTTTAGACCTTCGGGAACATCTCCCTGAACAATTCTTTGTGCAAGTCCTTCAACAGCCGCTGTCTTACCAACTCCAGGTTCACCAATAAGCACAGGATTATTTTTAGTCTTTCTTGACAGAATTCTAATAACATTTCTTATTTCAGCATCTCTGCCTATTACTGGATCAAGCTTTTGATTCTTAGCCTTTTCCACTAAATCTTGACCATATTTATTTAAAGTATCATAGGTAGCTTCTGGGTTATCACTAGTAACCCTCTGATTACCCCTAACGGTTGAAAGCGCCTTTAAAAACCTCTCTTTGTTAATTCCGTATTCTTTAAAAATCTCTTTAAGTGCCTTATTAGGATACTTCAAAAGAGTTAAAAACATATGCTCAACAGAAACATATTCGTCTCCCATAGCCTTTGCTTCATCTTCTGAATTAATAAGTACTTTATTAAGGTCTTCGCTAACATAAGCTTTTCCACCCTGCACCTTAACTCTTTTTTCAATATATGATCTTACATTGTTAACAAAATGATCTGTATTAATCTCCATTTTGTCAATCAGCTTAAGTATCAAACTATCTTCAATATTAAGCAGACTATATAGTAAATGTTCCTGATCAATCTCCTGATTGCCAAAATCATAAGCGACCTTCTCGCAATCATTAACTGCTTCAATAGACTTCTGTGTAAATTTGTTAATGTTCATAGCAATACCCACCTTTCATAACTTTGCAATTAGCCAAACAATTCAGCAATTACTCAAAAAAATAGTAAATACATATTTTCTATTTTGTGTACTAAAACAAATGCCTTTTGTTTGTTCTATGTCAACTATAACATATATATCACAAATGTCAAGAGGGTTTTATACTTTTTATTTTTATCGCTTATAACTTTTACTATTACTCTTAATTTTACTATTATTATATTAATTACTTAATCTCTACAACTCTGAATCCACCTGCTTTAGCAGTTTCAATTGCATGCTTTGCATCTTCAAAAACAGTGACTTCATCAACACTTAATCCCAACATCTGTGCTGTTCTAATATAACTATCTGGTGTATTCTTATTCATATCAAGTTCCGTACATGTAATAACAAATTCAAAATAATCTAATACTTCTAACCTTTTAAGAGCTTCCAAAACATAACTTTTTTCAGATGCTGTAAGTATACACATTTTTGTTCCAAGCATTCTTTGTTCGTCCAGAAGTTCTTTCGCAAATGGCATTAACTGTACATCATATTTGTATTGGTCAGCAACCATTTCTTTTATGTCTTCAAGAATATTGTCTACGCTTTTATTAATATGATACATATCTTTAACTAATATAGCCGCTTCCTTAAGTGTCAATGTCTTCAATCTCATCTCAAAATCTTCAGGAATTTCAATGTCTGGATATTCATTTTCTTTAAGTTTCTTAAGGTAATCACTTCCTAAGTTCTTCCATAATCCCATGGAATCAAGAAGTGTTCCATCCAAATCAAATATAATCCCTTTAGTTCTATTATCTAATCCAAACATTGTATTTCCTCATCTTTCAATTTTCCATATATCATAAATCATTTTTTAAATATTTTCAATAGTTCCAATGCAGCTCCTTTAATATCTTTAGCTGCGATTACTGCTGATACTACTGCAAGTCCGTCTATTCCAGTTCCCACAAATGTACCTGCATTCTCTTTATTAATTCCTCCAATGACTACAATAGGAATATTCACAGCTTTCCTAATTCTTTTTAAATCTTCCATCGTAATCTCTACAGCATCCTTTTTAGTTCCAGTTGTAAACATTGCACCTACCCCTAGATAGTCTGCACCATCCTTTTCAGCCTGAATAGCTTTATCTACAGTATTGGCTGATACTCCAAGAATCTTGTCCTCTCCGATAATCTTTCTTACTTCTGAAGCCGGAAGGTCGCTTTGTCCTATATGAACACCATCAGCGTCAACAGCCAGTGCAATGTCCACCCTATCATTTATTATTAGCGGAACATTCTTTTCATCTGTTATTCTTTTTATATTAATTGCAGTATTATAAAACTCTCTGGAACTACAATCCTTTTCTCTAAGCTGAATTAATGTACATCCACCCTCAATGCTGAGTTTTACTGCTTCTTCAAGTGTCTGTGTACTCATAAGCCCTCTATCAGTACACAGATACAAAGAATAATCTACTTTTCTTTTCATTCTTAATCTCCATTCTACTATATGTAAATATCTCTAAAGCTATATAAACATATGTCAGCAGGCATTACTACTGTAACTCTACTGTTTTTCCCTCAAGTATCATATTTGTTGTTCTAACTGCACACATTTTTCCACACATAGAGCAGGTATGTCTTTCCGAAACAGGTGTACTTTCATAGTATTCACGAGCCTTCTTAGCATCAATGGCACATTCAAACATTTCTTCCCAATCAAGTGCATGTCTGGCATCTGCCATCTTATTGTCAATATCTCTGGCGCCCTTAATTCCTTTAGCTATATCTGCTGCATGAGCAGCAATCTTACTAGCCACAATGCCTTCTTTAACATCGGAAAGATCAGGTAATCTTAGATGTTCAGCAGGTGTAACATAACATAAGAAATCTGCTCCACTGGCTGCTGCTATAGCCCCGCCAATTGCCGATGTAATGTGGTCGTAGCCCGGTGCAATATCAGTTACCAAAGGTCCTAAAACATAAAAAGGTGCGTTGTGGCAGATTCTCTTCTGCATCTTCATATTTGCAGCAATTTCATCCATTGCCATATGTCCTGGTCCCTCAACCATAACCTGAACATCCTTTTCCCATGCCCTCTTAGTAAGGTTCCCTAGTTCAATAAGTTCACCAATTTGTGCTGCATCACTGCTATCATCAATACAGCCTGGTCTTAGAGCATCACCAAGACTGATTGTTACATCATATTCTCTAAGTATATCAAGTACCTCATCATAATGCTCATAAAATGGATTTTCATTTCCTGTCATAGCCATCCACGCAAATAGTAATGAGCCTCCTCTTGATACAATATTCATTCTTCTGCCTTCTCTTCTAAATCCCTCGACAGCACGTTTATTAATACCTGCATGAATTGTCATAAAATCCACGCCTTCTTCGGCATGCGCTCTTATAACTCTCATAAAATCCTCGGCTGTAATGTCTTTAAGTTCCTTTTCAAGATATCCTATTGCATCATACATAGGAACTGTTCCAATCATGGCAGGTGACATTCCTATAAGTTCTTGCCTAAATGTGTTGGTTTTTCCATAATTGCTAAGATCCATTATAGCTTCTGCGCCATATTCTATAGACATTTTAACTTTTTCCATCTCAACTTCATAATCTTTACAATCACCCGATATGCCAAGATTAACATTTATCTTAGTTTTCAACCCGCTTCCTATACCTTCTGGTGATAATGATTTATGATTAATATTTGCAGGAATAGCAACTTCTCCTGTGGCTACTAGAGACATAATCTCTTCTGGTAATCTATTTTCTTTTTTAGCTACTACTTCCATCTCTTGAGTAATAATTCCTTTTTTAGCTGCTTCCATCTGTGTTTTGTAATTTTTCATTGTAATTTTTCCTTTTCTTATTTTATTGTTTTTTGCATGATACAACTGTGAAAATGATTAGTAGGACCAGGTCCTTTTCCAATATCAAATCCCTTCTCAATAGCACACCTGACATATTCTTTTGCCATCTTAACCGCTTCCTTCATCTCATATCCCCCTGCTGCATATGCTGTAATTGCTGATGATAATGTGCAGCCTGTACCATGTGTCGTGGTATTGTTAAGTCTTTTTGCTGTAAAACTGTAAAACTGCTTACCATCATATAAAATATCAACAGCATCTTCATTTAGATGTCCTCCCTTCACCAATACATTTATAGCTCCCATCTCATTAAGCCTTACAGCCGCCTTTTTCATATCTTCGATTGTATTTACCATTATTCCCGTAAAGCTTTCGGCTTCATCAATATTAGGAGTTATAAGAGTTACAAGTGGCAATATCTTATTTACATATGTACCCATCGAGGTAATATCAATAAGTTCCTTACCCGATGAGGAAATCATAACTGGATCTGCAATAATAATTCCCTCATAATCCTTTAGTGAATCGCTTACTGCTATAATAGCATCTTCACTAGGAAGCATTCCTATCTTAATAGCATCTACAGTTATATCCTCCATTACAGCCCTTATTTGCTTTTCAATCATTTTTCCACTCACATCCAGTTTACCAATTACTTCAAAAGTATTTTCTGCTACTACGGAGGTTATAACACTCATACCATATCCGCCTAATGCAGAAAAAGTCTTAATATCAGCCTGAATTCCGGCTCCTCCACTACAGTCAGAGCCCGCTATTGATAATAAATTCACTATGCATCTCCTTTCTACGCTGCTGCGTATTTTCCTCTAAAGTTAAAAAAAGTGCTTTAGTCGTATAAAGACTAAAGCACTTGTAAATTCAAATGACTAACGCTCCCTACGACAGTATTAACTGACAGGTTCTAAGGGTCAGACATTCGTCTTCTCAACTTTTAACAGTTCCCCTGCTGAGTATTAAATTGTTATTGTACTATTATGATAACTTTGTAAATATATTAACTTCTTTTTCTAATTCCTTAGAAATGTTATCATTCTTAACCATGTCATCATTTATGCTAGACATGCTTGTTACAAGATCTGAAGCGTTAAGAGCAACTGATTCGATTGCATTAGCACTCTCGTCTATTGTCTTACCAATTGCCATTATTGAATCTGCGACTTCATTCATTGTCTTTTCTAATTCATCTGAACTATCAGCTACTTTTTGAAGAATCTGATCAAATTTAGTTGAATCATCATTATATTGAACAGCTGTATCAACCAACTTATCATAATCCGATAATACTTGATTGTCAACAAATTTTAACATCTGATTAGCATTGTCAGCAAGTTCTGTAACTGCTGCTGTAACAACTACACTAATCTCCTGAATATTATTAGCTGTAGTTCTACTATTATCAGCAAGTACTCTAATCTCATCTGCAACTACTGCAAATCCTTTTCCTGCTTCGCCTGCTCTTGCGGCTTCAATAGAAGCATTAAGTGCTAAAAGGTTAGTCTGGCTTGCAATCTCAAGAATTTCATCAGTAAGTTCATTAATTGCTGTAACCTTCTTACTATTCTCCATTGATTCTCGAAGAACTTTTCCAATCTCCTGAACTAATTCTGATGCATTTTTTCTATTCTGTACAGATGATTCTTTAAGTACTTTAGCTCTGTCTTTAATTGTCTTAGCGTAATCCGAACCTTGATTAGCATCACTGCTCATATCTTTAACAGATGTCTTAACATAATCTGATTGACTAACAAGTGAAGAAGAAGTTGCTGATACCTCCTCCATGCTAGCTGCTAATTCCTGCATAGCTGCGGAAGTATCGTTAACAAGCTCATTAGCATTGTTAACCTGACTTGTAACTGACTCTACTGACTCTGAAAGTTCACCTGAATTCTCTTTAACCTCAGCAATAACCATCTGAAGTCTATCAAGTAATGCATTGATTCCTGTTGCCAATAATCCTACCTCGTCTTTTGTCTTAACAATAACTCTCTCTGTTAAGTCGCCATCAGAATTATTAATTGATTCAACAATACCACTAACTTTGTTAGTAGCTGTCTTGATTGGTTTAACAATGCCTCTTGACACATAAATCAAGCAGATAATAGCAACAAAAATATAAATAGCTATAAAGAAAAGTATCGCTTCAATTGCAGAAGTAACAGACTCTGACTGATATGTCTTAGCTTCTTCTACACCATTAATAAAATATTGTGTAAGATTAGTAAGTGCAACATCCAGATTCTCTCTATCTGTCTCTACATCGCCCCAGCACAATGTATACGCTTCATCATGCTTTTGCTGATTGCTGAGTGTAATCGCTTTGTCTGCATCATTCCTATACTTAACAAGTGTTGCTGATACTTCATGATACAAATCTGTAACTTCCTGATCCTTAATTGTCTTTACAAACTTTGTAATCTGCTTGTCCAGGTTAGTATTAGTTGCTGAAATCCTATTGACGATTTTATTTCTCTCTAAACTATCTGCACTCAGATGTGCAAACAGATTTGCTTGTAACTGCTGATAATAAATCTGTATCTCATCAAGGTTCTGAATAGATGTTAAATATTCATCAGATATTGTTTCACTTTTCTCTTTAACCTTATTAATTTTAACTACATTGATTACTGAACTTATCAAAAATATAATTCCTAAAACAATCAGAATCATCATAATTTTAGTTCCAATTTTTTTCTTCATATGCTGTCCTCCACGACTTTTATTATAATATATATAGTTTACATCATTCGACCTTTTTTTACAACTCATCTTTAAACAAATTGCACAATATTTCCAATATTTTTTAATAGCATCTATATTATTTTTATAATAGCATTTCATCATGCCAATTTTTATAATATTATCTTTTAGATGCCATATCACGCATATTCATTAGTTTTTCTCTGTCGATTAGTAAAACTTCGTTATCATCTGCAAGCTCATATGCCTGTTTTGTAAAAGTACTATTTGTAACAACTATACTTTCCTCACATTCATAATGTTTCATAGCAGAAATCACTTCCTGTACTGATTTTACTCCCACTGGATTAGAATATCTCTTACACTGTACCGCAATTCTAACATCTTCATGACCTACTATAATATCAGCTCCAAAATCACCACTGGCCTTTGTCATTCCAATAATATCGTATCCGTTATACATAAATATAGCGGCAACATATTCTTCAAAGGCTTCACCGCTCATCTGGTCAACTTGCTTCATAGACAAATTAACCTCGCTAGGTGTCATTTTCACCTTAGCGAGGACCCATTTGCAAAAAAGTAGTAATACAACTATACCTATTATTACGATTAATATTTTTTCCATTTATAAAATATGCTCCAACAATATCTTAATTCCTATCACTATAAGAATAACGCCTCCTGCAACCTCTGCCTTAGACTTATATTTTGTTCCAAATACATTACCAATCTTAACACCTGCAACTGAAATCACAAAAGTGGTAACTCCAATAATCGCAAACGATAACCATATTGATATGGCAGCTCCAATTCCAAATATATTCAGGCTATCTCCGAGAGTTGCAAATGCAACCCCTACAGCTAGTGCATCTATACTTGTGGCTATAGCCATAAAAAATAATTCTTTTATATCAAATACATCTGTACAATCGTCGTTTTTTTCCTCAGGGCTAAACGCTTCTCTTATCATATTGCCTCCGATAATAACAAGTAGTCCAAATGCAATCCAATGATCATATGATGCAATAATATCTAAAAATCTACTGCCTAAAAACCATCCAATCATTGGCATTCCTGCTTGAAATACCCCAAAGAAAAGTGCTATAACAACTGCTTGTCCATAATTAATTTTTTTCATCTTGAGCCCTTTGCAAATAGATACAGCAAATGCGTCCATAGAAAGACCTACTCCAATTAAGAATATCTCAAAGAATCCCACTTCTATTTCTCCTTAGATTTATTATCCATGTAATATTTTAGCACCTGTAATCCAATAATGACTGCACCACCGATAATAAAGAATACAACATTAAATGTGCTAAATGTCATGGCTGGTCTTGGGCTTTCCTTAAGGCTTTCAGGTCCTCTTACTATAGCATAGAAAGAACCCAGCATTAGACCGATAATCAAATATATCATCTGAGGACGATGCTTCTCAAGACCGATTTTTAGAAGTTTAACAACAGAACAAATACCTGCAATAACTCCAAATCCAAATATAAATAGTGCTGGAACATATGAGAAATCCATTGTGAGGAATCCATGAATTGCTCCCATAACAGCTTCATATATACCAAATATAAGCATGAGTGTTGAACCTGATATTCCAGGAAGAACCATTGCTGAAATAGCTAGCATAGCACAAAAGAATAGATAAACACCTGTGCCAGCGGAGAAATTACCCCATGACAAATCAACTCCACCCATTATGGATTGTTTTGAAAAATAAGTAACACATGAAACAACAGCAATACCTAAAATAGTAAAAATAATATATTGATACTTACCCTTTAAGCTATCTCTTTCTTCATAAGCAATAAGTGGTATTGCAAAAAAGACAAATCCCATAAACAACGAACTAATCTCATATATATTCTTACTTAATACAGCATTTATCACAATAGCTGCAAGAGCCATACCTGACACCCAGCCTATTCCAAGTTTAATAAGAAAACTAATTGCTTTCTTTCTCTTTTCTTTATCCTTTGAAACAATATCATTAAGCGAATTAATAAATCCATCATATATTCCCATAAGAAACGCCACAGTACCACCCGAAACTCCAGGCACACTATCAGCTAAAGCCATCAAGAAGCCTCCTAAAATCTTAATTAACATATATTTTCCTCTCTCTAATTCTTTGATTGAATAAATTCTCTAATAGCTTCAAAAAGTCTATCCATCTGTTCATCAGTTCCAATTGTAATTCTAAGAGAATTACTTATATTTCTAGTATTCCAGTGTCTAACAAAGATATCCTTTTTTCTAAGAAACATAAATATTTCATTAGCACTGTATTTTTCATGAGATGCAAAGATAAAGTTGGCTTTAGAATCTGGAAAGTTAAAACCAAGCTTAGCAAGCTCTTCCTTACTTCTTTCTCTTGTTGCAATTATCTTTTCAGTAATCTTGTGAAAATATTCATCATCTTTAATAGCAGCAACTCCCATTTTAAGCGAAGTCTGATTAAGCGTATATGAGTTAATAGAGAATTTAACATCATTCATTGCCTTGATAAGCGCAGAATTACCCATTGCATATCCAATACGAATTCCAGCCATAGCTCTTGACTTTGAAAATGTCTGCACAACCAAAAGATTATCGTACTTCTCAACAAGTTCAAGTGCTGACTTTCCGCCAAAATCAATATACGCTTCATCTACAACAACTACTACATCCTGATTATGCTTAATTATGTCCTCAACAACAGACAAATCTTCATAAAGAGCCGTTGGCGCGTTAGGATTAGGGAAGATAACTCCTCCATTCTCCTTATAATAATTCTCCTTAACTATATGATAATTATTATCAAGTGGAATTGTCTCATATGGTATCTTATATAACTCTGACCAGACTGGATAAAATGAATATGTTATCTCTGGAAAAAGAATTGGCTTATTAGAATTGAAAAATGTCATAAATACAACCGATAGTACATCATCTGAACCAACTCCCGAATATACCATGTCAGATTTAATTCCATAATACTCGGCAAGCGCTTCATTAATAGCAGTACAATTCTGGTCTGGATATAGTCTAAGACAATCAATATCAAAATCTTCTTTTGCCTTTTCTACCATAGGAGATGGCGGATATGGGCATTCATTAGTGTTTAATTTTATCATGTTCTTGTTGTTAGGCTGTTCACCTGCAACATATGGAACAACTCTTCGTATATTTTTTTCCCAAGCTTTCATGTGTCTTATTCCTTTTTGTTTACATTATGATTGATTTAGAATATTATTTTATTAACTGCTCTGCAAGTGCCTTAAATCCTGGAAGAGAATTCTTAATTGTATCGTATGATACACAATATGCAATCCTTACATATCCTTTGCATGCAAATGAACTTCCTGGAACTACAAGAATATTATGTTTTTTGGCTTCATTAACAAATTCTTTTTCATCTTCTAAAGGTGACTTAACAAATAAGTAAAATGCTCCTTCTGGTTTAATACATTCATAGCCATATTCGGTTAAACTTCCGTATAACAATTCTCTATTTCTATTATATATCTCAAGGTCTACTTCAGAATCAAGAGATAGTGCAACTGCTCTTTGAATTAAAGATGGTGCATTTACGAATCCAAGTACTCTATTTGCAATTGTAGCTGCCTGATAAATATGAGCGTAATCATTTACTTCATCAGGTATTACTATGTATCCAATTCTTTCTCCTGGAAGAGATAAGGATTTACTGTATGAATAACCTACTATAGTGTTATTATAGTATTTTGTAAGATAAGGAACTTCTACACCATCATATGCTAATTCCCTGTATGGTTCGTCTGAAAAGATAAAGATATCATGTCCAAACTCTTTTTGTTTTTTCTCTAAAACAGCCGCAATCTTTTTAATTGTTGCTTCTGAATATACTACACCAGTTGGATTATTAGGTGAATTAATTATTACAATCTTAGTCTTATCAGTAATCTTAGCTTCAAACTCTTCTATATTAGGCTGGAAATCAACTGTATTTGGTGATATCTCAATAAGTTTGCCATCATAGTTAGCTGCATATGAACGATATTCTACAAAATATGGTGCAAAAGCAATAACTTCATCACCCGGATTCACCAATGCCTTAAATGTAATATTCATTCCACCTGCTGCACCAACTGTCATTATTAGATTGTTGGCAGTAAACTTTGTTCCAAATCTCTTATTAAGAGACTGTGCAATTGCTTCTCTAACATCATCAAATCCTGCATTGCTCATATAACCATGAACATATAAAGAATTTTCTTCCTGAAGAATCTTAATAAGATTCTCTTTTACTGAATCTGGAGTCGGAACGCTAGGAT
This sequence comes from uncultured Lachnospiraceae bacterium, assembly GCA_964572475.1. Classification (GTDB taxonomy): domain Bacteria; phylum Bacillota; class Clostridia; order Lachnospirales; family Lachnospiraceae; genus CAZNEZ01. The sequence continues at coordinate 21,553 of CAZNEZ010000043.1, forward strand.
TACCCAGACTAAAATCGTATACTTTATCAGCGCCATAAATCTTTGCTAATCTCTTTCCTTCCTCAAACATCTCTCTGATAACTGAATTGTTATTAACAAGTCCAACCATTTTATCTGCTATCATTTCAAATTCCTCCATTTTATAATAATATAATGCATTTACTTTTTATTAAGGTAACGCATCTCGCCTTCTTCCTTGCTTTCAGGAACCATACTTGATATGTTTCTTCTCGGTCTGTCACCATCAATAGCCTGCTTAAGCTGTCTGGCTGTACAGTCTTTACAACATCTTCCTGTTAAAATAGGCTTCCCACATTCTAAGCATCTCTTTGTATGCTCTATCACTTCAAATCGACCTTCTCTAATAAATGCCTTAATAGTTGACATTGATACTCCTGTAACCTCTGAAATAGTATAAATGGACACATCCGCATGCGAGTGTTCTTCAATATAATTTCTAACCTTGGCATACTCATTAAATTCCTGATGATGGCATGCCTCACATTCGTATACACCTAGTCCTTGATATATCATTGAACCCTTGCACTCTCTGCACGTAGTAGGTTTGGTTAACTTATCATCACAACTTCTAAGGAATGTTTCAATAATGTTTTTATCATCTTCACTAAACATTTGTTTGTACCTCCGGTAAGTAATCTCACTACTATAAAACGAGATTATATCACAAATCCGCTCTATCAGCAATAATGTATTTTTCTATAATCTGGAACATCTTAGTTACATTTACAGGTTTAGATATAAAATCATCTATGCCTGCTTCTTTTGATTTTCTAGCATCTTGTTCAAATGCATCCGCAGTCATTGCGATTATAGGAATGGTCTTAGCATCTGCTCTATCTATGCCTCTAATAGCTATAGTTGCATCAACTCCGTCCATTTCTGGCATCCTTATATCCATTAATATAGTATCATAATAACCTTGTTTAGAAATTTCAAATGCCTCAACCGCCTTTTTACCATCTTTAAAATGTTCTACAATCATACCTTTCTTATTAAGAAGCTTAATTGCAATCTCTGCATTTAAGTCATTATCTTC
>CAZNEZ010000044.1:0-21026 GCA_964572475.1 uncultured Lachnospiraceae bacterium
AAATTATGCAGTAACATAAAACATTGTTATTTATATGAGGATAGTGTAAAATGAAAGAGAAAAGATATAGGATTAATGAAAAGCAATAGAAAGATATTGAGAGAATGCAGGAACAAAACAGTAATAATAAAATTAAAAAGATAGTTATGGAGCATTTAATAATAATTATAGTTGCTTCTTTATATATAATTTTTATAAATATATCAGGTATTGGGTGTCCTATTGCCGCTGTTATAGGTAAACCATGTCCAACATGTGGAATCACTAGAGCAATAGTGTCATTGATAAGTATGGATTTAAAAGCATATATGTCATATAATCCTATGGCAATACCTATGTGTATAGCATTAATACTAGGAGTTCATAGAAGTTTTTTTGTTAAATATATAAAAAGAATTGATTGGATTGTTATTATAATTGTAGTTTTAACACTTGTTGTATATTTAGTTAGATTAAAGTATAATCTTATTACATTTGAAATATAGTCGAATGAAAGTAGGAGAATACCTAAATGAATGATGCTAAATATGAGTCTAATATATATAATAAATTAATTAAGTATTCAAAGTCAGATATATATCCTTTTCATATGCCTGGACATAAGAGAAATACTATAGGAGAGAATCCATTTTCATATGACATTACAGAGGTAGATGGATTTGATAATCTTCATGATGCACAAGGAATTTTAAAAGAATCTATGGATAGAGCAGCGAGGTTTTATGGTTCAAAAGCTACTTATTTTTTGGTAAATGGCAGCTCTTGTGGGATTTTATCTTCCATAGCGGCTGTAACGTGGAAAGAAAATAACAAGAAAATAATAATTGCGAGGAATTCCCACAAATCTGTCTACAATGCTGTATTTATGGGAGGACTTGAGCCAATATATCTATATCCAGATGTGGATACTAAAACAGGAATTAATCTAGCCATTGATGCCGAGGCTGTAGATAACTTAATAAGCAAGAATACAGATGTAACAGCGATAGTAATAACATCACCAACCTATGAGGGAGTTGTTTCAGATATTGCTAAAATTGCAGAGATTGTCCACAAATGGGGAAAGATTTTGATTGTTGATGAAGCGCATGGAGCGCACTTTTCAAGGAATTCATATTTTCCAGCTTCGGCGATAGATTGTGGAGCAGATATTGTAATACAGAGTGTACACAAGACACTTCCATCGCTGACACAGACAGCATTATTGCATGTTAATAGTGACAAAGTTAGTATTTCGGATATAAGTAAATTCCTAGGAATATATGAAAGCAGCAGTCCATCATATGTTCTGATGTCAAGCATTGATAATTGCATAAAAAGAATGATTGACGAAGGAAGTAGAATGTTTGATAATGAAGTAAATATGATAAGTAACTTTAGAGAAGAGACAGCTTCGCTAATTAACTTACACTTATTTAATATAGACAATCAAAAGGATAAGGCTAATATAGGCAAAATCAATACAGACACAGGCAAAATCAATACAGATACAGGTAAAAGCAAGGTATTTGATTATGACAAGTCAAAATTAGTTATTTATAGTGATGTTGACGGATTTACCGGAAGTGATTTGTATAAAGTACTATTAGAGAGATTTCATTTGCAAATGGAGATGTCAGCAGGCAGATATGTTATAGCGATGACATCCTGTATGGATACACAAGAAGGTTTTGACAGACTAAGCGATGCGCTAGAAATAATAGATAAAGAATTATTATTAAATAGAAAACAAGAGAAATTGATAATCTGTGAAGATTCTTTCATAAAAGAATCACATTGCACTGATAGAATAGAAAACGAAGTTAAACTTACAGTTAGCGAAGCGTATAAGTCTGAAAAAATGATAGTTAATATAGAGAATTCTATAGGAAATATTTCAGCAGAATACATTTTTTTATATCCACCAGGAATTCCATTGTTAGTACCAGGCGAGGTAATCAGCCAATGCTTTATAGAGCAACTGATAGAATATAAAAGAATGGGACTTAATATATCGGGAATGTCAGATAAAAGTTTAGAAACAATATGCGTAATAAAAGACTAAAATATATAATAAGTTATGAAAATGTAAAGGATGATGAAAATGAATAACATTTACTATCTAATGGGAAAAAGTTCGTCTGGAAAAGATTCGATATTTAAAAAGCTTAAGAATAAATTAAATATGAAAACAATTGTTATGTATACAACTAGACCAATGCGAAAAGGTGAAACCGAAGGAGAAGAATATCATTTTGTAGGAGAGGAAGAATTAGAGAAGTTAGAGAAGTCTGGTAAGGTAATTGAAAAAAGGACATATAATACAGTCGATGGTCCGTGGACATATTTTACAGTAGATGATGGACAGATAGATTTGGAGAATGACAGGTATCTAATAATAGGTACGCTTGAATCGTTTGAAAAGATGAAAAGTTACTATGGAGATACAGCAGTAGTACCGATATATATAGAAGTAGAAGATGGATTAAGACTATCAAGAGCACTTAATAGAGAAAAAATGCAATCAAAACCAAAATATTTGGAGATGTGCAGAAGATTTATTTCGGATTCAGAAGATTTTAGTGAAGATAAACTAAAAAGAGCTGGAATTACAAAAAAATACAAAAATGTAAAAATTTCAAATTGTTTAAAAGATATATGTGCAGATATTAAGTAAATATGTTATAATGTAAAAGACTCTAGATGTACGAGGAGGTGAGCTTTATGGATATTAAAGTAAATGACATATCAGCTGTGCAGCAAGCAGAGCAGATTAAGCAGACACAGCAAGCAGATGGAACCTTTAAGTTTGTACTTGCAAGTAATATAGAAGAAGCTGATCTTCAGGCAAAAGTTAGTGCTTTGATGAATGAGATATCCGAACAAGGAAAGAAGATATCTAAACATACTGATGTAAGAGACATGAAGCGTTACCGAGAATTAATCCGAAGCTTTCTTAATGAAGTAGTATATAGATCACATTCATTTTCAAGAGAGAACTTTCTTGATAAGAGAGGGAGACACAGAGTATATGGAATTGTAAAATTGATTGACAAAAATCTTGATGACCTGGCATCTGAGCTAATAAAAGATGAGCAGGATAACATTAAAATTCTCGATTATATAGATGAGATAGGGGGACTTTTGTTAGATATATTAACATAATTTATCAGAGACAGAGGATACGATATGGCAGGATTTAAAGATGTAATTGGACATCATAGTATTATAGAACATTTTAAGAATGCGATACAACAGGACAAGTTGTCACATGCATATATTTTGAATGGTGAAATAGGAAGTGGGAAGAAAACACTTGCAAAGGCATTTATTATGCAGTTAATGTGTGAAAACCAAGAGAATGCACCATGTATGGAATGTAGGAGTTGTAAGCAGATGCTGAATTATAATCAGCCTGATGTTAAGTGGGTAACTCATGAGAAAGTTTCAAGTATTGGTGTTGATGATATTAGGAAGCAGATTAATAACGACATTGTAATTAAACCATATAGCAGTAAGTATAAGGTTTATGTTATTGATGAGGCAGAGAAAATGACAGATCAAGCGCAGAATGCTCTTCTTAAGACGATAGAGGAACCGCCTGAATATGCAGTTATTATGTTATTGACTACTAATGCTGATGCATTTTTACCTACAATATTATCAAGATGTGTTACACTCAATCTGAAGCCAATAAGCGATGATTTAATTAGAGAATATCTTCTTAAGCAGGTGAAAGTGCCTGATTATATAGCAGATATTTCAGTAGCATTTGCAGGAGGTAACCTGGGTAAGGCCGTTAAGCTTGCATCTTCAGAACATTTTATGGAGATGAAAGATGAAGTATTGCAACTTCTAAAGAATATAGCAGATATTTCAGTTGTAGATGTAATTGCATATGTTAAGAGAGCTTCTGTGTATAAGCTTGATATTGATGATTATATGGATTTGATTATGATATGGTATAGAGATGTACTAATGTACAAAGCTTCTAAAGATGTGGAAGATATTGTATTTAAGGATGAATATAGTGCAATTAATGAACAGGCTTCAAAGCTTTCATATAATGGAATTGAAAAAATCATGAATGCTCTTATGACGGTTAAGGTAAGATTAAAAGCTAATGTTAATTTTGACCTCACAATAGAGCTTTTGTATTTAACAATTAAGGAATGTTTGGGTGTTAGACATTCTTAAATAAATATTCAAAAAGGAGAAATTGATGTTAAAAGTAATAGGTGTAAGATTTAGAAATGCTGGAAAGATATACTTTTTTGATCCAGCAGATTATGAGATAGAGGTTGGTCAGCATGTAATTGTTGAAACAGCTAGAGGTGTTGAATATGGTAATGTAGTATTAGGTATTAGAGAAGTTGAAGAAGAGAAGGTAGTATTGCCACTTAAGCCTGTTATCAGAGTATCAACTTCAGAAGATGATAAGAAGGAGATTGAGAACAAAGATAAGGAAAAGAAAGCCTTCAACATATGTCTTGAGAAGATTCAAAAGCATAATCTTGATATGAAACTAATCGATACAGAATATACATTTGATAACAATAAAGTATTATTTTATTTTACAGCAGATGGAAGAATTGATTTTAGAGAACTAGTTAAAGATTTAGCAGCTGTGTTTAAGACCAGAATAGAACTTAGACAGATTGGTGTTAGAGATGAGACAAAGGTAGTGGGTGGAATTGGTATCTGTGGCAGAAGCTTGTGCTGTAATACACATTTATCAGAGTTTGCACCTGTATCAATTAAGATGGCTAAAGAGCAGAATCTATCATTGAATCCTACTAAGATATCAGGTGTTTGCGGACGTTTGATGTGCTGTCTTAAGAATGAAGAAGAAACATATGAAGATTTGAATAGTAAACTACCTAATGTAGGTGATTTTGTTAATACGATAGATGGACTAAAAGGCGAAGTTCATAGTGTCAGCGTACTTAGGCAGTTGGTTAAGGTTATTGTTCAGGTTAATGACGAAAAAGAGATTCGTGAATACAAGGTTGCAGAGCTTAAATTTAAGCCGAAGAAGCGTAAAGATGATATTAAGCTAAATGATCAGGAATTGCGCGAGTTAGAAGCACTTGAAAAGAAGGAAGGTAAGTCTAAATTTGATGATTAATCTACTTCCGGGTGAAAGACTGGATGATCTGAATAGGAATGGATATAAGATTATTCAGAGTAAGGATAAATTTTGCTTTGGAATGGATGCAGTGCTATTATCAGGATTTGCAAATGTTAAAGAGAATGAGAATATGCTGGATTTAGGTACAGGAACAGGAATCATTCCGATTCTTTTAGAAGCTAAGACGGCAGGAAAACATTTTACAGGACTTGAGATTCAAGAAGAGAGTGCACTTATGGCAAGCAGAAGTGTTCAATATAATTGTCTTAATGATAAGATTGATATAGTAAAGGGTGATATAAAAGAGGCATCTAATATATTTGGAAAGGCTGTATTTGATGTGGTTACAAGTAATCCTCCATATATGAATGATAATCATGGACTTAAGAATCCAGAATTACCAAAAGCTATAGCCAGGCATGAAGTTTTATGTACGCTTGAAGATGTAGTAAGGGAAGCATCACTTTTGTTAAAGCCTGGTGGAAGATTCTATATGGTACATAGACCGCATAGATTATCGGAGATTATGTCGGAGTTAAAGAATAACAAACTTGAACCAAAGAGAATTAAATTCGTGCATCCATTTATTGATAAAGAAGCAAATATGGTACTTATTGAGGCAACAAGAGGAGGAAATTCAATGGTTAAAATTGAAAAACCTTTAATAGTTTATAAGGAACAGGGTAAATATACTGATGAAATATATGATATATATGGATATTAGGCGAAAGAGAGATTATGTATGAGTGGAAAACTTTACTTATGCGCAACACCAATAGGCAATCTTGAAGATATAACTTTAAGGGTATTAAGAACACTTGAAGAGGTTGACCTTATAGGAGCTGAAGATACTAGACATAGTATAAAGCTTCTTAATCATTTTGAGATAAAAACACCAATGACGAGTTATCATGAATATAACAAAGTTGATAAAGCAAAGTATCTTGTAGGATTAATGCAGGAGGGTAAAAATATTGCATTGATTACAGATGCAGGTACACCCGGAATATCTGATCCTGGTGAAGAACTTGTAAGACAATGTTATGAGGCAGGAGTGGAAGTTACTTCGCTTCCCGGTCCGGCAGCATGTATTACAGCATTAACAATGTCTGGATTATCAACTAGAAGATTCAGTTTTGAGGCTTTTTTACCTGCGGATAAGAAGGAGAGAAGCAGAGTTTTAGAATATATGAAAAATGATACGAGAACCCTTATTGTTTATGAAGCTCCGCATCATTTAGTAAAAACATTGGAAGAACTGTTAATTACATTGGGTAATAGGAAGCTATCGATATGCAGAGAGTTAACTAAAAAGTTTGAAAACTGCAATCAGACTACATTGGAAGCTGCAATTGTTAAGTATAAAGCAGAAGAGCCACGAGGCGAGTATGTACTCGTAATCGAGGGCAAAAGTCTTGAAGAAATAGAGACTGAAAGTCGTGAGGAATGGGAGCGCATGACTATAAATGAACATTTACAATATTATATAGATATGGGTATCGACAAGAAGGAAGCAATGAAGAAAGTTGCAAAAGACAGAGGAATTAGCAAAAGAGATGTATATGCTGAGACAATTTAAAAAAACAAATTATAAAATGGAGGTTTAAGAATGCCTAGAACTAAAAAGATTAAAGAAGAAGTAAAAATGGAAGAAGTAAATGATGAGGTAACAGAAGATAGTAAGAAAAACGAGGATACTCGTAGAATCATGATATGTATGACAATATCTGAGAATCCCTTCAAATTTGACGCAAAATTATTAAAAAGACATATGAAAGAGATGGGAAGCAATCTATTTTTATATGATCTTGAATTCCTTGAAGGCAGAAGAATAATATTAAAAAATAAGCAAGGATTCTACTCATGTTTTCCTAATATTCCCAAATATATTGGATTAAATCCTGCATTAACATCATTTATATTAAGTCAGATAGAATGTGAATCTGAAGAATCTGAGAATAAAAAAGTTTTAAAAGGAATTTCAGATAGAATAAAGAGTACAGCAAAACAGGATGAATTTCCAGTTACAATTGATGCATATGACAATAAGGTACTTGGTATTGGATTTACATCAGAAACTAATCAGATAGAGAATATTAAAATTTTTGAAGGATTTAAATTTAGAGAAGTTGCTCTTAAAATTAAATATAATACAAGAGCAGGACTTGTATTATTTTCAACAGTTAAAGTTGGATTAATAGCATTTTCAGTAGAAAAAGACCAGCTTTATATTCTTGGAGAAACAGTTGAAGGAAGAAAGACATGTATTCTCATGGATTCAATTGTAGGAATTAAAGAGACAGATATTCCTAACAAAATATATCATGATAAATATTATCTGGATATTATTAAGAAGATGGTTGCTATGTCGATTAAACCAGAGATGGCGGTTAAACTTAGATTTGATAATGAGCCAGAGGTAGCTCAAAAAGTCAGATTACTTGTGTCAAGAAGACCATTATCAGCTATAGAAGAAGATGGAGAATATTTGTGGTATACAGATTCAATTTGTGGAATCAATGAATTTAAACCGATAATCAGAGAATTTGGCAGCAAGTGCATTGTGTTTGAACCAGAGAGACTTGTTAGTGAGATGAAAGATGTAGCAGCAGACATACTTAAGAATTACGAGGAGGAAAAATAGCCATGATGCAGATTAACCAGCAAAGCCTATTATATAGAATTAATACAATAATGTTTATATTAAACAAGAGTCAGGGGTGTTCAATCACAGATCTTGCTAAAAAGATGGATATGACAGATGAGATTGAAACCATAAGAAAAGATGTGTTATTTATGGCAGGTCTGAAAGAATTCGGTATTAATATTACGACAACACTTAGTCCTGAGATTGTTAATTCAGGAGAATTTGATAATGAGATAATTAAGATGGAAGAGATAGATGATACTCAATTATATGTAGTATTATCTGCAAAAGAGCATGACTATCTTGATGAGTTCGTAGGTGTCAATTATGATGCAGTAATTAATGCATTGGACGAATATTATATTATGCCTCCTCTTAAGGATATTTCTGTTGTTTCTGACGAATATATATCTAGACTCAAGAAATATATGTATAGAAAAAGTGTTCTTAAGATTGAATATGTTAATGATAATGCTCAAACAGAGACAATAGTTATGAGACCACTTAAGATTGTTGAATATTCACATGAGAGAATTCAATATGTTGTAACTATTATTGATGATAATATACGTTTAATCAGAGTTGATAGAATTAAGTCAATTAACTCTTCCAAAGAAAAACTTGCGAAACCAGATGAAGCAATCCTTGCCCAATTACCTAATCTTTGGGGTACAGGCGAAGGTACAGCAAGTAAGGTAAAGTTTAGAATTGAGGATAGAGGCGGTGTTATTAGTAGAGTGAAGGAAGATCTTGCTTGTAGAAAAAATGGTAAGTTCACTAAAGAAAAAGACGGTCTTTACTTTGAAGATAAGGTAATAGGAATGGATAACTTTACACAGTGGATTATGAGTTATGGTTCAGCACTTGTAGTAACAGAGCCAAAGAAGCTTATTAAGGATATTGTTGCATCAGCTAAAAAGCAGGAGAAAATATACAATACTATTATAAAAAAATAGTATATTGCTATAATAGAAGTGCTGTCAACAACTGTTAGTATAGAAAGGTTAGTGCAATATGAAGGATAATAATCCTAAATCAGCGTTATATGTTAATTATGCGGGATTTCAATGTCTAGAACAGATTATGAATGATTCAATTGACTTATATCTAAGTACCTGTGGTATGCAGAATTGCTTTCCGGACCATTCATTTGGACCAGGAACACGCGATGTTTTTATTCTGCATTTTATCTGTGATGGCAAGGGAACTTACGAGACTGATGGAAAAGTATATAATCTAAGTAAAGGTGATACTTTTCTTATATGGCCTGGGCAGGAAGTACATTATTATGCAGACAGTAAAGCTCCGTGGACATACATATGGGTAGGATTTCAAGGAGTAAAGGCACTAACTTATTTGCAGGCAGCAGGTTTTGATAAAGAACATCTTATAGGTGAATTTCAAGATACATCTTATGTATTTACACATATTCAGCAGATGCTTCTATCGAGGCAGCTTACATTATCTAATGAGCTTCGTAGAGATTCTGCTTTGCTGCAAGTATTTGCAGCATTGATAGATAACAGACATCAGAGTATGAAGAAGGAAGAGTGCTATGATTATCCGTATAGAATATATGCACAACAAGCTGTAGACTATATTACAAGTCACTATATGGAGAATGTAAGAATCAATGACATAGCTAATTACATAGGAATTGATAGGAGTTATCTGGCGCAGATATTCAAGAAATCCTTGCAAGTGTCACCTCAGGAGTATCTGCTCAAGTATAGAATGGATCAAGCTAAGATTTTACTTAAGTCTACAGATATGAAGATACTTAATATTGCAAGAGAAGTAGGCTATAATGATGCATTGACATTTTCAAAGGTGTTTAAAAAAGAAAGAGGACTTAGTCCTAGTGAATATAGAAATCTTAAATATACAATTAATAAATAAACATATAAAAAAAACATAGTTAATGTGCAGCGATTTTATACGGTTGCTCATTAAACTATGTTTTTTATTACTCTAAGTAGTTATTTAATTAAATATGAGAGTGATTCTTGGCCTTAAAGTTGTAAACTATACATGCGGAGCTTAATAACATAATGATTAATAAGAAAATAATATTATAATCTCCAGTTGTTGGAACATTAGTAGTTGTGTCATTTGTTTCATCAGAAGCAGTCGTCTCGTCTATTGATGGATCATATTCATCAGTAGGTTCACCAGATACTGTTGAAGCAGATATAGCTATTCTATCGATTGAAGGAGCATAAGCTTTATCATTATACAGCTTAATTGTATTAGTTCCAGCTTTTAATGAAACATTTATAGAAGTTGACTTTACAGCTACCCAGTCATTTGTGTTAGCCAATAAATCAGATAACTTAATAACTGTAGAATCATTAATGCATACATATAAGTCACGCTTAGCACCTGTTACAAAGTAAATCTTAAGTTCATAAGTGCCATCGCTGTCAACATTTACAGTATCAAAAGTAAGTGTATTATTAGCGTTTCCGCCCAGCCATCCAACAAATTTGAGTCCAGAAGCATATTGATTAACATCAGCAATTGCAGCACCCGTTAAAATAGCGTTCTCAGCTTCATAGTATGAATAACCATCATATATAGTTGAGGTATTCATTGTGCCTTTAGTAAGTTTAACGGCAAAGCCACCTTCAGCAAGAAGAGAAACATTAAGCGTATCGTCGGCAGTTACAGTTTTTGTTTCAATAGTTAAATCAGTTCCATCGGAATTATCTTTGTAAATGTAAGCAGTATAGTTACCTTTATCAAGAAAATCTAATGAAATATCAGTAGTTCTGGCATTAAGAGTCATAGCACCAATATACCAGTCATCTCCTGATTTTCTAGCAATAGAGGTGTATTCTCCAGGATATCCTTCACAAAGTACAGATGTATCCCAAGCGGTATCAACATCATTTAAGAAAGACAGACCAGTGTAACCCTGATAAGCGTAAATTGACTGTGCAAAATGTTGTAATCCAGATTCAAATACTACAGTTTCGGCAAGCATAAAACCTGAAGTTGCTGAAATATTAGATACACGGTAAGCAGTTGGAGTAAAGTCCATAGAGCCTAGTATATTACGGGTATAAGGATATGTAAGACAGTTAGCAACTGAAGGTTCAGTGCGCCACTTATAGTATTCAGCTCCATATACGGCTTCGTAAGACATAATATTAGGGTAGGTTCTTTCTTCTCCATTTGGATTAGTACAACCGTGGAAAACTACCATTAATTTGTTAGTAGCAGCAATATCAGCCACCATATTCATCTGTTTCATTGTAAGCTGATTATCGCTATTGAAGTAATCAACTTTTACACCCTTTACACCCCAAGAAGAAATCTTAGTGAATTCTCTGGTAATAGTAGCTTCGTCAAGAAGTGAATACTTAGGATAAGCACCAGAAGCAGTATGGTTAGTATTATTTACACCATACCATAAAAGAATACCAATACCCTTTTCTTTAGCATAGTTACATAATTCTTGTACTTTAGTTTCATAATCATCCCAGAGAACCCAGCCATAATCAAGACAAATATAATCCCAGCCATTATCAGCAGCAAAATCAATATAATCTTTCTGAGTGCCATATTCAATAGGATCATCTCCTGATGATGACCACCAAGACCATGCAACTTTACCAGGTTTAATCCAGCTAGTGTCTGAAATCTTAGACTCAGGATTAAGATTTTTAACCATGTTACTATTTACTAAGCTATTAAGATTGTCCGTAATAATGGCTACTCTCCAAGGAGTATTAAATGGATAAGTCATAGATACATTTGTGGTCTGGCCATTTCCAAATTTAAACTTTAAATTCTTTTCGCCTGTAGCGGTAGTAAAATATGATGCACAATAAGGTTTGGATTCATTAAATACGTTGGCCTCAGTAAGAAGAACCCAGTATTTATCAGTATCTACAGAAGCAAGAATAGGTGTAGAAAGATCAAGTCCAGAAGACTTTAATAAAGACATTTTTCTTTTTGAAAATGTACCTTCATATGTCTCATTTACCTGAGTATAAGCCCATGTAACGGAACTGTCTGGAAGTACAAATTCACTAGCTTCTCCACTGATTGATGCAGTCTGTGAGGTGATTCCAGGAACATTATATCTGTAAGCAATTCCATCATCATATGCTCTGATAATAACATTTACAATAGAATTATCAGCATTCTGTAATGAAAAAGTAATCTCATTACAGTGATTAGATGCTGTGCTTGATTTACCAGAAATAAGGTCATAAGTTTCATCTATTGTTTTGGCTTTCTTACTATCAGTTATATAAGTTAATCCCTTAGTCAAATCGGCAGCAGTAGTATTGATTCCAAGTGCAGATGCTTCAATAACACAGTTACCGTCTTTTGAAGAGGAGTAGAAAAATCTTCCTGTAGCAGCATCATTCCATACCTTAGCAGTAACACTGCCATCTGGTGAAGTTACTGTAAGGTCTGAAACAGCAGTAAGTTCAGTTCCATCAGTATAGATATTTTCTCCGTTAGTAACATCATCAGGGGTGGCTAAAGTTACGGTTGAATCTTCAAAAGTGTATAGATAATCAGCGTCAGTTGGAAGCGAAGCAGCTTGAGCGTCAGATAAAGCATAGCTGTAGATAGCCACATTATCAAATTTAGCTTTTACATCACTGTCACCAGAATATACAGAGTGGCCAAGTGAGTTAAAAGTGTAACTTTTAAGATAGTTTTCAGTTGTACTAAATAAATTATTTAGTACGGTATTAAGGGTATTGTTACCGGTTAAAGAAGCTTTGACACCATCTATATAGAAATTGTAATCAGTTGAGCTAACAACCATTACAAGCTTCTTCCATTCTCCAGAAGACTTATTAATACTGCTGTTAAACATTGAACGATACTTTCCAGCATCATCGATGGTATTAATAGTTTTGCCAACATATACAGAATGTCTAAAACCGCTTGGATTAGTAGTATCACCTAAATCAATTGAAATGTCAGGAGCATCCCACCAGCCGCTTCCTGTTCCAAAAGCTATACTGCTCGATTGGAAGAGTCTGGTGTATGAAGCAGCATTATCTGCAACATATACATCCATAGCCAGAGTAAAACCTGTAGTTACATTCTTATAAATGTTATCTGGAAGTTTAAGCCATCCAGCTCCAAAGGCATCTCCATTTAAGGAAAGAACTTTAGAGTTCTTAGATGAATCTGTTTCAATTGTTGCATCTTCTCCATAAATAATGGCATTATCCGCTGTTTCAAGGGCAGATATGGTGTTAGCTACAGTAGCTTCATTGTAGTTGGTGACAGCTTTGACAGGTGCATTTTCATTGGCAGCATATGTAAGTGATGCAAGATTATTAAGTCCAAGAGTAGAGATACTTAATATTCCAGCCATAGCAACAGCCGAAAATGATAATAAATGTTTTTTTCTCACAAAAAATCCTCCTTTTATTATACAGTATGGAACGTATACCATCTGCTATATGGGTAAAGTATAACAAAAATAGAAATCAATAAGAATGTTTGTATGTTGGGATATACAGTCATTTTTCGGATATTTACATATTGTAGAATAAATCAGTAGAATTGATAAAAGGAACAACTTTTCCCGCCAAAATGGGTAGAAGAATATGGCATGATGTGATATCATAAGTCTAAATGATGATTGTAATAGATAAAAGATTGACTTGGGAAAGGAAAAATAGTGATTTTAACATTAACATTTATAGAAGATGAAAGCGATAAAGAATTTATTGCGAATTTATACGAAAAATATTACTCACAATTATTATGGACAGCATACGGTTTTGTCAAGGATTATCAGATTGCAGAGGACATTGTAAACACCTCAACTTTTAAAATTTATGAAAACATTTCAAAAATTCGTGAAATAGGGTGTTGTAAAGAGGTCACTTATCTCGTTTATATTATTAGAAGCATATCTATTGATTATCTTAGAAAGAATCAGATAAGGTTAAAAACTGATATAATGGATGATGAGGTATGCCTTAGTATAGCTGATGAAAAAGCTAGGCCAATAGATGAGCAGTGTATTAACAAGATAGAATCTGAGAATCTAGCTCATTATATGAAGAATCTTTCGGAGATTGACAAAAAGTTAATTGTACTTAGATACTTTATGGATAAGACAGACAAAGAGATAGGAGATGAATTAGGTATTAAATGGAGGAATGTTGGAACGTATATGAATAGGGCAAAGACAAGATTAGTAAAACTTATGAAGGAGGGTGGAGAATATGAAAGATAAAGTTAATAGTAATTTTAACGATAAGCTTAACAGTGGATTCAATGAGTTTGATGAGATTATGATTAAAAAAGCGTTATCAGACTATATAGATTTGGAAAGTAAAGAGTTAATAGATAAAAAAGCTGAATTAGAAGAGAATAGTCAGTTTAGATATAACGATATTAGAAGGGCACAGATTAAAAGAAGTATCAAGAGTTCAGCGACAGGATATTATGGAAGAAAGACCCTGTATTATGTGCTTAAGTATGGTGTAAGAGTAGCAGTAGTTGCATGTATCCTGATATGTATGATTACCTTTAACACTGTAGATACAGCAGTCGGAGTAAAGTCGAACAGCTATCATTTGACAGAGAGATATGATCAGGGAGGTAACTATCAGATAGGTGTTGAAGGTGTCCTTGGCTCAGAGCATAAGGAGGCTAATAAGGATAATGGAAACACAGTAAGTGATGTGACAGAGGATATAAGAGATATGTATGATATCTTATATATACCTGAAGGATTTAAGTTAGATGATAGTAAAAGTACTGTTAATACATTAGTATATGGCAATAAAGATGAGCAATATATATCAATTAGATTTTATAAAGCATATAATTATATTACGGTTTCATCTCCTAATATATTAAAAGACAAGGTTATAGGAGATAAAAAGATCAGATATTATAGATTGAAAAATATTAATAAAGCATATTGGGCACAGGAAGAGTATCTATTTGAGATAGAGATATCTGATGAAATCTATGAAGAGATGGATAATATTATAGCTGGTATACAGGAGAAATAAAAATAATTAAAAAATTTTCAAAAAGGGTGTTGTAAATCACCTCCTAATCTCGTTTATATATATGTAGATAGTTAAAAGGGGACAATAAACGAGAAAGGAGGAGAAGAATGAAAAAGTACAGATACATAATCCCAGTAGCAATCTTATTTGCTGTATGTGTATTCTTTCCATCGAACCAGGTAAAGGCTGAAGAAGTCACATTAAATGAAGATGAAGACATAGCAGTACAAAGTGGAGTTATACTAGACATAGATAACTATATTTCAGCTACAAATGCATTTATGACAATTAACACCACAAGTAAGGTAGCAAGCTGCACTTTTGAGGTAGAGACTGAGCGTAATTTCCTACATACTATAACTATGTCGATACAGCGCAGTAGTGGCGGAACATCATTTAGCGATTATAAGGTGTGGTCCTACACCTTGTCAGGCGCTGGTAGGTTAACTAAGACAGAGAATTTTACTTTACCTTCAGGCTACTACTACAGGTTAAAGGTTAATGTAGACCTATGGTCCGGTGGAGCGGTTATGGGAAGCAGATCAGCTTACACAGCTAAGAAATATGTATAAATAATGAAGAATAATAAGGAGTTACAATTCTAAATCAAGATTATTATGATGACTTCATAGAAGTGAATGGAATCAAATAATAATTCAGATTTGACCTCAAGTAAATTTTTTATTTCCCCAATAAAAAAGGAGTATTGTTTATAAATACAAATCAAATGGAACTTTAGCCTCTACTAAGGTTCCATTTTATAATATAACAAATTATATAAATATAAGTTAAGCATAAAAATAGTAAGTAAAAGACAAAAAATATAACATTTTTAAACTAATTCAAACCTTTCAAGATTGTAGATATCTTATAAATCTTATAATATATAAACATAATAAAAGTAGAGTAACTCGCAGTATACACATATTTTGGGAAGGAAAGAAATACTATGGCAAATGAATTTGGCAGAAGTAGAGATGAGGTTCAAAAGGATTGGTTAAAAATTAATATCTATAGTCCAGTACATTACCATATGTCTGGCAAGTTTGAATGCCCTGATGAAAGCTGGCAGCATCTTCAGCGTGTTCTTCTTGATTTTGAACTGATTGTTATTGAAAGAGGGACCTTATATATAGAAGATGAATGGGGACAATATGAAGTTAAAGAGGGAGAATACTTATTAATGAATCCTTCACAGATACAGCAGGGATACAAAAGCTCATTTTGTTGTTTTTATTGGCTGCATTTTTGGTGTAGTTCAGAAATGGATTATGAATGTATCAAAACAAGTCAGGATAATGTCAGGTTTGAACATCATTTTGTACAAATTCCAAAGCAGGGCAAACTAGTATCTAAGGACAGGGTTATGGTACTCATGAAGCAATTACAGGATTCAGATAAAAGATATATGAACTTTGAAGAGAATACATACCTTGCAACTGCAATATTATGCGAGATTCAGAATCAGATATTTAGTACGATTAATGGCAGAGCTTCAGAAGATTCAAGAATAGATAATGATATAATTGACTATGTGGCAACACATATATCTGAGCAGATTAAAGTTAAAGATATCGCGGATAGTATTGGATATAACGATAAATATCTTACAACATATTTTCATAAAAAGCACAAAATCACACTTAAAAAATATATAACAGATGCCAAGATGGAAAGAGCAAAATACTTAATTTCTAACACGCGGGCTACAATATCAGAGATAGCATTTGATAGTGGATATTACAATGTGCAGGCATTTTCATCAGCATTTAGAAAGCAGAATGGACTTACACCATCAGAGTTTAGAAATGCGTATACAAAAGAAAAAATAGAGTCCAAATAGTGTGTAATATAGGGCAAAATAAGTAATAACTATTTTTAACATTTTCAAACATTAGCTTGTTTATTTTATATAAATTAATTGTTATTATGTGGTAGTAACTAGTTGAAGTATATCAATGAATGGGAGAAATGGAATGAAAAAAAGATTTTTTTCTAAGACAAGAAACCGTGTACTCGCACTGGGAATGAGCGTAGTTCTTGTCGGAACAGGACTTAATCTTACAAGTCTTTCTCAAAATGTATTAGCAGGTGATCTTGCAACACTTGAGGAAAGTAAGGTTATGGGATTATCATTTGAAGATAGTCTAACAGATTCTAAAGGCACTGTAACACCAACAGTAGTTGGAACAGAGCAGTATACAACAGGTATAAAAGATGGTAAAGCATTTAAGTTTAATGGAAGTACTTTCCTTAACTTAGGAAAGTCAACAGATTTGCAGCCATCAAATCTTACAGTATCATTTTGGTTAAAAGCTGAGTCAACTATGGTTGGCGAGCAGATAATATGCTGGAATAAAGCAGAGTGGAATACTAATGGATGGTATGTATCAAGTTTAAATGATACAACTCCTATTGTACTTTCAGCAGGAGATGCACCAGAACATCCTGTAGAGTATCAGGTATCAGCATCAAGAAGTGAGTTCTTCCCTGTTGGTGAATGGGTTAATGTTGTAATAACATATGACTCAGATAATAAAATAGGTAAGATTTATAGAAATGGTGTTGAGCAGACAACTACTGTATATAACAAGGATATATCAACACAGGTAATTAAAAGCAGCGATTGTACTAAAACTATAGGTTCTAATGGATATGCACATGGAAATGGCGGTAATCCTACAATTGATCTTGATGAATATGAATTATATAGTGTAGCAGCAGACGCAGCACAAGCGCAGGCATTATATAATAAGAATTCAGAAGTAACAGTTGATACAGTTCCTGACCTTAAGGGTATGTCAGAATTCAATATTGAAGATGTAATAATGGATGATGAATATGAGGTTGAGTCTCTTAACCTTGATGTCAACTACTTAAAAGAGTTAGATGCAGATAAACTTCTTGCAGGATTCAGAGAGACAGCAGGTCTTGATATGAAAGGCGCAACAAGATATGAAGGCTGGGAGAATTCTCTTATTGGCGGACATACTATTGGACACTACATGACAGCAGTAGCGCAGGCATGTGTAAATCCTAATGTATCAGCAGCAGATAAGACTACTCTTACAGATAAGCTTAATTATATTGTAGATGCACTTCTTGAATGCCAGAACAATACAAAGGGTAAGGCAGGCTTTATCTTTGGCTCAACTATTGTGAATTCAGGCAATGTTGAAAAGCAGTTTGATAATGTTGAGTCTAATGCAACTAATATAACGACTCAGTCTTGGGTTCCATGGTATACAATGCATAAGATTATTGCTGGACTTGTATCAGTTTATGAGTTAACAGGATATGAGAATGCTAAGACAGTAGCTAGTGGATTAGGTGATTGGACTTATAATAGAGCAAGTAGTTGGAGTGAAGCAAAACGTAATACAGTACTTGGTATTGAATACGGCGGAATGAATGACTGTTTATATGAATTATATACAATAACAAACAAAGCAAATCATCTTACAGCAGCAGCATATTTTGATGAAACAACATTATTTGAATCTGTATTAGCTGGTGGTAAAAATGTACTTAACAATAAACATGCAAATACAACAATTCCTAAATTCTTAGGTGCATTAAACAGATATAAAGTTACTGGTGAAGAAAAATATCTTCAGTATGCAGAAGCTTTCTGGACAATGGTAATTGACAACCATACATATATTACAGGTGGTAATAGTGAGTGGGAACATTTTGGAGAGGACAATGTCCTTGATGATGAGAGAACAAACTGTAACTGTGAAACATGTAACTCATACAATATGTTAAAACTTTCAAGAGAACTCTTTAAGATTACAGGCGAAAAGAAATATTCTGATTACTATGAGACTACATTTATTAACTCAATTCTTTCATCACAGAATTCAGAGACAGGTATGTCAACATACTTCCAGCCTATGGCTACAGGATATTTCAAAGTATACGGAGAGAAGTTTAATAAGTTCTGGTGCTGTACAGGCAGTGGAATGGAGAATTTCACAAAGTTAGGCGACAGTATTTACTTCTATAAAGACAATACATTATTTGTTAATCAGTATGTAAGTTCAACGCTTAATTGGACAGATGAGAATGTAACGGTTAAACAGGAAACTAGTATTCCTAACACAAATACATCTAAATTCACTGTAACAACAGGAGATGGAAGCTCAGCCGATGTTAATATCAGATTAAGACTTCCTGACTGGTTAGCAGACAGCGCAACAATTAAAGTTAATGGCAATGATTACAAATATTCAACAAAGGCTGGATATGCGTTAGTTAGTGGTTCACTTACTTCTGGAACAGTAATAGAGATTACTCTTCCGATGGAAGTTAAAGCATATACACTTCCAGACAATGATTCAGCATATGCATTTAAATATGGTCCAATAGTACTTAGTGCAGACCTTGGAACAGATACTCTTACAACAACAACAACAGGTGTAAGTGTTACAATCCCAGCAATTAAGAAAACTTCAAGTGAAAACATATTAGTTAATATGTCAATTGGTACAGTTTCAGATTATATCGCGAATATTAACAAATACTTAGTAAAAACAGATGGAAAACTTGAATTTACTATGACGGGTACAGATTCTGACTTAGTATTTTCACCACATTATTCTAAGAATTCAGAGAGATATGGTATCTATTGGTATTTATCAGATGATACAAATGGCATGCAGGAAGCAATTATTCTCGCAGGTAAAAATGAAAAACGTAATCAGAGAACTCTTCTTGATACAGTTCAACCTGGTTATGGTCAGTATGAGAACGATGCTCTTCATGAAATGGTAGAAAACAATTCAGTAGGTGTAACTGATGATGGAACTTACAGATATGCACAGGCAGGTGGAAACTTTGCTTATGATATGATTGTAGATCCTACAGTTGACAATGTACTTGAATGCACATTTAGAAAAGCAGATAATGGTAAACATATTAAGATTTCTATTGGTAGTAAAGTATTATTTGATGGAACACTTAATTATGATGGAGAAGAAGACAGCTATACAGTAGCTTACACTATTCCAAAAGATGTAGTAAATGCTCAGAAGACAGTTAAAACAGTAGAAGGTGCTGAAGTTACAGTTGCAAATGTTAAGTTTGAAGCAAGTGCAACAGCTGAGTCAGCAAAAGTATGTAACTTTATCTATATGAGAAGAGCATATTCAGATACAAACTCTCTTGTTTCACTTACATCAGAAACAGGAACAGTTGTAAAAGCTGATGATGGAACATATTCATTAACAATTCCTAAGAATAGTGCATCATTTGGTCTTAACATGGAGTTAGCTGATACAAATGGTTATGCAAGAATTAATGGAATCGCAGTTGATGATTCTAAGGCAGTTACAACAGCTATTAATGCTAAAAAAGTAGTATACACAATCAGAGTTTATGCAGAAGATTTTGAAACATATAAGGACTATACATTAACAGTAAAAGTATTATATGATATTGATAATAATCTTGCTTACTTTGTAGATTGTGGAGACCACAACACAAATACAGTTTCAGATGGAGATGCATTTGGTACACATAATAGTGTTACAGAGCAGGCATACGGAACTGATAAAACTACAGGATATAAATGGGGAATCGTTGATAACCCAGAAGACCTTCAGGGTGGTTCTGCTAATAGTGCAGCCGTATACACAGCAAACACATGGGCATTTGAATTTGAAACAGCAGACAATCAGCCTAAAGAGACTACTAACAGATATACTAAGAACCAGTATGAGACAGGTGTTACACCAAGATTTCTTGATTATGCATTTGAGCTTGAGAATGGTACTTATGAAGTAGAAGTTGGATTTGCAGATCCATGGAGCGTATCTAATTCACCTACAGTTTATGCAAATTATGAGAAGGCTTCGCAGTCAACAGTAGTTGAAAAGCTTAACCTTAATTCATCTAAGACAGCTAAAGCCACTGTAACAGTAACTGACGGAGAACTTACACTCAATGTTCGTTCAACAGCTTTATGTATTAATATGAGCTACATCAAGATTTATGCTCTTAATTCAACGGGTAATCTTGATGATGATAAAAATCAGACAACTGAGGATCAGACAACAGTAGATGAGAATACAAATAACGGTAATTCTGATACACCACAGACAGGTGACTATAAGACAACAATGATTATTCTTACATTGATGGTATCATTCTCAGCTATGGCATTTTTAGCAGTAAAAAAGAAAAAGATTAAAATTATTACTAGTAAGTAAATAATTTAAAGATTATTAAAAGCAGCCCCTTTCGCAATTGAAGG
>CAZNEZ010000045.1:0-20113 GCA_964572475.1 uncultured Lachnospiraceae bacterium
ATATATTAAATAATGACTATTTTGAATTTTTTGTATCAGGTGCTAAGATAGTAGATAATACAAAAACATGAATTTTGTTTATTCGGTTCTTGTCCATTGATTCAACAATCATTTTTACTGTATCATCTTCATATACATCACCAATTGTAGCTAGGCGATCAAGTTTTTCCATGATATAACCACCTAGAGAATCATAATCATCAGAAGTTAAATTAAGACCTGTGATATCGTCAAAATCATCTATTTTCATAAGACCATCTACAATATATTCTGTAGGAGTTATCTCCTTGAAATCATCTTCTTCATCGAAGTCATATTCATCTCGTATCTCCCCAACAATCTCTTCAAGAAGATCTTCTAAAGTTATCATACCGACAGCAGCTCCGTATTCATCAAGAACAATGATTATATTCACAGCAGCTTTTCTCATCTCAAACATTAATTCTGAAAGATTCTTATATTCATAGGTATAACTAGCAGGACGAATGTACTTCTTAAGGTCAAAAACTTCATTCTGATTGTATAGAAGAACATCTTTCATGTTGATAATTCCAATAATGTTGTCAGTACTATCTTCGTATACAGGAATTCTTGTGTATCTGTTAATTTTAAATGAGTCAATAAGTTCGTTGTAAGTACAGTCAGCAGATATAAGAGTCATATCAATTCTAGGAATCATAACATCCTTTGCCTGCGCATCACCAAAATCAAACACATTCTTAATCATTTCGCGTTCTTCAGATTCGATGACACCTTCTTCATGACTGACATCTACGATAGTTCTTAGCTCACCTTCAGTAATAGTTACAGTTTTTGCATCTGGATTAATATGAAGCAGTTTAAGTACTATACTAGACAATAAATTAATAAAGAATATAACAGGAGTTAGTAACCACATCAAAGCGTAAACAACTCTTGCATATGTTAAAGCCATATTCTCAGAATATAAAGTTGCTGTGGTCTTAGGGGTAATCTCACCAAATACTAAGATAACAAGAGTTAAAATACCAGTAGATAAGCTTACTGCACTATTGCCAAATATACTCTGTGTAAAAATAGTAGCTAGAGAAGATGCAGATATATTCACAATATTGTTACCAATAAGAATAGCACTTAACATCTTGCTAGAGTTAGAAGTTACCTTCATAAGAATAATAGCTCTTTTATCTCCGTCTTCTGCAAGAGAACGAATCTTGAGTTTGTTAACTGTTGTAAGCGAAGTCTCTGCAGATGAGAAAAAAGCTGATAACATAATCAATAGAAATAGAATAATAAGCTGAATAATACTCGCGGGATCCAAAAAATGTTCACTCCTTCTTTTTGCTAATATAAATATTAATTGTAGTAGATTGATTTTACAATATCAATATTATAATGTCAAATAGGATAATGCTATTTTATAAACAATTAATAAACAATCAATGAATTCGTAATTTCAGTAATACAATTTAACTTTAATACCTTAATGTAACTTCAATATTTCAATTTAAGTTTAATACCTTAATGTAACTTCAATACTTTAATTTAACTGCAATACTTTAAAAATGAATAATCCTAGGATTGATTTCATAGTATGTTCATATAGGATTATGCTTGAATTTCAGGAGGAGGTTGTATATTGGATAATAAACACAAAGTGCTTGTAATACTTAGAGTTATACTTATGTCATACATAGTTACAGGAGTTTTGCTACTTGTATTGGCATTTATACTATATAAATGCCAAATAAGTAGAAAAGCTGTTACTGTGGGTGTTTATATTGTATATTCGGTATCTACAATGATTGGAGGATTCTTTGCGGGGAAAAGAGCAGAGAATAGAAGGTTTATGTGGGGAGCATTGGCAGGTATATGCTACTTCATTGTTCTGTCGGCTGCATCTTTTGTTGCAACAAAGAGTTTTTATGATGATGGAGTAAAGTGTGCATTATCATTAATATTATGCACCGCCGGAGGAATGATAGGTGGAATGGTAAGCTGATTTAAAAATCAAAAAACTACTTTAAATATTAGGTTTTATGTGATATACTATCTAAATCTAAGATTAAAAGGAGGATTATCCTAATGAAACATATTAAGACATTAAGTACACAGACATTAAAAAATACAATGAAAAAAGGTGGCTGTGGTGAATGCCAGACATCATGCCAGTCAGCATGTAAGACATCATGTACAGTTGGAAATCAGAGCTGTGAGAACAACAAATAATAGAATACGATAGTATATCTTTTCATTTAGGCAGCGGCTTAGTTTGACGCTGCCTAAGTGGTGTTTGAAAGGAGAAACCAGTGATTCACGGATATAAAAGCAATGGATACAATATAGTCCTGGATGTTAATAGTGGTTCTGTGCATGTTGTTGATGACGTAGTGTATGATGTAATACCTTTGTTTGAAGATAACTCGAAAGAGTATGTAATAGATAAACTTAAGGATAATTATGATTTAGAAGTTTTAAATGAAGCAATTAAAGAAGTTGAAGAGTTGAAAAGTCAAGGTCTTCTTTATACAGAAGACGTATACGAAGAATACCTTACAGATTTTAAAAAGAGAAAAACAGTAGTAAAAGCGATGTGTTTACATATTGCGCATGATTGTAATCTTGCCTGCAGATATTGTTTTGCAGAGGAGGGAGAATATCATGGTAGACGAGCTCTTATGAGCTTTGAAGTTGGAAAGAAGGCACTTGATTTTCTGATTGCAAATTCAGGAAGCAGAGTTAATCTTGAAGTAGATTTCTTCGGTGGAGAGCCATTAATGAACTGGGATGTAGTTAAGAGACTCGTTGAATATGGAAGAAGCAAAGAACAGGAATTCAATAAAAAGTTTAGATTTACTCTTACAACAAATGGTGTGCTTCTCAATGATGATATAATGGAATTTGCTAACAAAGAGATGTCGAATGTAGTATTGAGTCTTGATGGAAGAAAAGAAATTAACGATAAGATGAGACCATTTAGAAATGGTGCTGGAAGTTATGAGCTTATAGTGCCTAAGTTCCAAAAGTTAGCAGAGAGTAGAAAACAGACTAATTATTATATTAGAGGAACATTTACAAGAAATAATCTTGATTTTTCTAATGATGTAATACATTTTGCGGATTTAGGATTTAAGCAGATGTCTATTGAGCCAGTAGTTGGTTCAGATGATGAGCCATATGCAATTAAAGAAGAGGATCTTCCACAGATTATGGAAGAATATGACAAGCTTGCTAAAGAATTTATAAAGCGTAAAAAAGAAGGAAGAGGCTTTAATTTCTTCCATTTTATGATAGATCTTGAACAGGGTCCATGCGTTGCAAAGAGATTATCTGGATGTGGTTCAGGAACAGAGTATTTAGCTGTTACACCATGGGGCGATTTTTATCCATGCCATCAATTCGTTGGAGACGAGAAGTTTTTAATGGGTAATGTTGATGATGGAATAGTAAGAAATGATATACAAGATGAGTTTAAACTCTGTAATGTATATGCAAAAGATAAATGTAAGAAGTGTTTTGCAAGATATTACTGTAGTGGTGGATGTAATGCAAATGCATACAAATTTCATGGAAGTATCACAGATGCATACGATATAGGTTGTGAGATGCAGAGAAAAAGAATTGAATGTGCTATTATGATTAAAGCAGCTTTAGCTGACGAGGATTAGTAGACGAAGGAAAGGAAAAAGGGAAGATGAAAAAAACAAAAACAAAAAGTATTGCTTTATTTTTCATATCATTAGCTGCCGTAGTGGCGTTAGGTCTTTTAATAGCTTTTGGTATTGGAGAGAATCACAAAGGAAGCGCAAAGAACATTATATTAGGTTTAGACTTAAAGGGTGGAGTTAGTATTACCTTCCAGACTAAAGATGGAACACCATCAGCAGAAGATATGTCTGATACAGTTGAAAAACTTAAGTTAAGAGTTCAGGATTATAGTACAGAATCTGATGTTTATCAGGAAGGTGATGATAGAATCACAGTAGATATTCCAGGACAGAGTGATGCAGAAGCAGTTCTTGAAAAGTTAGGAAAGCCAGGAAGTGTTCAGTTTGTTACTAATTATAAAGCTGATAATGAAAAAGTCTGGTTGAGTGGTGCTGATATTACAGATGCACAGCCTACATCACAGCAGAATTCATCTACGGGTGCTACAGAATATGTTGTTAAACTTACATTGTCAGCAGGTGGAACAGCAGCATTTAAGCAGGCAACAACAGAATTCCTTAATAAGGTTATCTATGTTGTATATGATGGAAATGTCGTAAGTTCGCCTACAGTTTCTACAGTAATTAGTGATGGTTCAGCAGTAATTACAGGAATGTCAACATATGAAGATGCAGAACAGCTTGCATCAGTAATCAGAATTGGTTCTCTTAATGTAGAACTTGAAGAATTAAGCTCAAAGGTTGTTGGAGCAAAACTTGGTGAGGACGCAATTAGCTCAAGCTTATTTGCTGGTATGATTGGACTTGCAATAATAATTATATTTATGATTTGTGTATATAGAGTTAGTGGATTTGCAGCAGGTATTGCACTTATTATCTATACATTACTTGATTTATTATTCCTAAATGCATTTGATATGACATTAACATTACCAGGTGTTGCAGGTATTATCCTTTCAATTGGTATGGCCGTAGATGCAAATGTAATTGTATTTGCCAGAATTAAAGAAGAACTTGCAACAGGTAAAACAGTAGAGCAGTCAATTAAGATTGGTTATAAAAAAGCTACATCAGCAATTGTTGATGGTAACATCACAACATTAATTGCAGCAGTAGTTCTTATGGTTAATGGTTCAGGTACAGTTAAAGGATTTGCACAGACTTTAGCAATTGGTATTGTTATATCGATGTTTACAGCTCTTGTTATTACTAGAGGGATTATGTATCTTCTATATAATATGGGATTTGATAAAGTTAAATTCTATGGTATTCAGAAAGCAAGAAAAACAATCAATTTCCTTGGTAAAAAGGCAATATGTTTTACTATTTCAATAGTATGTATTTTATCAGGACTTGTAGGAATGTTCATTAACACAACTGATATTATTGAGGAAAAAGATACAGTACTTAATTACAGCGTTGAATTTAAAGGTGGTTTATCAACAACAGTTGATTTTGAAAACGCATACACTCTTAATGACTTCAATGATAAAATTAAACCAGCGATAGTTAAGATTACAGGTGATTCAGATGTTCAAGGTAATGCCATTAATGGTACGAATCAATTCGTTATTAAGACAAAGATATTAGATGCTTCTGTTAAGAATGAAATTAAGAAAATGCTTGTAAAAGATTATGGCGCTATTGAAAACAGTATTGAAGAAGTAAGTATCAGTTCAACTGTTAGTGGAGAAATGAGATGGGCAGCTGTTATTGCAGTTATAATTGCTACATTCTTTATGTTGATTTATATCTTTATAAGATTTAGAGATTTTAGATTTGCATCGAGTGCTGTAATAGCTCTTATTCATGATGTGCTTGTAGTTCTTGCGTTCTATGTAATTTCATGGACAACAGTAGGTAATACATTTATAGCATGTATGCTTACAATTATTGGTTATTCAATCAATGCAACAATTGTTATATTTGATAGAATTAGAGAGAATCTTAAAAATAGAGCAAAAGATGAAGATATTAAGGATCTTGTTAACAAGAGTATTACACAGACACTTACAAGAACAATATATTCATCATTTACAACATTTGTAATGGTTGCAGTCATTTATATATTAGGTGTTACATCTATTAGAGAATTTGCATTACCACTTATGGTAGGTATCATAGCAGGTGCTTACTCATCAGTATGTGTAACAGGTGCATTATGGTATGTAATGTCTAAAAAGAAATATGAAAAAATAGCAAAATAATAAACTATTTTATAAGCCTCTGTGATTTAAGTGAAACTTGGTTGCAGAGGCTTATTTAACTTTATAGGAAATTATATGACACAGATAAACACGTTATTATAGAGGCTTTAGCAATGGAAAAATGGATTCAATATACTAAAAAAGCTGATTTTGCAGCAATAAGTAAAAAATATGGTATTAACCCGGTAACGGCCAGGGTAATGCGAAACAGAGATGTGGTTACGGATTCAGAGATAGATGAATATTTAAATGGTAACATTGATAAATTAGTATCATACTTATTTATGAAGGATATGGATAAAGCAATCACAATAATAGCAGATAAAATAGCAAATAATCAGAAGATTCGTATCATAGGAGATTATGACATTGATGGAATCTGCTCTTCTTTTATTTTATCGGACGCTTTGGAAAAATTAGGAGCTGATGTAGATATAGCAATTCCTAATAGAATTACAGATGGATATGGCATTAATGAAAGAATAATTGAAGATGCATTAATGGATGAAGTTGATACAATAATTACCTGTGACAATGGGATTGCAGCGATAGAACAGATAAATTTTGCAAAGCAGTCAGGAATGACGGTAATAGTAACTGACCATCATGAAGTTCCGTTTGAGGTAATAAATAATGAAAAAAAATACATTATGTCATCAGCAGATGCTGTTATTAATCCTAAGCAGATTGACTGCAAGTATCCATTTAAAATGTTATGTGGGGCTTCAGTAGCATACAAATTAGTAGAGGGACTATATGAAAAATTAAACAAAGCCAAGAGTGAAGTGATTAAATACTTAGAATATGCGGCAATAGCAACGATTGGTGATGTTGTGGACCTACAGGGAGAGAATCGTATTATTACAAAATATGGACTTGATTTATTACGCCATACGAAAAATTACGGATTGAGAGCTCTTATTGAAGAGAATAATATAGAAATTAGTAATATAAGTGCTTATCATATTGGATTTGTTATAGGACCTTGTTTAAACGCAAGTGGAAGATTGGATACAGCTAAGAAAGCATATAATCTTTTAAGATGCCAGAATGAAATTGAAGCACATAAGATAGCAAATGAATTAAAAACTCTTAATGATGAGAGAAAAGAAATGACATTATCAGCTACAAAAGAGGCTGCAGAAATTGCAGAAACAATGAGTAATGATAAGATATTAGTTATATATTTACAAAATTGCCATGAAAGCATAGCAGGAATTATAGCTGGAAGAATTAAAGAAATATATCATAAACCAGTATTTGTTTTAACTGATGCTGAATCTGGTATTAAGGGTTCAGGAAGATCAATAGAAAGCTATAATATGTTTGAAGAATTAATAAAAGTAAAAGAATATTTAGTAAAATTTGGAGGGCATGCTATGGCAGCCGGAGTGTCATTGGATAAGTCAAATTTAAATGCATTTAGGATAGCATTAAACCAGAATACTACAATGACAGATGATAATCTTGTACTTGTTCAGTGGATAGATGCAATGCTCCATTTTGAATATATTAATAAAGATATGATATATGACTTACAAAAATTAGAACCTTATGGCAAGGGAAATGAAAAACCAATGTTTGGTGAACAGAATGTTCTTGTAGAAAAAATGTATATTAGAGGTAGAAATAGAAATATCCTAAAGCTTGACTTATCTAATGAGAATGGTGCTATAATGCAGGGGATTTATTTTGGAGATGTAGATGAAATGCTTCAAAATCTTTCAGATAAATTTGGTAAAGATGAAGTTGATGCATCGCTTAATGGAAGAAAAAATTCCATTAAAATTAGTATTATATTTTATCCAGATATTGACAACTATAATGGAAGTGAAAAAACGCAGATAATAATAAGAAGAATGCTGTTTTGATATAGTTGACAAATCATTTGCAGATTAGTAAAATAGAGGAATTAAGGAGGTGGATATATGCAGATTGGAATTAGAGCGCATGATATGGAAAAAGCTCCTATTGACAAATTAGTTGCAAATATCGCAAAAAAAGGATTTAGTGCAACGCAGTTAGCACTTAGCAAAGCTATAACAGATTTTAATACAAGGACATGTGCAATGACTCCAGGATTGGCAATGTATCTTAGAAGAATATTCCTTGAGAATAATGTTGATGTGTCTGTATTAGGATGTTACCTTAATCTAGGCAATCCAGATAAAGTTCAACTTGAAAAAGATATTAATATTTATAAAGCGCACATTAGATTTGCCGCTTTGCTTGGTTGCGGAGTAGTTGGAACTGAGACAGGGGCAGTTAATTCAGAATACAAATATGAAGAAGCAAATAAAAGTGAAGAGGCTTTGGAGATATTTGTTAGGAATTTAACACAGATAGTTGAATATGCTGAAAAGATGGGTGTGATTGTTGCAATAGAACCAGTTGCAAACCATATTGTATATGATATGAAGAGAGCAAGAAAAGTTCTTGATATAATTGATTCACCTAATCTTCAACTGATATTTGATCCTGTGAATGTTATTACACCTGAGAATTATGGCAGGCAGGATGAGATTATCAGAGAAGCATTTGAATTAAATGGTGAAGAGATAGCAGTCATACATGCAAAAGATTTTATTGTAAATAAAGATGGTGGAATACAATCAGTTATTGCTGGTGAAGGCATGCTGAATTATGATTTATTAATGTCATACATTGGAAATATGAAACCATTTATACATGTTTTGTTAGAAGATACTAATCCAGATAATGTGCTATTTGCACGTGATTTTGTAGAAAATAAATATAACGAACGCTGATAAGCTGAAAGGAACAAAAATGAAAAAAATAGAAGAATACGTAAGAACGATACCAGATTTCCCAGAAGAAGGAATAATGTTTAGAGATGTAACTAGTGTGCTTCAAGACGCAGAGGGATTACATCTTGCAATTGACTCAATTCAGGAAAAGATTAGTGATTTGGATTTTGACGTTGTTGTAGGACCAGAGTCCAGAGGGTTTATTTTTGGTGTTCCTATTGCTTATAATAATAGGAAAGCATTTATACCAGTTAGAAAAAAGGGAAAATTGCCTTGTGAAACTGTTACAATGGACTATGCATTTGAATATGGTACAGCTACAATAGAAATGCATAAAGATTCGATTAAACCAGGACAAAAAGTTCTTATTGTAGATGATCTTATTGCTACAGGTGGTACAATAGAAGCAATTATTAAACTTATAGAAGGACTTGGTGGCGAAGTAGTTGGAATAGCATTTTTAATGGAGCTTGCAGGTCTAAAAGGAAGAGAAAAGCTTGAAGGATACAGAGTTGAGTCTGTAATTTGTTACGACGGTAAATAAACTAATAAGAAGCTTCAACAGAATACCAAATAGAAAACTAAAGGAGTTGTTTGTATGGCTAACGAAACATTCCCAGATATCAATGACAGTCTAGAAGAGACATTATTAAAAGCGCCTGATGAATATGAGAATCCACAGGCACTTTATGACCAATTGATAGAACAGATAAATAAATATCATCCTTCTACTGATTTTTCACAGATTAGAAGGGCATATAATATTGCATATGAAGCTCACAAAGACCAAAAAAGACGTTCGGGAGAGCCATACATTATCCATCCAGTATCAGTAGCTATTATTCTGGCTGAACTAGAGCTAGATAAAGAAACTATTATTGCTGGAATACTCCATGATGTAGTTGAAGATACGGTACTTACATTAGCGGAGATATCTGATGAATTTGGAGATGAAGTTGCGCTTTTAGTTGATGGTGTAACAAAGTTAACACAGTTATCATACTCTAAGGACAAAGTTGAGATACAGGCAGAGAATCTTAGAAAGATGTTTCTTGCTATGGCTAAGGATATTAGAGTTATTCTTATTAAACTTGCGGATAGACTTCACAATATGAGGACAATGGAGTATCAGACGCCAATTAAACAGATAGAGAAGTCTAGGGAGACTATGGATATTTATGCACCTATT
Source organism: uncultured Lachnospiraceae bacterium (assembly GCA_964572475.1). GTDB lineage: Bacteria > Bacillota > Clostridia > Lachnospirales > Lachnospiraceae > CAZNEZ01. Next base: position 9,812 of record CAZNEZ010000045.1, read on the forward strand.
GCCAATAGGCTTGGTATATCCAAAATTAAAATAGAGTTAGATGATTTATCTATTAAGTTTCTTGAACCAGACATATATAAAGAACTGGAATATAAGAGAAATGTTGTATTAGCTTCAGGTGAGTCGCTGGTAAAGGACCTTGTTGCAGATATTTCAGAATATGTAAAATCTTCAGATATTGATGCAATTGTATATGGCAGAATGAAGCATATATTTAGTATATATAAAAAGATGGTTAATCAGAATAAGACATTTGAACAGATATTGGATCTTTTTGCAGTAAGAATTATTGTAGATTCAGTAAAAGATTGTTATGCAGTTTTAGGCTTAATTCATGAAAAATATAAACCAATTCCAGGAAGATTTAAAGATTATATTGCAATGCCAAAGCCTAATATGTACCAGTCATTACATTCAACACTGATTGGACCATCAGGACAGCCTTTTGAAATCCAGATTAGAACAATGGAGATGCATAAGACGGCTGAATTTGGTATTGCAGCGCATTGGAAATACAAAGAAGATCCTAATGGTCGTAATACCCCTGATACAGAAGAAGAGAAACTTAGCTGGTTGAGACAGATTCTTGAATGGCAGAGAGATATGTCTGATAATAGAGAATTTATGAGCCTGCTTAAGAGTGACCTTGATTTATTCTCTGAAAATGTATATTGCTTTACTCCATCTGGCGATGTTAAGAACCTTCCTAATGGCTCAACCCCTATTGATTTTGCATATAGTATTCATAGTGCAGTTGGTAACAAGATGGTAGGAGCCAGAGTTAATGGCAAGATGGTTACAATTGATTATATTATTCAAAATGGAGATAGAATAGAAGTAATTACTTCACAAAATTCAAAAGGACCTAGTAGAGACTGGCTTAATATAGTTAAGAGTACACAGGCTAAGAATAAGATTAATCAATGGTTTAAGACAGAGCTAAAAGAAGATAATATAATAAAAGGCAAAGATTTAATTGATAAATATTGTAAATCAAAAGGTATTACATTAAGTGACCTTACAAAGCCTGATTTTATGGAAAAAGTTATTCGTAAATACGGATTTATGAATTGGGATGCAGTTCTTGCTGCTATAGGTCATGGTGGTCTTAAAGAAGGTCAGATTGTTAATAAATTAATTGAAGAGTATGAAAAGAAGAATAAGAAGATTGTAAATGATGCTGAAATTCTTGCCGAGATAGAGGAAGCCAAATCTAAGGAAGCTAAACCAATTAAGAATAGTGGCGGAATTATGGTTAAAGGAATTCACGATGTAGCAGTCAGATTTTCAAAATGCTGCAATCCTGTGCCAGGTGACGAGATAGTTGGCTTCGTAACTAGAGGACGAGGAGTTTCTATTCATAGAACTGACTGTATTAATGTTATTAATCTTCCAGAGATAGAGAGAGCAAGATTGATTGATGCAGAGTGGCAGGGAGAAGTTATAGAGCAGAAAACAGGCGAGAAGTATGTAGCGGAGATTAAGATATATGCAAATAATAGAACAGGTTTACTTGCTGATATTTCTAAAGTATTTACAGAAAAGGATATTGATGTAAGAAGTCTGAACAGTAGAACAAGCAAGCAGGGCATTGCAACTATTTCCATGTCATTTTTGATATCAAGCAAGGATAGTTTGATTAAGATATCAGAAAAGCTTCGTAATATTGAAAGTATTATAGATATTGAAAGGACAACTGGCTGATGAGTAAAGTGATTATAAAACAACTCATGTTAGGTATGATACAAACCAATACCTACATAGTATATGATGATGAGAAAAAAATGGCAGTTGTTATTGATCCAGCCGATGAGGCAGGAAAAATTATTAAATTGTTAGAAGATAATGAACTTAAGATGGCAGCAGTACTATTGACACATGGACATTTTGATCATATAGGAGCAGTAGATGCACTAAGAACAGAATATGGTATGCCTGTTTATGCTTATGCTTTAGAACAGAACACATTAGAATCACCTGAGATTAATCTCTCACCCATGATATCTAAAAATATATCAATTAAAGCGGATAAATATGTTAATGATAATCAAATAATTAATATTGGTGATATGAAAATTAAAGTTATTTATACACCTGGACATACAATCGGAAGCTGCTGCTATTATATAGAAAGTGAAGAGATACTTTTTAGTGGAGACACATTATTTGCAATCTCACATGGGCGTACAGATTTTCCAACGGGTAGCCAAAGCAGCATCATACATTCTATACAAGATAAACTATTAAAACTTTCAGATAATGTTAAAGTATTTCCAGGACACGATATGCAGACAACTATCGGAGACGAGAGAGGATTTTATTAATGATACTTATAGATTTAGATGATAGTAGTTTTATATATGATATTACAACATTAGTAAAAGAATTTTTTCCTAAACAGGAGATTACAACAGATTTATCAGAAACATGTGAATTTAAGCTTGTGGCAGAATGTTTTAATATAATTCATATGTCTTTGTACAAAAAATCATCAGAAATGTTTGAACTAGTATCAGAGATTAGTGAAGAACATGAGATAGTGAGCGATAGAAAAGAAAGAAAAAATATACTTAAGAGGACATTATATAGATTATTGTCAGAGTATACTCACAGGAAATTACCATGGGGAACACTTACAGGTATTAGACCAGTTAAAATTCCTGTTCATATGATAGAGGAAGGGAAAAGTATTGAAGAGATAAGAGAATATCTTAAAGATACTTATTATATCTCTGAAGAAAAGAATGATTTAAGTATTGAGATAGCAAAGACAGAGACAAGAATAATGGAAGATATAAATTACCGCAATGGATACAGTGTATATATTGGAATTCCGTTTTGTCCAAGTACCTGTCTATACTGCTCGTTTACATCTTATCCGATTAGTTTATATAGAGAAAAAGTAGATAAGTATATAGATGCGTTATCTAAAGAAATAGAATATACCAGTAAAGCCCTTGATTCTAAAATACTTAATTCCATCTATATTGGTGGTGGAACACCGACAACACTTGAAGCGAACCAGCTTGACAGATTACTGACTAAGGTAAGAGAGAAATTTGATTTTACAAATGTTAAGGAATTTACAGTTGAAGCAGGTAGACCGGATAGCATTACAAGAGAAAAATTAGAGGTATTAAAAAAACATAATGTATCACGAATATCAATTAATCCACAGACTATGAAGCAGGAAACACTTGATATAATAGGAAGAAAACATACGGTTTCACAGGTGATAGAAGCTTATGAACTAGCTAGAAGTCTTGGATTTGATAATATTAATATGGATTTCATTGTAGGGCTTCCGGGCGAAGATATTGAAGATGTCAGAGCGACTATGGAGAAGACAATGCAGTTAAAACCAGATAGTATAACGGTACATTCATTAGCATTAAAGAGAGCGGCCAGACTTAATATATTTAAGGAGCATTACGAAAATTATTCATTTGAGAATAATCTTTCTATAATGGAACTGACAAGAGAATATGCTGATAAAATGGGATTAAAGCCATATTATTTATATCGCCAGAAGAATATGGCAGGTAATATGGAGAATGTGGGATATGCAAGAGAAGGTTGTGAGGGAATCTATAATATGCTTATTATGGAAGAAAAACAAACCATATTGGCACTTGGAGCTGGTGCAAGCAGCAAGATGGTATTCCCAGATGGTGAACGCATTGAGAGAGTTGAAAATGTTAAAAATGTAGATATCTATATTGATAAAGTTGATGAAATGATTGAAAGAAAGAGAAGCTTTTTAGCTCAGAATAGGCAGATTAATGGAGAAACAATTGAATGAGGAACATTTAGAAAGTGATATGTTTCTTGATATTATAAATGAAGATTTTCCAGATGCAGTACAGCATGGAATGAATGTAAGCAATATGGCAAAGCTTATTTCTAAAGAGTTGGGACTTAGTGAAGAGTTTACATATGAGCTTTCTATAGCTGGAATGCTGCATGATATTGGAAAGATAAAACTTGCTTCCTACCTATATGGAAGACGTGAGAATACCCTGCATATTGAAGAGATGAAATATATGAGAATGCATTCTCAATTAAGCTATGATATCTTAAAGGATAGAGGATTCTCGGATACGGTACTTGAAAGCGTGCTATATCATCATGAGAATTTTGACGGTTCAGGATATCCGCAGAACCTTAAAGGAGAAGATATACCTATGGGAGCCAGGATAATAAGGGTGTGTGATGTATTTGCAGCCTTGATATCTAAAAGACCTTATAGAGATGCATTTGATAGTAATACAGCATTTGAACTTATGATAGATGAAGTTAAAAATTTTGATATGTCAGTCTTTTTGGCCTTTCAGAGAGTAACACATTCTGTAGATTTAGATAAATTATTAAGTAAAAAAATAGAATGTATTTTCAATAAGGTATAGACATATATCACAAAAGAATGTAAAATCGAAAAAAGATAAAGCTAAGAATAGGAGATTGAAATGGCATTAAGTAAAAAACCAGTAACAGGAATGAAAGATATATTACCTGCTGAGATGCAGATAAGAGATTATGTAATCAGCATAGTTAAAGAAACATATGCTAAGTTTGGCTTCACATCAATAGAGACACCATGTATGGAGAATATTGCTAACCTTAGTAGCAAGCAGGGTGGAGAGAACGAAAAACTTATTTTTAAGGTATTAAAAAGAGGAGAAAAACTGAATCTTTCTACTGCACAGTCAGATGATGACTTAGTTGATTGTGGACTAAGATATGACCTTACAGTTCCACTTGTTCGTTTTTATTCTAATAATGCTAATCAATTACCATCACCTTTTAAAGCACTACAGATTGGTAGTGTATGGAGAGCTGATAGACCACAGAAAGGTCGTTTTCGTCAGTTTATGCAGTGTGATATAGATATTCTTGGAGAACCAACTAATCTTGCAGAAATAGAACTAATACTTGCAACAACAACAACATTAGGCAAACTTGGATTTAAGAATTTCAAAGTCAGAGTTAACGAGAGAAGAATTTTAAAGTCAATGGCGGCTTATAGTGGATTTCCTGAAGAAAGGTTTGACCTTGTATTTATTATTCTTGATAAGATGGATAAAATTGGAATTGATGGTGTTGCCAATGAGCTTATAGAAGCAGGATTTGGACAAGCAAGCGTTGATAAATATCTTGAATTATTTAAAGGATTAGAAGCAGCAGATAATTCTATTGCATTTTTGGCAGATAAGCTTGAAGGAGTACTTGATACTGAAGTTAAGGATAGTCTTGCAGAGATTATGGATAGCGTAAAGGCTACAGCATCATCAGATTTTGAAATTATATTTGACCCTACTCTTGTCAGGGGAATGTCATATTATACAGGTACTATCTTTGAAATAGAGATGCCAGAGTTTGGAAGTAGTGTTGCTGGTGGCGGAAGATATGATAAGATGGTTGGAAAATTCACTGGAAATGATATTCCTGCATGTGGATTCTCAATTGGATTTGAAAGAATTATAACTATTTTACTTGATAATGGATTCAAGATTCCAACACAGAATAAAAAAGTAGTATTTTTGATAGAAAAAGGTGTTGCCAATGAAGAGTTATGCAGTGTAATAGCGGCAGCACAGGAAGCTAGAAAAGATGGTACGCAGGTTCTTGTAGCCAGAATGAACAAGAATAAGAAGTTCCAAAAAGAACAGTTAGAATTAGAAGGATATACAGAATTCAAAGAATTCTATAAGAATCCATTAAAATAATAGCGTAGAAATGAGGATTATTATGGCAGAATCAATGAAAGGGCTTAAAAGAAGCCACAGATGTACAGAATTATCTAATAAGAATATAGGAGAATCCGTAACGATAATGGGATGGGTTAACAAGAGAAGAAACCTTGGCAGTTTAATCTTTGTTGATCTAAGAGACCGTTCAGGTCTGCTTCAGATAGTATTTGATGAAAATGATGTTATGTCAGAAGGATTTGCGAAAGCTGAAACACTGAGAAGTGAATTTGTTATTGCTGTTACTGGTGTTGTTGAGAAGAGATCGGGTGCTATTAATGAGAATCTGGCAACAGGTGATATTGAGATTAGAGCAAATTCAATCAGAATATTGTCAGAATCACTTACTCCACCATTTCCAATAGAAGAGAATAGTAATACAAAGGATGAGATTAGGCTGAAATACAGATATCTTGACCTTAGAAGACCTGATATTCAGAAGAATATGCTTATGAGAAGCAAAACAACAATGGTTATCCGCAGATTCCTTGAGAAGGAAGGATTTCTTGAGATAGAAACACCTATGCTTACTAAGAGCACTCCTGAGGGTGCCAGAGATTATCTTGTACCAAGTCGTGTGCATCCAGGCAATTTTTATGCACTGCCACAGTCACCACAGATATTTAAACAGTTATTAATGTGTTCTGGATATGATAGATATTTCCAGCTTGCCAGATGTTTTAGAGATGAGGACCTTCGTGCAGACAGACAGCCAGAATTTACACAGGTAGATATGGAATTATCATTTGTAGATGAAGATGATGTAATTGATGTAAATGAAAGACTTCTTGCTAAGATGTTCAAAGAAGTTATTAATGTTGATGTTGAACTTCCAATCCAAAGAATGACTTGGAGAGAAGCAATGGATAGATTTGGTTCAGATAAGCCAGATATTAGATTTGGAATGGAACTTAAAGATATTACAGAATTAGTAAAGGATTGTGAATTTGTTGTATTTAAAGCAGCCATTGAAAATGGTGGTTCTGTAAGAGGTATTAATGCTAATGGTCAGGGTTCAATGCCTCGTAAGAAGATTGATGCACTTGTCGAATTTGCTAAAGGCTATGGAGCTAAAGGACTTGCTTATATTGCTATTAATGAAGATGGAACATTTAAGTCGTCATTTTCAAAATTCATGACAGAAGATGAACTTAAAGTAATTGTTGAAAAAATGGAAGGAAAGCCAGGAGATTTATTATTCTTTGCAGCAGATAAGAATAAGGTTGTATTTGATGTACTTGGTAATTTAAGACTTGAGATTGCAAGACAGCTTGATTTACTTGATAAAAATGAATACAAATTCTTATGGGTAACAGAATTCCCATTACTTGAATGGTCAGACGAGCAAGAAAGATTCCTTGCTATGCATCATCCATTTACAATGCCGATGGAAGAAGATTTACATCTTTTAGAGACAGATCCAGGAGCAGTTAGAGCAAGGGCATATGACATTACTCTTAATGGTACTGAAATTGGTGGTGGAAGTATTAGAATTCATCAGAATGATATTCAGGAAAGAATGTTTGAAGCACTTGGATTTACGAAAGAAAAGGCATATGAACAGTTTGGATTCTTGATTAATGCATTCAAGTATGGAGTTCCACCTCATGCTGGACTTGCATATGGACTTGATAGATTAGTAATGCTTATGGCCAAAGTAGACAGTATTAGAGAAGTTATTGCATTTCCTAAGGTTAAAGATGCGTCTTGCCTAATGTCAGAAGCACCTAATGTAGTTGATGAGAAACAGTTAGAAGAACTTGGAATTGAAATCGCAAAAGAGGATCAAGAGAAAGCTACAGAATAAATTTGAATATTATTACAAAAGCAATAATAATCTGAATAATTAGAATAGCAGGCATACCTATTACAAAGTAGGTATGCTTTGTTTTATGTCTAAATACCTGCATACCAGTGATAGAGCCAATACTTCCACCCATAAAAGCAAAGATAAACAAAGTCTTCTCAGGTATACGCCATTTGCCACGTCTGGCTTTACTTTTATCTATTCCCATGCTTAAGAATCCCAACAGATTCATGATGATAAAGTAACATATTAGTAGTATTTGTAATTTAGTCATAGTCTAGTCCTTTCAAAGTCAGCATATATTTGGCAACACCATTATCTTCATTGCTTTCTATAACGTTGGTAGCAATGTCTTTTAGTTCATGAACAGCATTTGAGACAGCATATGATTCGTCAGCAATTTTAAACATTGGAATATCATTTAAACCATCACCAAAGCATACAAGTCTATCTAGATTAAGCAGATGTTTGAGCTTTAGGATAGCATTTGCCTTAGTTGCACTGCCGGGCATAATCTCAAGCCAGTATTCGTCACGATATTGTTCGTGCTGCAATAGACAGTTAATATCTTCCCTAACTCTAATTATATCATAGAGGGGTTTGAGCTGGTCGTATGAATCTATAAGTGTATAATAGAATATTTTTCCATCATATAGGAGCGATGAATCATGGATAGGGTTAAGTCTCTTGTCAGTTTTTCTGGAATTAAGATAGGCTTGTATTCCCTTACTATTTTTCACATCTTTTACAGAATATGTGACCGTTTCTGCGCTGCCTCTATAGGAATATACGAGTGGAGAAAGTCCTGATGATAGTATAGCAGACTGAATAAAGCTATTCTGGGCATTATCAAGATATTCTGCTTCAATAACTTCTAGCGTTATGGAATCTATAATGCAGCAACCATTATAAGTTACAACTGGAAGCTTAAGATTTAGTCCCCTAGTGGCAATACATGAAGAATTAATAGAGCGTGCAGTAGCATATGTAAAATGAATACCTCTATCAATCAGTTTATTAATGGTATCTCTTGTAAATGTACTTAAACTGGCTTTTGGATTCAATAGGGTCCAATCCAAGTCTGATACAAAAAGAGTAGAATGTATGTTAGAAATCATAATGTTCACTTTCATAGATATATTTAGGATGCTATATAGTGCATAACGCAATCTGTAGATATTATAGTATAATATAGTGAAAAAAGCGACTGATTTAAAGGAAAAACAATTTATGTTAAAGAAAAAAGATATTTTCAATCATTTTAAAGCACATATTTTAATGTGCTGCTTCAAAGTGGTGATGTAACAAATTACTTTACAAGCATAATAAAAAAGAGTAATATAGAATATAGTATTTGAAGTGATCTTGAGAGTTCTTGAAAAACGAATTTGCTTAGAGAAGTATGAAAAGCTTATGAAGGGAAAATGCTTGAGGGATAAATAGTGGAGAATACTAGTATATAGTTATGAAAGGAAAATATGAGTAAATGGAATAAAGTTATAATATCAATAATCACTGTATTAATGATTGCTATAATAGCGGTAAGCTTCTCTAAGAAGATGAAGCTTTTTGAAAAGGGTGGCATTATAGATAATATAGTGAACAGTGAAGAAGAATCAACAGTATATGAGGTAGCACCAGAGAATGAAGAACTGAGTGCAGAGCTAGATATGCCTATTGTGTCAGAAGGTATTAAAGCAGAGTCTTTAGGTGTTGAATATGAGATAAAAGGAATAAGAGCTAGTAAGAATGTTGAAGATTACATAATAGATAATGACACTATAGTAGCTGCAGATAAAGATGGAAACATAATAAATGAGTACACATTAATTATCATTACCATTGAGACAACTAATGCTGAAAAGGACAGTTATTTTGACAATAACTTTTGCTATGGACATTATTACCTGAGTACTTTAGACAATGAAAATAATTTAGTAACGCCAACTTGTTCAATAACAACAATAAATAATGAAGAATATGAGAATAAGAACGCATATATATATCATCTTGAATATGGGGAAAGCTCTTTGAGAGAATTAGTATATATTATACCAGATGATGAAGCGCGATATAATAATTTTATAGTAGTTATTAATGAAACTGGTATTGAAAATGTAAATAGACAAGATATTCGTGGTATGCGTATTAGTTTGCCAGATAAAGATGCACTTATTGATTTGGTTGATAAAGATAATGAAAGCAGTAAAAAAATATCTGAATTGCAGAATAAAGTACTGAGCAATACTAAGACATTAGAGGCAGAAGGAGTTACAGTATCTATAGTTAATATTGATGAAAACCCTAATCCAGAAGATTATAATATAATAGAAGACCGGTATCAGAAAGGGTATGATATTACAACAGTAGGACTTGAGGTTCAAGTTACTAACAATAGAAGTCAGACATATACAGGAAGTATGACAGATATAAGATTTGGTTTTGCGTCTACAGACAGAGCAATGTTTCCAACTGGAGCTATAGGAGAGAACATTACAGAAAAGGAATATGTGCTAAATAGCGAAGAAAAGAGGACATTCAAGCTGTTATATACAATAGATAAGCTTGAAAAAGTTAATGATGAGACAGGCTATCTATTTAGATTTGTATATGAAGACGTTGATGGAGTGGTTCAGAAGGGCAAAGAGCTGACAGTAAGTACTGTAATACAGCAAGGTTAAGAAAGACAAAAGTATACTAATGCTCCGTTATGAAAGGAAAATATGAGTAAATGGAATAAAGTTATAA
>CAZNEZ010000046.1:0-18378 GCA_964572475.1 uncultured Lachnospiraceae bacterium
GGTTATATAACAATTCTAAATATGTTATAATTTAAAGTTATATAGCAAAATAAAACACTAAAACGACCAGTAAAAGTATTTAAAGTATTACTACTCTTTAATTATATACCTAAATATAAGTATAGTCAATAAAAATATACTCTTTTTTAGGTAGGAAAGGAGAATATGTCTTTTATAGAAAATCTAGATAAAATACTAACAAAAAAGAATATAACAAGATATAAACTAGCAAAAGGTATAGGAGTTAATCCTAATACTATTAATAACTATGCTACAGGTACATTACCCAAAATTGATATAGTAATAAAAATATGCTCTTTTTTAGGTATAGAATCAGATGAATTACTAGGAATTAAAATAACAGAAGAAAAGAAAGAAAGTGAAAATGAAAAAGAAATGTTAAAATTTTTCAAATTACTTCCTGAAAGAGAGCAAATAAAATGGATTGCAAGAATAGAAGATGCTACTGAATTATATTTAAACCAGAGGGAAAAATCATCAGATACGAAAATTGGATAAAGAAGAGGAGAAAATAAAATGGAAAAAATAATGACACAACTATTTATAGTATTTATTGTAATAATGATAATAAAAGCTATAGCAACACCAGTTAACAAAAAAGAACCAAAGGGAAAGATTTTGCAATATCCATACAGGAAGAAAGAGTTATTAACACCTACAGAACAAGCTTTTTGGGAAAGATTAAAAATAAAATGTAATTTTAATAATCTAATTGTATGTCCAAAAGTTAGATTAGAAGATATAGCAGAAGTTACAGACAAAAGTAATAAAAATAAATATAGGGGATACATAAAATCAAGACACATAGACTTTGTAATCTGTAATAATGACTTAAAAATTAAAGCTGCAATAGAGCTAGATGATTATTCACATAATAATAAAAATGCAAAACAAACAGATGAATTTAAGGATAAATTATTTGAGAAAATAGGTGTGAAATTATATAGAATTAAAGTAAAAAAGGATTATGAAATTGATATAAATAATATTGTCCAAGAAATAAGTAACTCTTAATCAGGGTGTCCAGGGTTCGAACCCCTGGAGGCGCATTGGAAAGTACCAGTTTTGAGAACGTAAGAGTCTTGGGATTGGTATTTTTATTATGCAGCAACATGAAACATTCAAGAAGAACTGCAACGCAGTTCTTCCGAGCGCTTGTGCCGACAAGCGCTTTATTATCTTATAGAAAATTATGCAGCAACATGAAACATTCAAGAAGAACTGCAACGCAGTTCTTCCGAGCGCTTGTGCCGACAAGCGCTTTATTATCTTTCTTTTATAAATCCGTGTTCAAGCGTTATTACGCAGTTATAGCGTGAATCGCAAGCGCGGGCCTTCTTTGCAATATTGAGTTTAATAGCTTCCTCTTCATCATCTGTATAGTTGTGAGATACAACAAGGTCAAAAATAAGATTAATTTGTTTTTCACCATTTACCATTCTAAAATCATGAATAGATGCATTGTTATCAATAGATTTAACAATATCATTTATGGAGTATTTGGTAGATAGAACTTTCTTGTCATCAACTTCAATTGGATCCATATGTATAACTAGCATAATACCAAGTTGAGCAGATGCATCTTTTTCAATCTGGTCTATAATTTCATGAAGACTTTCTAAATTACCAGATTTTGAAACCTCAGCATGAATAGTTGCAATAATATTAGTAGGTCCATAATTGTGGACAATTAGGTCATGTGAACCCTCTATGCTTGGATATTTTTCAACAAAGCCAGAAATCTTTTTGTAAAGTTCAGGACTTACAGGCTGACCAAGCAAAGGTTCTAAAGTATCTTTTGCAATATTGAATCCAGCATAGAGAACAAATAAAGAAACTATAACACCTGCATATCCATCAATCTGTATATTAGTTACCATAGTTATAATTGTTGAAATTATAGTAGCGCTAGTAATAAGAATATCCCCAAATGCGTCAGCGGCTCCAGCCTTTAATACATTACTGTCAATCTTTTTTCCTATTTTTTTATAAAATAAACCAAGCCATACTTTTACTAAAATTGAAATGCAAAGAATAATTACTAATATAGAGTTTGCATTTAATTCTGAAGGATGAAGAATCTTATCTATAGAACTTTGAAAGCATGAAAAACCAACCTGAATTACTAAGAAAGCAACAATAAATGCTGATATGTATTCATATCGTCCATGTCCAAAGGGATGTTCCTTATCGGCGGGTCTATTAGCAAGTTTTACGCCAACAAAACTTATTATATTAGAAGCTGCATCGGATAAGTTATTAAATGCATCAGCCATAATGGATATACTATTCAATATAAGGCCAATAATAAGTTTGGTGCTAAATAGTAGGACATTGCAAAAAATGCCTACAAAGCTGGATAATACCCCATAAGAAGTACGAACATTTGAATTCTGGACATTATCTTTATCTTTAATAAATAATCTAATAAGTAAGTCAGTCATATAAATCTCCATTCAAAATAATATTTATTATATTAAAATATGCATAAATCTGCAAGTAAGAATGTTATATTAAAAAAACTGATGTATGAAAACATACATCAGTTTTTGGTTTACTAGTAAGACTAGAACTAAGCGATTGTTACGTTAACAGCCTGTGTTCCACGAGCGCCTTCAGTTAAATCAAAGTTAACTGCCTGACCTTCTTCTAATGTCTTAAAGCCATCTGTAGAAATTCCTGAAAAATGTACGAATACATCTTCTCCGCTTTCGCTGTTTGTAATAAAGCCGTAGCCTTTCTGAGAATTAAACCATTTTACTGTACCTTTGTTCATTGTAAAGATACCTCCTAATTAATATTTATATTTTAGGGTAAAACCAGAGCGTTACATATTTGTTACACTGTATGTCTAAAAAAATACACATATTTTTGTAAACCATTTAAACGCTTGCTAAATGACTTACAAAAATATGTGAATCAATTGAACATCTAAAATACTTCTATAGACTAACATTATAATTTAGAAAAGTCAAGATAATATTTTAAATGTTCAAAAGAATTATGAAAAATAATAAAAATATTATGAAAAGGAATGGAATATTAATATTCTTTAATCATTGCACAAAGCAGTTTAACCGAATTGTCAATGGCAAGTGCTTCAAATGCAGGATAATCCATATGAGCACTGTCATCTGCCTTATCTGAAATAGCGCGGATAATTAAAAAGGGTACATTATTAAGAAAAGCAGCTTGAGCAATTGCGGCACCCTCCATTTCAGTACAACTTCCGTTAAAAGTACTAGATAACCAGTCTTTTTTATCCTTATCAGATATAAATTGGTCTCCAGTTACAATTCTTCCTGTAAATGTATTAACATCCAGAGCAATTTTACAGCATGACTTAGCAAGAGTAATAAGTTTTTCGTCAGCTTTAAAAATGGATGTTTCCATTTGAGGAATAACACCTATATCATATCCAAAACTTACAGCATCAACATCATGTTGAAGTGCATCTTCAGATAAAACTAAATCTGCAATATTAATCTCATTTTTGAGAGAACCAGCAATACCAGTATTAATAATTGCATCAACATTAAATATATCAACAAGAATCTGTGCGCAGATTCCAGCATTAACTTTGCCAATTCCTGAACGAACGATAACTACATCTTTACCAAATAAAGTTCCTTCATAAAAATCCATTCCAGCTTTTGTAGTAATAGTAACATCTGCAAGAAGTTCTTTGATTTTAGCGACTTCTACAGCCATTGCTCCAATAATTCCAATCATATGTGCCTCCATGCTACGATTATTTTAGGGTATTTAATGAACAAGGTTTGCGTAGCACAAACTTGTTTCGCAGCATTCTTCCAAGCGTTCACGCTGGTGAACGCTTTTTTATAGTGGATAAGTAAGTCTGCTTTCATCAATATTGTTCAAAACTTCATCTAAAAACTTTTTTGCAATATAGTTTGTCATTCCAAGATTCATATCCAGATAATTGCCACAATCATGTGCAGAAGCTCCAGGAACTTCGCCAGAAAATGTACTTATAAATGTATACATTTCTTTCATAAGAGGAACAATATCCTTTGATTCATAGTCTCCAGAAAGAATTAAATAAAATCCAGTTCTGCATCCCATAGGTCCAAAGTAAACGGTTTTATCAGCATAATCTTTGTGGTTTCTTAGAAATGTTGCGGCAAGGTGTTCAAAAGTATGAACTTCAGCAGTATTCATAACTGGTTCAAAATTAGGTCTGGTCATACGTATATCAAAAGTAGTAACTATTTCTGAACCAATATGGTCTTTTCTTGAAACATATATGCCTGGTAACAATTTTAAATGATTAATAGTAAAACTTGCGATTTTTTCCATAATAAAATCCCTTTCTATAGTAATGAGCGTTTTTAGTTACCTAAAAAAATCTGGGCAATAGGTGATGTAGACGGAAGAATTAATGTTTTATTATCACCAGTAAGTGAGACTTTGGCAGCATCAAGTGCTCTTACAAATGTATAAAAGCTACTTCTTTGTGTATCGGCATATGCCTCAGATAAAACTCGCATGTATTCAGCTTCTCCTTCAGCAACGATGGATGCGGCCTTAGCATTTGCCTCAGAAAGCATGATGGAGATGTCTTTGTCAGTGGTATTCTTAATAATTTGGGAATTAGAGTTACCCTCAGCGGTATAAGATGCAGCCATCTGTTCTCTTTCAGAAATCATACGCTCATATACAGCAGCCTTGTTATCATTAGGAAGATCCAGTTGTTTAGTTTCAATACTAACAAGAGAAATACCATATTGATCCATGTTTTCACCAATATTTTCGCTTATCTTTTGACTTAAAAGACCATCTCTTGCGCTGATAACATCTGCTTGAGACATGCTACCAAATACGGTTTTCATGGAATTGTAAACAGCAGTATTAATTCTACTTTCTGCATTAGTTACAGAAGATGACAAAGACTGAGCAAAAAGAAGAGGATCATTAATCTTCCATAATACGTAAGTATCTGTAACCATAGTTTTTTTATCCATTGTAATTACATCAGATTTAGCAAGGTCATAAATAAGAATTTTGTTAGGTATTGTATCTGTTTCTTCTACAAATGGAATTTTAAAAGAAAGCCCGGGTTCAGTTATTACTCTGTCTACTTTTCCAAATGCTCGAACAAGCTTATATTCATCATTGTATGTTACTACAACTGAAGCAAGACCAAGTACTATAGCAACTACAAAAATTGCAGCCACAGAGTAACCAATTATTTTCTTTTTCATATTATTCACCCTCCTTAGTTGTAGTTTCAGTTTCTGTATTATTTAAAGTTGTAAAAGAATCAAGTGGAAGAAATTTTTGCACAGTTCCATTTCCACTATCAATAATAACCTTTAAAGAAGGAAGTAAATCTTCCATAGCTTCGTAGAACATACGCTGTTTAGTTACTTCAGGATATTTAACGTATTCTTGGTACATTTTATTAAATCTAGCAACCTGACCTGTAGCCTCGTTAATTCTATCTTGTTTGGTAGCTTCAGCCTCTTGAAGAATCTTGTCAACTTGAGCTTCGGCAGCTGGTGTTTTTTCGTTTTTGTATTTGTTAGCATTATTAAGAGCGGTTTCTTTACCCTGCTTAGCAGTTTCAACTGCTTTAAATGCTTCCATAACTTCCTGTGTAGGAGGCTCAGCATCTTGCATAGTTATATTCACAAGATAGATACCAATATTATTCTTTTCTAGCATAGAAGTAAGCATTTCTTTAATATTGGCTTGTATTTCACTTTTACCAGTAGTAAGAACGTTATCCACAAGGCTGCTTCCGATAACAGTTCTTATACAGCCTTGAGCCATATTTTTAAGAATCTCAACGGGATTTTCAGAAGCATATACAGCAAGAATAGGATCTGAAACCTTGTATTCAACAAAGAAATCAACATTTACAAAGTTGTAGTCGGAAGTAATCATGAGAGCTTCATCTTCAACAGTATTATTGGTATCAGAATCGTAACCAATGGTAAAACCTTTAATAGTAGTATCAACTTTTTCAACTTTTTGAATAAATGGAATCTTAAAGTGTAGTCCTGATTGAGAGACTGTCTGTGCTTTGCCTAGAGTAAGGAGTACAGCCTGTTCTTGTTCTTTAACCTGATAAGTACAATTAAAACCTATGGCTAAAACTATAATTAGGGCAAGTACTGCAAGAACAATATTGCGAATCTGTTTCGGTGTAATATTGTTAATATCCATAAATATCCTCCAATAATATCATTAGTGCTTTTTAAGCCTAATTAATGATAACAAAAGATTAAATGAAAGTAAAGGTTGATATATTAAAGGTAAAAATGTATAATAATAGTGATTTTATCTATATTTTTAGGAGGAACCTTAATGATTAAGTTAAGCAATACCGGTGCATTTTTAATAAATGGAACCGACGTAGTAGAAGATAATGGAGAAGCTGCAGCAGCACTTCAGAATAAATGTGGACAGGCAGTTTCAAAAGAAGAAGCAGCTAAGAATACAATAGCATATAGCATTTTAAAGAAGCACAATACTTCAGATAATATGTCAAAGCTTAAGATTAAATTTGATAAATTAACATCACATGATATTACATTTGTTGGAATTATTCAGACAGCCAGAGCTTCAGGACTTGAAAAATTTCCAGTTCCATATGTGTTAACAAACTGTCATAACAGTCTTTGTGCAGTTGGTGGAACAATCAATGAAGATGACCATATGTTTGGACTTACATGTGCTAAGAAGTATGGTGGAATGTATGTACCACCTCATCAGGCAGTAATTCATCAATTTGCAAGAGAGATGCTTGCAGGTGGTGGCAAGATGATTCTTGGTTCAGATAGTCATACTCGTTATGGTGCGCTTGGAACTATGGCAATGGGTGAGGGTGGACCTGAACTCGTTAAACAGCTTCTTGAGCAGACATACGATATCAATATGCCAGGAGTTATCGGCGTTTATATGACAGGTACTCCAGTTAAGGGCGTTGGACCACAGGACGTTGCTCTTGCAATTATAGGTGCAGTATTTGCCAATGGTTATGTTAACAATAAAGTAATGGAATTTGTTGGACCTGGAGTATCAAACTTAAGCGCTGATTTTAGAATTGGTGTTGATGTTATGACAACAGAGACAACATGTCTATCTTCAATATGGAAAACAGATGATAAGATTAAGGAATTTTACGATATCCATGGAAGAAGCGCAGACTATAGCGAACTAAATCCTGGAGAAGTTACTTATTATGGTGGAATGATTTATGTTGAGCTTGACAAGATTAAGCCAATGATAGCTATGCCTTTCCATCCAAGTAACACATATACAATAGAAGAACTTAATGCTAATCTTATGGATATTCTTGATGATTGTGAGAAAAAAGCACTTGTTAGTCTTGATGGCAAGGTTGATTTCAAGCTTAAAGATAAAGTTAAGAATGGTAAATTATATGTAGATCAGGGTATTATCGCTGGTTGTGCAGGTGGTGGATTTGAAAACATTTGCGCTGCCGCTGATATACTTAATGGCAGAAGTATTGGTTCAGATGAATTTACACTTAGTGTATATCCAGCAAGTACTCCAATCTATATGGAGCTTGTAAAGAATGGCTGTGCAGCTAAGCTTATGGAGACAGGTGCAATTATGAAGACAGCATTCTGTGGACCATGCTTTGGTGCAGGAGATACACCTTCTAATAATGCATTTAGTATTAGACATTCAACTAGAAACTTCCCTAATAGAGAGGGTTCTAAGCTTCAGAACGGTCAGATTTCATCAGTTGCACTTATGGATGCTCGTTCAATTGCAGCAACATCAGCTAATAAGGGATATCTTACATCAGCAACAGATATAGATGTTGAATATACTAATCCAAAATATTTCTTTGATAAGACAATCTATGAGAATAGGGTATTTGATAGTAAAGGAGTTGCTGATCCTACAGTTGAGATTAAATTTGGACCTAATATCAAGGATTGGCCAGCAATGTGTGCCCTTACAGACAATATGATTTTAAAAGTTGTTTCAGAGATTCATGACCCTGTTACTACAACAGATGAACTTATTCCATCAGGTGAGACATCTTCATATCGTTCTAATCCTTTAGGTCTTGCAGAATTTACTCTTTCAAGAAAAGATCCTGAATATGTAGGAAAGGCTAAAGAGATTCAGAAAGTTGAAGCAGCAAGAGAAGATGGAACATATTCAGAAGCTAATTTTGCTGATTTTGCAAATATATTATCAATAGTAAAAAAAGATTTTCCTAAGACTGATATTAGTAATACAGGAGTAGGAAGTACAATATATGCAGTTAAGCCAGGTGATGGTTCAGCCAGAGAACAGGCAGCTTCTTGCCAGAAAGTACTTGGAGGATGGGCTAATATAGCACATGAATATGCTACTAAGAGATATCGTTCTAACCTTATCAATTGGGGAATGTTACCATTCTTACTTGATTTGAATCATGAAGAATTACCTTTTACTAAGGATGATTATATATTTATTCCAGATGTTGTTAAGGCGGTTCAGGATAAGTTAACTGATGTTAAAGCATTTGTTGTAAAAGAGGATGGGCTAAAAGAATTTAATCTTAAGTTAGGTGAGCTTACAGATGATGAAAGAGAGATTATCTTAAAGGGATGTTTAATCAACTTTAATCGTAGATAGTTCTAAAGTGTTTAAGGTGTAAATACCTTAAGTAAGGTAGGAAAGTACTACAGAAAGAGGGTCGGGCTTATATGAATATTATTACTGATGCAGACAGATACGTTTTTGGACAAGGTTCTCATTATGAGATATACGAGAAACTGGGTGCGCATATTAAGACTATCAACAAAGTTACAGGAGTATACTTTGCAGTCTGGGCGCCGAATGCAGAGCAGGTAAGTGTAGTAGGAGAATTTAATGGTTGGGACCGATGTTCCAACCCAATGAATATCTTAGGCACATCTGGAATCTGGGAGGCCTTTGTTCCTGACGTGAAACAATGGGATATGTATAAGTATGCCATTGAGGATAGAAGTGGTAATATTCACTATAAGGCCGATCCTTTTGCATTTCATAGTGAAGTAAGGCCTGGTACTGCGTCAAAAGTAGCGGAGATTAATGGATTTGAATGGAATGATGATGAATGGATTAATAAAAAGGATGCAGAGGTACACACTAGCGTACCGATGTCAATTTATGAAGTTCATATTGGTTCATGGAAAAAGGACTATAATAATAATATTGATGGATTTTATGATTATAGAAGAATGGCTGAAGAACTAGCAAAGTATGTTAAGGATATGGGATATACACATATAGAGTTAATGGGTATAGCAGAACATCCTTTTGATGGTTCATGGGGATATCAGGTTACTGGTTATTATGCACCTACTTCGAGATATGGTGGACCTAAAGATTTTATGTATTTTGTAGATTATATGCATAAGAACGATATTGGAGTAATTCTTGACTGGGTACCAGCGCATTTTCCAAAAGATGAACATGGACTTGCTATGTTTGATGGAACACCATTATATGAATATCCTGACCCAAGAATGGGAGAACATCCACAGTGGGGAACTAAGGTGTTTAATTATGCTAAGAATGAAGTATCTAATTATCTTATTGCCAATGCTCTATACTGGGTTGAAAAATATCATATTGATGCTTTACGCGTTGATGCTGTTGCATCTATGCTATATCTTGATTATGGAAGAGAAGCTGGACAATGGATTCCTAATGAATATGGTGAGAATAAGAATCTTGATGCTGTTGAATTTTTTAGACATATTAATAGTATAATGAAGCAACGCAATAAAAGAGCATTTTTAATAGCGGAAGAGTCAACAGCCTGGGGAGGTGTAACGGCTGATGCTAAAAGAGGTGGACTTGGCTTTGAATACAAGTGGAATATGGGTTGGATGAATGATTTCCTTGAATATGTAAAGCTTGATCCATTATTTAAAAAAGGCGCTCATAGTAAGATTACATTTAGTCTTACATATGCATTTAGTGAGAATTTTGTTCTAGTATTATCCCATGATGAGGTTGTTCATCTTAAATGTTCAATGCTTACAAAGATGCCGGGATATCCGATAGATAAATTTGCTAATCTTAGAACGGTATATAGCTTTATGATTGGACATCCTGGGGCTAAATTATTGTTTATGGGCCAGGAATTTGGACAGCTAAGTGAATGGTCAGAGGATAAGGAGATTGAGTGGTATAGACTAGAAGAACCTCTTCACCTTGAATTAAAAGAATATAGTCAAAAATTACTTAAACTTTATAAAAAATATAAGGTGCTATCTGCATATGATACGGATTCAAGAAGTTTTGAATGGATTAATTGCAATGATGCAGATAGAAGCATTTTTAGCTTTATTAGAAAGGAACCTGACACTTATAAAGGCTGTGTAATATTTATCTGTAATTTTACGCCAGTTGAAAGAGAAGATTATTCGGTAGGTGTCCCAGAATCCGGTAAATACAGGGAATTACTAAGTTCATATTCTAATATAAATGAGGAAGACGACTTAGAAAGTGCAGAACTTAAGCAAAAAGAGATGCCTAAGAATGTCATATACCGTAGTACTAGTCAAGAATGTGATGGATTAGAATATAAATTAGCATTTAGTCTTCGACCATATGAATCCAAAATATTGATATTAGAATAGATTAGATGTGATAAGGTAATAGTAAAATTTAAAGTAAATCTAATGGAATGAAGCGATATCTCCGATATATGCCATATAGTAAATACAAGTTAACTGGAAAAGGTGTGGCATATATGAATATAAATACAAATGATTTATTTTTAAATAGCAATAAAAAAGAAGAGGCAGATACAGGTTTATTTTGTGATGCCTCTTTTTTAGCAACCAAAAAGACAAGTGAAGTTGCAGGAGCAGAAAACACAGAAAAAGTATCAAAAGCAGCACTTTATTCTGAGTCTACAAATACAAGAGATGCAGATTATAATTATAATGAAGAGCTTTTTGCAGGTTCAGATAATATGAATAGTAAAAGCAGCGTTAAGAGTATGAATATTGAACAGCAGCTTATGAATGATATTGAGCAGTTATCGGATAGTGTAACACCAGAAGGATTTGATAAAGCAAAAGAGTTAGGTATAACACCAGATGATGATGTAGAAGACTTTGTATCTGTATATGATAGAATCCAGATTGAGCTTGCAACATATTGTGACAATTATAAGGTTACTGGAGATAGAATAGATTCAGGAAAGATAGAAGCTGTATATGGAGAGGGAAATATAAGCGCCAATATAAAAAAAACATTATCAAGTTATAACCTTCCAGATAATGATGAAAATGTTAATTCTGTATTAAAGGCCTTTAATATGGCTAAAGAAAGTGGTCAGATAACAAAGGGAATGACGTCATATCTTGCTAAAAATGGTATGAAGCCAACGATTCAAAATATATACACGGCTGCGTTTAGTGGAAGCACAGAACGAAGTGAGGTGCAAAGTCTTGGATTAACTGATAGTGAATGGGAAAATGTTAAGACTCAGGCGGAGAGTATTATAGAAAAAGCAGGATTAGAGGTAGAGGAGAATACACTTAACACTGCCAGATGGATGTTGGAAGAGGGAATTCCACTAACAGCAGATAATATGTTAAATGTTAATAATATTTTAAAGGCTTCAGGAAGCATAAGTGAAGCAGGTGTTATGAGTGATGTAAATATAATTGATTCAATAGTCCATGCTATGTCATATGGAATCAGAGCGACAGATGCTTCTCTAAATCCTGATAGTCTGAATTTAAGTCGGGTTGATTCTGCTATAGAAGTAATTAATAATGCAACAGATGAGAATATTGCAACTATTGTAGCTGAAGATAAAACGGTAAATATATATAATCTAAAAAAGCAGCAGGAAGATGAAACTAAAACAAATTCTACTAAAGAGACAGTAAATAAACAATTAGATTTCAGTGATATTAAGTATATACAGGCTAAGCGAGCTGTTATTGAACTTACGGTAATGATGACAAAACAGTCGGGTGCAAAAATGCTTAAATTGGGAATTAGCATTGAAACAGAAGCGCTTACTGTTATGGCCGATGAGTTAAGGGACATGGAGAACGACTATTATTCCTCATTTTTTTCAGCAGTTTCTAAAAAAGGATATACACCTTCTATTGCAGATAATGATTTTCTTAAGACTACTATGCAGGCAATGGAACAACTTAAAAGTACTCCAAATCTGATATCTGGAATGGTTAGTGCTGGTAAGGTAGAGTTTACTGTTGAAAGCGTTAGTATAGTAGGTGCAGGTCTTAAATCTCGTTTGGATATAGCAAGCATTTCTTACGAAACACTGGGAACAGAAGTAAGAAGCGATCTTGGAGACTCAATAAAAAAAGCATTTTCTAATATTGACTCAGTACTTCAGTTAGCTGGAGTAGAAGTTAATGATGCTA
This sequence comes from uncultured Lachnospiraceae bacterium, assembly GCA_964572475.1. Classification (GTDB taxonomy): domain Bacteria; phylum Bacillota; class Clostridia; order Lachnospirales; family Lachnospiraceae; genus CAZNEZ01. The sequence goes on from CAZNEZ010000046.1 coordinate 12,420, forward strand.
CTAGAAAAGCAGCTAAAATACTGGCATACAACAGTATGGAGATTACACAGGAGAGTATTAGCAGTGTAGAAAATATAAATGAAGACTTTGATAAGTTAATACAGAAAATGACTCCAAAGACGACAGCATATCTTATTTCAAATGGAATTGATCCACTAAATACTAATATATCGGATTTAAACACAGAGCTTGATAAAATTAATGAAGAAATAGAGCCGGACTATAATGAAAAATTCAGTACATTTTTATGGAAACTTCAAAATCAGAAAGATATTCCAGAGGATGAAAGAGATGCATATGTAGGCATTTACAGGCTGTTTAATATGATTCAGAAAAACGATTCTTCTGTACTTGGAGCAGCACTTAGCACAATGCAGAATAATTATAGTGAATCAATAACATTAAGAGATATTGCAAATGAATTAAAAACTAAAAAGGCAAGTGGTCTGGATGTTAATATTGACGATGATTTTGGACTTCTTACTAATCTGGTTACTGACGAAAAAAGCCTTGATAAACAGCTTTTGGCGTTTGATAAATTTAAAAGTATATCAGACATAAGATATTCAGAAGATATGTTAAATGAGGACTCGGAAACATTTGCTGAAAATCTTAGAAATATAAGCGAAGATGCAATCAATCTGGTTCTAGAGTCTGGAAACAGAACATCAGTAAATAACATTGTTATTGCACAGTATATGACTACAAGTGGCGGAAATATATTTAAGGAAGCATTAAATGTAGTTGCCGATGAGAAAAAAGATAAAGTAAAAAAAGCAATGGATAATATAGCGGACAGCATGGATAGCAGCGAGGATATAGAAGAAGCCTTAAATACACTGAATTCTACAATTACAGATTCCGCAGATTATAAGACAGAGGTTAAACTTTTACGCCAAATGAATAAAGTTATTACATTTATGGCAAATGCCTCAAATAATAATTCATATCAGATTCCAATTGAAATGGATGGTGAATATACTCAGATTCATTTAACTATCAAGGAGAGCAGTGAAAAGTCGGGAAATGTAAGTGCTGTAATTCAGACGGAAGAGCTTGGCAATGTAAGAAGTGAGTTCACGTTAACTCCAAATGGAATGTCTGGAATTATTATTACTAATAATAGTAATGCGGTTGATAAGCTTAATAAGGCAGCAGATATGATGCAGGAAATGTTAAGAGATACAGAGAATTTGTCTATTAATATAGGTAATAGTTCCATACAGGTGGCAGTTAGTGAAAGTATTAATGCTAATATGTGGAAAAACAGCACAGATGCAAGTGGTAATGTGGAAAACAAAACTTTATTTTATATAGCGAAGACATTTGTAAGAGCAATATCCAGAACTTCAAATACAAATAATCAGATTTGAGGTAATGTAAACTAAGAAATCATCCGAAATATAGTACATAATAACAAAGTATAATCAGCAAGTTTGTGCTAATGCACAGAAAAGAGGAATCATATGAGAATTAACACAAATATATCAGCACTGACAGCCAATTTCCAATTACAGAGATCAGAATCAAAGCTTCAGAATTCTCTGGAGAGACTAACATCTGGTAAAAAGCTTAATAAAGCATCAGATGATACAGTAGGTATGGCAGTTTCACATAAGATGAATATACAGATTAAAGGACTTGAGAGAGCGAGCCAAAATGCATCAGATGGTGTCTCTGTTGTTCAGACTGCTGAAGGTGGACTTCAGGAAGTGCAGTCTATGTTACAAAGAATGAGAGAACTTGCAGTTCAGGGTGCAAATGATACATATACTGACCAAGATAGAGAGAATATTGAGATTGAAGTTCAGGCATTACAAGAAGAAATAGATAGAATATCAACAGATACAGAGTTTAATAATACCCCATTGCTTGATGGTTCTCTAAAAAGGAGATCTTATGGCGATATAGCGGGAGTAACAAGTACTAGAATATCTGATAGTGTTCCAGCAGATGCTTATGGAATTACAATTAAAGCAGATGCAACTAAGGCTACTTATTCTGGTTCTTATGCATCAACAGGAATAATTACTGATGCTACAGCAGGTAAAGTAAAAATAAATGGTGTTACTGTTGAAGCTAAAGCAGGGGAAAGTCTTGATGAAGTATACAAAAAGATATCTAAGGCGGGAGATGCTACTGGAATAAAGGTAACAAGCTCTACAGATACATTTACGGCAGGAAGCAGTTTAAGTTTTGAGCAGGATGAATATGGTTCACAGTCTAAGATTAATATTGAATGTGATGATGCACTTGCAGGCGTATTAGGAATAGGTTCATCGGTTACTAAGGCAGGAACGGATATTGAAGCGGAATTTACAACATCAGGTTCACAGAGAATTGGTTTTAATAATACAGCTACAATGTCTTCGTCAGGAGATAAAGTAACCGTAAAAGATAGAGATGGCTTTGAGTTAACTGTTCAGTTTGATTCTAATCTGGTTGCCAATGCAGGAGGTCCAGTTGATACTATTGATAATGTTCTTAATATAGGTACAATGACTATTCAGCTTGGAGCAAATGAAGGTCAAACACTTGAAATCAGTATTGATGAGATTACAAGTAAAAGTCTTGGAATTGATAAACTTAAGTTTTCTACTTCGGCAGGTTGTACAGCAGCAATTGCCACAATAGATAAGGCTATTCAGCAGGTTTCTTCAAGCAGGTCAAGTCTTGGTGCATATCAGAACCGTTTGGAATATGCAACAAGCAGTATAGATGTTACAACAGAAAATGTTACTTCGGCATTGTCAAGAATTGAAGATGTTGATATGGCGGAAGAAATGACAAACTATACATCATATAACGTACTTGCACAGGCAGGAATATCTATGGTTACACAAGCTAATCAGATGCCTGAAAAAGTATTGCAGTTATTACAGTAGGAGGATAAATAAATGACTAATGACGAATTAAAGGTATTTCAGGCAAGAGTAGTAGCTTCTTCAAAAAGTGAGCTAATTGGTATTACATATGAGATAATTATTAACTATTTGGAAACAGCAAAAATCAGTTATAGGACAGAAAAAATAGAAGAATTTATATTTAATGTAAAAAAGGCAAGACAGGTTCTTAATAATCTCTCATCAAGTCTGGATTTTCACTATGAATTATCCAATCAGTTAATGAGCATATATATGTTTATGACAAAATCATTTAGTAGGGCTATCGCTAAAAAGGACTCATCTGAGATTGATGCTGATATAAGAATGCTTAATAAACTTAAAGATGCATTCAATCAAGTAGCACAACAAGATAAGTCCGGTTCAGCAATGAATAATGGCGAAATTGTATATGCAGGTCTTACATATGGAAGAAACAGCTTAAACGAGTTCGTTACAAGATAGCTCATCATCTAAGCTGGTAGTTGTTGAAAGCTGGGTATCGCTGGATATGGCAACTAATTCAACTGGTGTTGGAGGAATAATTATTTCTTTATGTGTAACTGCAAGGTTGCGATTTTCATCACGAATCTGGTTCAGAAGAAAACGATATCTCATTTGGATGGCATTAAGCTGATAAATACAGCAATCTATAAGATCTGGATCAATAACATTTTCAAATACTGAATATACAGTTGCAAGTTCTGATTGTGTCTTTAATAGTTCGGTAATTAATTCTTCGTTAGGATTTTTTTTGGTTTTCATATAGAAGATTCCTTTCATAATAATATATTTTGAGAAGCAGAAGTGTCTAAGACATCTCTGCTTTTCTTTAGTTTTGGTTATTATTAGAAATGTATTCAAATATTTCCATAAAAATGTAATTTAGGTATTTACAATATATCACATATGATATATAATATGAGACATAAAACAAAGAAGTAAATAATTATAATTTTAGAAGTACAGATAATAGCGGTTTTAACAGTAAAAATAATATTGTTTTTACTGCCACAGAAGGGAAGGGTTACATGGCAGGGAATAAAGAAGAGGTAAAGGTAGGAAGTAGTATTAATGTAAGACACGGATGTATTAAAGGAAGTATTATTTTATATGATACCAACGTAGAATATGCAAAGAATCTAGCGGATTATTCTATTGGCAAGACTACATATCGGACTAGTAATTATAATATTGTAGTATTTACAGAACTTAACAGCTTAGGAGATTTTGTAAAGAAAAACAGTAATTGTTTATTAGTTATGTCTGAAGATATTATAAGAGATGAAAAAGCCATGGATATAATTAGGGAGTTAAGTTCTATTGGAATAGTTATTATATCAGAAGACAATAGGCAGATATTAGAGTATTCAACTGTTTTTAGATATAGTAAGGCAGATTATGTACTATCAGAATTGGAAAAAGTATTCATGGAATCATTGAATAAATCAGAGGATGGTAAGAATAACATCTATCATGTATCAGCGAGCAACAAAAAGACTAAGATAATAGGAGTTTATTCACCAGTAAAAAGATGCGGAAAGACTTCATTTGCAATAACACTGGCACAGGTTTTGGGTACACAGGGACAAGTATTATATTTGAATTTTGAGGATATTGCAGTTCTTGGGAAGATAGATTGTTTACAGAGTGATACAAATTTATCTGAGATATTATACTATTATATTGCAGATAGGGCGCAGGCGGTTAATAGAATTAGGACGGCAATACATAAATTCAAGGGTATAGACTACATTCCGCCAGTAACATTTTCTACAGATATTCAATGTATAGATGCGGATATTGTGATTGGTGTAATTCAGTGCATTATGGAAGAGCTGGAATATAACAGTATTATATTAGATATATCTTCTCTGATTAAGGAATATCCTACATTACTAGAGTTCTGTGATATTGTGTATATGCCAGTGTTAGATGATTATATATCCGTGCAAAAAGTCAGTGAGTTTTTTAACAGAATGATATTGCTAGGTAAGGCAGATATAGCAGATATAATTCAAAAAGTCACGGTTCCTATGTTGGAAGATGCAGGAGATGAAAGGTATTATGACAGGCTTTTATTTGGTGGGCTTGGAGATTATATAAGGTCACTATTACTGAATGGCGATACTATGGAAGGAAAAGCAGATATATAATGATAGACAACGTATTAACTTTTAGAGAGATGGTATTAGATAGAATTGATATAAGTAGAGAAGTAGAGGATATGGAACTATTATCTATTATAAGAGATATAGTAGGTAGCGAGAGCAAAAAGATATATATGTCAGTAAATGAGAAAATTAAGCTTAGTAATGAAATATATAATTCAATAAGAGGTTTTGATGTATTAGATGAGATTCTATCACAAGAGGATATAACAGAGATTATGGTTAATGGATATAAAGATATTTTTATTGAAAGAGATGGAGTTATTACCAGATATAATGCACAGTTTTCTTCTAAGGAAAAGCTTATGGATATTATTCAACAAATGGTTTCTGGCGTAAACAGAAGAGTTAATGAAGCTTCACCAATAGTTGATGCAAGACTTAAGGATGGTTCAAGAGTAAATATTGTTCTAGATCCTATAGCAATTAATGGTCCAATATTGACTATTAGAAGATTTCCTAAGAAGCAGTTAACTATGGATGATTTGATAGTATCAGAATCCGTAACAAAGGAAGCGGCGGAATTTTTAAACAAACTTGTTAATGCAAGATATAACATTTTTATAAGTGGGGGTACAAGCTCTGGAAAGACGACATTTTTAAATATACTATCTAACTACATTCCAAAAGAGGATAGGATTATAACAATTGAAGATTCAGCAGAATTAAGAATTGAGAATATAGAGAATTTGGTTAAGCTTGAGGCTAGACAGGCCAATATAGAAGGAAGTAATCAGATTACTATAAGGGATTTAATTCGTTCGGCTCTTAGAATGAGACCAACAAGAATAATCGTTGGTGAAGTCAGGGGTAAAGAGGCCTTAGATATGTTACAAGCTATGAACACAGGGCATGACGGCTCTCTTAGTACAGGACATGCTAACAGTTCACAAGATATGATGAATA
>CAZNEZ010000047.1:0-18274 GCA_964572475.1 uncultured Lachnospiraceae bacterium
ATGGGACAGCAGGCAATGGTTATTGAATCAATTCAGTCAGGAGCAAAAGACTTTATTGTTAAACCATTTCAGTCAGATAGAGTTATTGAAGCAGTAAAAAAAGCAGTAGGCTGATAAAATGGGAATTTTAGCATTAGATATTGGCGGATTTGTTAAGTTCATATCGGTATTAGTGATATTTATATTCGTTCTTGCCCTTACATATTTTACAACCAAATGGATAGCCAGTTTCCAACGAACACAGATGGGAAAAGGAAATATTGAAGTAATTGAGGCAAGACGAATATCGAACAACAAGATGATTGATATTGTTAGAATAGGTAAACGTTATTATGCTGTTGCTGTATCTAAAGATAATATTAGCCTTATTTCAGAGGTTGATGAAGATGAGATAGAGATATGCCAACCAGCTACGTCAACAGCAAATGATAGTTTTAGCCAGATTCTTAATAGAATGAAAGACATAAAGAATACAAAACGTAAGGACGATAATAATGAGCATTAGTAGAAAAAACAAAAGATTAATAAAAGTAATATGCTTAATTATTCTGGTTTTTAGTATTTCACTAATCACCTCTGTGAGAGCAAATGCAACCACAGTTGGCGAAACAGATACAACAGCTTCAACTGATTCGGAAAATAATTTGTTTGGAATTAATATTTCTACAACAGGTGAAGATGGGGGACTGACAAGTGCATTACAGATTGTAATAGTTCTTACGATTTTGGCGTTATGTCCATCTATTCTTATAATGCTAACTTCATTTACAAGAATACTTATTGTACTTCATTTTACAAGATCGGCTCTTAATACGCAGACAGCTCCACCTAATCAGATATTGATTGGTTTATCGTTGTTTTTAACATTTTTTATAATGTCACCCGTTTTTAATCAGGTTTATACAGATGCAGTAAAGCCTCTTATGAATAATGAGATAACACAGGAAGAAGCATTAGATAAGGGTATGGCGCCTGTTAGAACATTTATGTTAAAACAGGTAGATGAAAAAGATGTTAATGCAATGTGTGAGATAGCTGGAATTGAAAGTGTTGAGTCAGAAGATGATATACCAACATCAGTTCTTATTCCAAGCTTTATTCTTGGTGAATTAAGAATAGCATTTTGGATAGGATTTCTGATATATATTCCATTTATTATCATAGATATGGTTGTGGCTTCGGTTCTCATGTCTATGGGTATGATGATGTTGCCACCAACAACAATATCAATGCCGTTTAAGATTTTGCTGTTTGTTTTAGCAGATGGATGGAATTTGATAATTATTAACTTAATGAAGACGTTTGTCCAATAGAAAGGCACAGGTGATTTTGTTGGATCAGGAAGCAGTTTTAAATATTGCCAGTGACACTTTATGGACCATAATTATAACAGTGGCACCAATACTTTTAGTATCGCTTATTGTAGGTCTGGTAATTAGTATTTTTCAGACAGTTACGTCTATTCAGGAACAAACACTTACATTTGTCCCTAAGATTATTGCCATATTTTTGGCACTAATGATATTTGGTTCATATATTCTCAATACGACTGTTTCATTTATGGAACAACTTTGGGGTAGCTTTGGAGACTACATAACATGATGGATGTTACATTTACACAACAGAATCTGGAATATTTCTTACTGATTGTTGTTAGAATGACATCATTCATTTATATAGCTCCATTTTTTGGACATTCTAACACTCCACAAAGAATCAAATTAGGTTTGGCTCTTGTAGTATCATATCTTATATACTCAATAATGCCAACGCATACAGTGGAATATTCGACTATCTGGGATTACGCAGCTATGGTGTTAAAAGAGGGTGTTGCAGGTTTGCTAATTGGTTTTTCAGCATACATATGCAATACCATTATTTTATTCTCAGGCAGATTAATAGATACGGATATTGGACTGGCTATGGCAACAAGTTTTGACCCATTGACCAAATCACAAGTCAGTATTAGTGGTACATTCTATTCAACATTATTGGCTATGTTAATGATTACCTCTAATATGCATTTATGGCTTCTTGGCGCAATGGTGGATTCTTTCAAGCTAATACCTTTAGGGGGAATGAAAATCGGAGCAACTATGTACACAACTGTACTTGGATTTGTTTCAGACTATTTCATTATTGGCTTTAGAATAGTACTTCCGGTATTTGCAGCGATGCTTTTGCTCAATTGTGTTCTTGGTATTTTAACTAAGATAGCACCTCAGATGCATATGTTTTCAATAGGCATACAGTTGAAAGTGTTGCTGGGATTGATAGTATTGTTTTTTACAGTTACATTATTACCTTCTATGGCCAGCTTTATATTTGAAAAGATGAAAGATATGGTAATAGGAATGATGAGAGGTATGTTCTGACATGGAGAATATAACCATTTTAAGATATAACCTACAGTTATTCGCTAAAGATGGACCAGGTGGCGAAAAAACTGAAGCTGCTACGCCTAAGAAGCTAGATGATGCCAGAAAAGATGGACAGGTAGCTAAGAGCAAAGAACTTGTAAGTGCAGTCTTTTTACTTGTTATGTTTGTTGCAATTAAATTTACAATTGGAACACTAGGTGAAGGCTTGATAAATAGGTTTACCACTAATTATGGCAAGATGGAAATGTTTTCTAGGACTAATGAAGTCACAGTTAATTCGGCAGTAGCTCTAATTAATGATAATTTATTACAAGTATTGTTGATTTTAGCACCGATATTTGCAGTAGCAGTATTTGTATCGTTTATTGGTGAAATAGTTCAAGTAAAGTGGCAACCTACTACGAAACCATTAAAACCTAAACTAAGTAAGTTAAATCCACTTAAAGGATTTAAAAATATATTTTCTAAGCAATCAGTTATGAATCTGCTTAAATCAATGGCAATTGTCGTTATATGTCTGATTTCTATATGGAATACACTTTCAGACAAAGTAAACATGCTATTTAATCTATATGAAGTTTCTTTGATTAGCGCAATTGAAATTATTGGAGAAATAGTATTAGATTTAGGCATACAGATATCAGCAATATATCTTATTATTGGATTTATAGATTTTGTATTTCAAAAACGTAAATTTAAAGAAGATATGAAGATGACAAAACAGGAAGTAAAAGATGAATTTAAGAATGCTGAAGGAGATCCTCAGGTTAAGAATAAAATCAGGAGAAAGATGCAGCAGGTATCCCAAAGAAGGATGATGCAGCAGTTACCACAAGCAGACGTAGTAATTACTAACCCTACACATTTTGCAGTAGCAATAAAATATGATTTAGATATTGCAAAAGCTCCAATTGTAATTGCAAAAGGTGAGGATTATCTGGCACAAAAAATTAAAGAAGTGGCCAGAGAAAATAAAATTGAAATCTATGAAAACAAGCCATTAGCAAGAGCTTTATATCAAAGTGTTGATATAGGCGGCGAGATACCACAAGAATTATATCAAGCAGTTGCTGAAGTACTTGCATTTGTATATAACCTAAAAAAATAAGAGCGATTAATCTCAAGAAAGGAGTAGGGCTTAATGAAAAAGACAGACCTGGGTGTAGGCCTATATATATTAGCAGCAATTGTATTCCTCATTATTCCTATTCCTAATGCTTTACTTGATGTGTTGCTTGCACTGAATATTGCCATTTCACTGACTATACTGTTTAATGCAATATTCTCTAAAGAGGCATTGGAGATGGCTTCATTTCCAACACTTCTTCTTATGACAACAATATTTAGAATTTCATTAAATGTATCTTCTACTAAGTTGATTCTTGGAACAGGTGATCCTGGTGTGGTTGTTGAGACATTTGGTGAGTTCGTTGGACAGGATAATCTTATTATTGGTGTCATTGTATTTATTATTTTAATATTAGTACAGTTTATGGTTATCAATAAAGGTTCTGAGCGTGTTGCTGAGGTAACAGCGAGATTTACACTTGATGCTATGCCTGGTAAGCAGATGGCTATTGATGCGGACCTTAATACTGGTGCTATAACGGATCAGCAGGCTAGAGAAAAGAGAGAAAAACTTCAAGAAGAATCGGCTTTCTTTGGTTCTATGGATGGTGCTGTTAAGTATGTAAAAGGAGACGCCACAGCAGGTCTGATTATTACATTTGTAAATATCATTGGTGGTATTGCAATGGGTGTTATAAATCAAGGATTGGAGATTACAGCTGCACTTAATAAATATACAATATTAACAATTGGTGATGGTCTGGTTAGCCAGATTCCTTCACTTTTAATATCGTTATCAACAGGTATTCTTGTAACAAAGGCTTCTAAGAATACAGATATGGGCGATATGATATTTGCACAGCTATTTTCAATGGCAAAGGTATTGTATGCGGTTGGAGGAGCTATGATTTTCCTTGGAGTAGTTACTCCACTTCCTATTTATGTATTTGTACCAATGGGAATTGCCTGTGTCTACTTTGCAAGACAGATAAAAGGAAAAGAGGGCATTGAAGGTATTGAAGAAGAGGCAGAAACAGCGGAGAATGAGGCTGAGGAGATTCGCAAGCCTGAAAATGTAGTTTCATTATTGCAGGTTGATCCTGTTAAACTTGAATTTGGATATGGCATAATTCCACTGGCTGATGTTAATCAGGGTGGAGATCTTTTGGATAGAGTTGTTATGATTAGAAGACAGATTGCGCTTGAACTTGGTACAGTTGTTCCTATTATCAGACTTAGAGATAACATTCAGCTTAATCCAAATCAATATATAATTAAAATTAAAGATATTCAGGTTAGTGAAGGCGAGATTTTATTTGATCATTATATGGCGATGAATCCAGGAATTGTAGAAGAAGAAATTACTGGTATTCCAACCTTTGAACCTTCATTCCATCTGCCAGCTATCTGGATTACTGAGAGTCAGAGAGAGAAGGCAGAGTCATTTGGCTATACGGTTGTTGATCCACCTTCTATTATAGCAACTCATTTAACAGAGGTAATTAGAACTCACATTGCTGAGCTTCTTACCAGACAGGATGTTCAAAATCTTATCAACAATATTAAAGAATCAAATACAACGCTTGTTGATGAACTTGTACCTAAGATGTTAGGCATTGGAGAGATTCAAAAGGTATTGCAGAATCTTTTGGCAGAAGGAATTTCTATCAGAGATTTGCTTACAATACTTGAAAGTCTTGCAGATCATGCAGCTACGACAAGGGACACAGATGTATTAACGGAATATGCTAGACAGAGCCTCAAAAGGGCTATTTCTAATAAATATTTTCCAGCAAATGAAGCAACTAGTGTAGTTACGCTGGATCCAAAGGCAGAACAGGAGATTATGGCTTCTGTGAAGCAAACAGAGCAAGGTGCATACCTTACTCTTGAACCTGAAAAGTCGCAAAAGATTGTCAAATCAGTAGGAGATGAAATTAAAAAGCTTGAGAATATGGGAAAAGCTGCTATTGTTATCACCTCTCCTATTGTGAGAATGTATTTTAAACGATTAACACAGGATTATTACAAAGATTTAATTGTTGTTTCGTATAATGAGATTGAATCAAATGTAGAATTACAATCAGTTGGGATGGTGACAATTTAAGATGATCATTAAGAAATTTCAGGCAAATAATGAAACAGACGCTATTATGATGGCTAAAGAAGAAATGGGAAGCAGTGCTGTTGTTCTTAATATAAAGACCATCAAGCATAGAGGACTAGCAAAACTCTTTAAGAAGGATATAGTAGAGGTTACGGCAGCACTTGAAGAGAGGCAGCCAACAGATAAGATTCCTGTTAAGCAGATTGATACAACTGTACAAAAGATGAATCTGGAAAATAATATTCAGGAAGAAAAGAAGACTACAGCTATTGAGGAAAAACTTAATAATCTTCAGAGTATGCTTGAAAATCAAATGCATTCAGTTGAAAAAAAGACAGTTAATGAAGATGAAAAAGAAGAAAAACCTAAGAGTATTAATTTTACATTTTTACAGCTTATTTATAGTCAACTTTTAGATAATGAGGTTGATGAAAAATATGCAAATGAGATTATAGGCGAAGTTGAAGCCGCACTAAAAAAAGAAGCAAATGTCGACAGCCTTTTATCAGGCATTTATCAGAAGATAGTACTTAAACTTGGAACACCAAGACTCATTGAATTAGAAGAAAAGAAGACTAAACTGGTATTTTTCATAGGACCAACAGGTGTAGGCAAGACAACGACTATTGCAAAATTGGCATCTTACTACAAACTTGAAAAAAAAGCCCGCGTAGCTATGATTACTTCAGATACATATAGAATTGCTGCAGTTGAGCAGCTTAGAACATATGCTAATATTTTAGATGTTCCTCTACAGGTAATTTATACAATAGAGGAGCTTAATAATGCTATAAAAATGTTTGAGGGTTACGATATTGTACTTGTTGATACAGCAGGACGCTCACATAAGAATAATGAGCAATGTCATGAAATGATTCATCTTATAAGGGATTGTGAGATTGACGATGAAAAGGTAAGCAAGCAGATTTATCTGGTTTTGAGTGTTGCAACCAAGTATAAAGATCTTATCCGCATTGCTGATGCATTTGGCGAGGTGAAGGATTATGGGATTATTTTTACAAAATTAGATGAAACTAGCTGCTTAGGAAGCATTTTGAATATGAAACTAAAAACTGGGATGCAGTTATCCTACATAACCAGCGGACAGACGGTTCCAGACGATATCAGCACAATTGATGCACAGATGATTGCCAGAAACCTTCTTGGCGGTGGAGAATAGGAGGAATAGTATGGACCAGGCAGAAAAATTAAGAAGCATAATTAAAAAGCAGAATCAAGTAGATGTCCCTTCTCAATCCATAAAACTTGCCAGAGTTATTACGGTGACTAGCGGTAAAGGCGGCGTAGGTAAATCAAGTGTTTCAATTAATTTAGCTATGCAGTTTAGAAAGCAAGGTAAAAAGGTTATTATATTTGATGCAGATTTTGGATTAGCTAATATAGAAGTAATGTTTGGAGCTATTCCTAAGTATAATCTTGCCGATATGATATATAGAGGAAAAGATTTAAAAGATATTATTGTAAATGGACCTATGGACATTGGATTCATTTCTGGAGGTTCGGGAATTACAGGTCTTAGTAATATGGGAAGAGATCAGGTATCATATTTGATTTATAAGCTAAGAGAATTGGAGACTATGGCCGATGTTATTATTATAGATACTGGAGCTGGAATCTCTGATAATGTCTTAGAATTTGTATTGACAAGCGGAGAGGTGCTACTGATTACTACACCAGAACCAACATCTATTACGGATTCATATGCATTACTTAAAGCTCTTAGTGCTAATCCAGATTTTGATAGAGATAAGACTAATATTAAGGTAATTGCAAATAAAGTAAGCAATACCGAAGATGGTAAAAACCTTTATAATAAGCTTAGTCTTGTAGTTGACAAGTTTTTAAAGATTAAACTAGAGTTTTTAGGAATAATTCCAATGGATAATAATATTTCAAAGTCAGTTATGCAACAACAGCCGATTTCAATTGCATTTCCAGATTCACATGCAACAAAAGCTATTGAACAGCTAGTAGACAGACTTCTTAATAATGAGGAAGCTGTTGATAAGAGTAAAAAAGGTTTAGCACAGATATTTGCAAAACTGTTTAGAAATGCTAACAAATAAGTTCAAGGAGGAATGAGTTATGCTTTCGAAAATCGTCACGCTAGGTAACAAGATAGAGCTGAAAAAAGTTAGTAATACGATGAGCAGCTATGGGAAAACCATATTAGGTGAAGATGTAATATATTACAGTCAGGTATTTGATGTTGTGGATGAACACAGAATCAGAATAGGAATGCCACTTATAGGTGGAAGAGTTATTCCACTTACTGTAAGTGATAAATATGATGCCTGCTTCTATACAGATAAAGGTCTATACCAATGCAGAATCGTAATAACGGACAGATATAAAGAGAATAACATATTTGTTTTAGTTGTTGAGTTAATATCAGAATTACAAAAATATCAAAGAAGACAATATTATCGTCTTGGCTGTACTATGGACATTAAGTATAGGATATTAGAGGAGGAAGAGATTAAATTTTATTCAGATGAAAATAATAGATATTCTTGTGAGCTGGATGATAAATTTAATGATGGCATAGCACTTGACTTAAGTGGTGGCGGCATTAGATTCACTTCTAAAAAGCATCATAAACCGGGAGAGATACTTCTGCTGTTTATGGATATTTCATATGACGATAAGCAAAAGGAGTACTGCGTATTGTGTCAGCTTGTAACTTCTGATGCTTCAAAAAATAGAGAAGATATGTTTGAACATCGAGCAAAATATTGTAATATAGATGGCGGTATCAGAGAAGAGCTAATTAAGTATATTTTTGAAGAAGAAAGAAAGCAAAGAAAAAGAGAAAAAGGTTGATTATCGCAGAAATGAGGTTAAATATGGAAAAAAAGAAAAATATTCTGATTGTTGATGACTCTGCACTCATGAGAAGACTTATATCTGATATAATAAAATCAGATAATCGATTTGATGTTGAGGACTTGGCGACAAATGGCTTGGAAGCTCTTGATTTAATTGTTAAAAACCGTCTCAGGTATGATGCAGTTATTCTTGACATAAATATGCCAAAGATGAATGGCTTAGAATTACTTGAACAGTTACAAAAGAATAAAATCAACATTACAGTTATAGTTGTAAGTACACTTGCAAAAGAAGGTGCTAGAGAAACTATTATTGCAATGGAAAGAGGAGCTTTTGATTTTGTTACAAAACCAGAGAACTATCTGGATGCCAAGAACGATAGATTCAAACAAAGGTTATTAAGTATATTATGCGTTGCGACTAAATTGGTCTATGATGTTTCAGATGAAACTATAGAATCAGATAAGAATAGTCGTGAAACTGGCAGATTAAGCCAGACAGAAAGACGTCAGAGTATTACTACGAGACCACAACCTAAGTTATTTGGGCCTCATAAGTCACTTACAGGCAGCAAGATAGGTAAGAAAAAACTGATTGCGCTTGCATGTTCAACAGGAGGACCTAAATCATTACAAAGTGTAATCCCGCTTATACCAGAAGACATTGATGCACCAATAGTAATTGTGCAGCATATGCCAAAGGGATTTACCAATTCACTAGCAGCAAGACTTGATGAACTTAGCAGAGTCAGAGTAAAGGAAGCTCAAGATGGTGATATGCTTCAAAAAGGATATGCATATATCGCACCAGGAGGATGTCAGCTTAGAATCGAGAAAAGATCAGGTTCTTCCAATTTTTGTATTAAAATTACAGATGAACCAGCTAGGGATGGATTAAAGCCATGTGCTAATATTATGTATGAATCACTTGTTGGTTCAGAATATGATGAGGTAACATGTGTAGTGCTTACAGGTATGGGCGCAGATGGAACAATTGGAATAGGTACATTATCTGAAAAGAATAATGTATATGTAATTGCACAGGATGAAGCGACAAGCGTAGTATACGGAATGCCAAAATCAGTAGCTGAAGCAAAACTCGTGGATGAAGTTAAGCCATTAGAGAAAGTTGCAGAAGCAATATTAAAGAACGTGGGGGTGCTAAGCAATGGACGTTAGCCAATATTTAGAGATTTTTATTGATGAAACAAAAGAACATTTGCAAAGTCTTAGTGAACAGCTTATGATTCTTGAAAAAGAGCCAGAGAATGTGGATACAATCAACGAGATATTTAGAGCAGCACATTCATTAAAGGGAATGGCTGGAACAATGGGCTATAAGAGAATGCAGCATTTAACTCATATTATGGAGAATGTATTCTCAGAGATTAGAACAGGTAATCTTAAAGTTACAGCAGTATTAGTAGATGTATTTTTCCAATGCCTTGATGCATTAGAGTCATATCTTGAGAACATTCAGCAGGCGGCAGATGAAGGAACAGAGGATAATGAGCCAATTATCAATCAACTCAATGATTTCCTTAATTCAGATTCATCAAAGTCAGCAAAGGTAGAGACAACTGCTCAAGAGATGCCAACAGCTAATAATGAACAAAGCGTTACTAAGATAGTACTTGCAGATTTTGAAAGACATGCTATCAGAGAAGCTTTAGCAAAAGGTCTTAAAGTATATGAGATGAAAGTTGTTATTGATGAAAATTGTATTCTTAAGGCAGCAAGAGCATTTTTAGTATTCAAAGCATTAGAAGAAAAAGGTGAGATTATTAAGTCAGAACCTTCTGCACAGGATATAGAAGATGAAAAATTTGGATTTGATTTTGATTTATACATAATTTCTTCTAAACCTATGGATGAAGTTTCCAAAGTTGTTGAGAATGTATCAGAGATAAAAGAAGTTATTATTAGAGAAGTAAGCGACGCAGATAATGAAGCTAATTCCGAGATAATAGAAGAAGATTCTAATAATCAGGAAGAAACATCACCAGCAGAGGTAGAAAACACAAAACCAGCGGTTGCAGATAATGATAAAAAGCAGGCTCCAGCAGCTGGACAGAATAAAGCAGCAGGAAAACCAGTTGTTAATCGTTCTGTACGTGTAGACATTGAAAAACTTGATGTACTAATGAACCTTGTTAGTGAGCTTATTATTGCTAAGAACAGTCTTGTTTCGGCAAGTAGTGATTCAACAGGAGAAGTATCTCAAAGTTTTAATGAGCAGATTGAGTATCTTGAAAGAGTTACAACTAACCTTCATGAATCAGTTATGAAAGTTAGAATGATGCCTATTGAAACAGTTACTAATAAATTCCCAAGAATGATTAGAGATCTTGCAAAGAAGCTTGATAAGAGGATGGATCTTAGTATTACTGGTGAAGATACTGAACTTGATAGAACTGTAATTGATGAAATTGGAGATCCACTTATGCATT
This sequence comes from uncultured Lachnospiraceae bacterium, assembly GCA_964572475.1. Lineage (GTDB taxonomy): Bacteria > Bacillota > Clostridia > Lachnospirales > Lachnospiraceae > CAZNEZ01. Next base: position 10,856 of record CAZNEZ010000047.1, read on the forward strand.
TACTTCGTAATTCAGCAGACCATGGACTCGAATCATCAGAGCTAAGAGCTCAAAGAGGTAAGAATCCAGTTGGAACAATTAATCTTGATGCATATCAGGATGGCAATAATGTTGTTATTGAAGTTAGAGATGATGGTAATGGAATTGACGTTGAAAATGTTCGCAATAAGGCCATTGAAAAAGGTACTATTACAGCAGAACAGGCTGAATCTATGAGTGATAAAGATATTATTGATTTGTTATTTAGACCAAGCTTTTCAACAGCTAAAGTGGTATCTGATGTTTCAGGAAGAGGCGTTGGACTGGATGTAGTTAAAACTAAAATAGAAGCCCTTGGTGGTGATATTGAAGTTAAGACAAAATTAGGCGAAGGCAGTTGCTTTACAATAAGACTTCCACTTACTCTTGCTATTATTCAAGCACTTATGGTTGAATTAGGTGATGAGAAGTATGCGATTTCATTAGGAACAATTCAGACAATTGAAGACATTATGCTTGAAGATATTAAATATGTTCAGTCTAAGGAAGTAATTAATCTGAGAGGAACAGTAATTCCACTTATCAGACTTAATGATGTACTTGATATTAAACCTCAGGATACTGATGTAGAGAGCATCACAGTAGTTATTGTTAAGAAAGGTGAGAGATTAGCTGGTCTTGTAGTTGACAGACTTATAGGACAGCAGGAAATTGTTATCAAATCACTTGGCAAATACATTAGTAATAGCAGCAAGGTTATAAGTGGAGCAACTATCCTTGGTGATGGTGAAGTAGCACTTATTCTTGATGCAAATGCATTGGTATAGAGGAGGAAGCAAAATGGATGAGAATAAAGAAGTTGGCTTAAACCAATATATAGTTGTTAACATAGGAATTGAACAGTATGGAATTGGAATTCAACATGTTGATAATATTGTAAGAATGCAAAAGATTACAAGAGTTCCTAAAACACCATCATATTTCTATGGAGTTATTAATCTTAGAGGCGAGATTATTCCTGTAATGAGCATCAGAAGAAAATTTGGCTTAGACGAAGATAATTTTGTGGATAAGACTAGAATAATAATTCTTAAACCAGATAGAGGAGAACCAATTGGAATAATTGTTGATTCAGTTAAAGAGGTTGTTACTCTTGAAGAACAGAATATAGAAAAAATACAGCATAACAGTAAAGAAGATAATAGTAAGTTCATTAGCGCAGTAGGCAAGACCGAAAGCGGTTTAATTTCTCTTTTAAACGTAGCAGGTGTTATTGCAGAAAGTTAATTATTTAAAAGAGAAAGGGACGGTAAACTATTATGACAAGAATTAATTTGAATAGTTTAGATCAGGTACAGTACGATGTACTAAAAGAGCTAGGAAATATAGGCGCAGGCAATGCTACAACAGCATTGTCTAAACTTATAAATGCTAAAATCGATATGAAGGTTCCTAAGGTTGAATTATTAGGATTTTCTGATATAGCTTCTACAATAGCTTCAGAAGAGACGATAATGGTAGGAATACTGCTCTTGTTAGAAGGTGAAGTAAAAGGAATGATGATGTTCCTGCTTGAGATGAATTCTGCCAGAGCATTGGTTAATAACTTAATGGGAACAGATAGTGATTCAGAAGAGTTTTCAGAGATTGAGATGTCTGCTCTTAATGAGATAGGCAATATTATAACTGGAGCATATCTTTCAGCATTATCGGATCTTACAAGACTTAATATTCAACCATCAGTACCTAGCCTTCAAATTGATATGGTAGGAGCAATACTTAGCATTCCAGCTATTGAATTTAGTAAGATTGGCGATAAAGTGTTACTTATTCAAACACAGTTTGATGATGATACACATATCAATGGATATTTTGTATTAGTACCAGAACTAGAGTCATATGACGTTATTCTGGAGTCTTTAGGATTGTAGAGGCTAAGAATAATGGGAGAGATACTAAAGGTTGGAATGGCTGATCTTAAGATGTGTAAGGTACCAGATTCACTTACAACATTGGGACTTGGCTCATGCGTAGGAATTTCACTATATGATCCTATAACGAAAATAAGTGGAATGGTACATATTATGCTTCCAGACAGCACTAAAATTAAAAACAATGCTAATCTTGCAAAATTTGCAGATACCGGAATAGAGGAACTTGTTAGATTAATGACAGTTAATGGAGCAAATGCGAGCCGCCTGATTGCTAAAATAGCAGGCGGTGCGCAAATGTTTTCTTTTGCAAGTAATGATGAAATGATGAGAGTTGGAGATAGAAATATCGAAGCAACAATTCAGAAGCTTAATGATTTAAAGATACCAATTATTGCACAGGACTGTGGATTAAATTATGGTAGAACCATAGTTTTTGAGGCAGCTACTGGCGATTTATTAATTAAGTCGGTTGGAAAACCAGACAAAAAAATATAAAGGTTGGTTGGGATATGAAAACAAAATATATTCCTGCAATTACAACATTATTTGCAGCATTTGTAATCTGTATAGTAACGATACTTAATGATTATGATGCACTTACAATGATGAAGCTTCTATTAGCGGTTATTGTTGTGTTTTATATACTGGGAATCATTATTAGGATTATTATGAATAAAATTTTAGCACCAAGACCAGTAAAAACTTTGAATGAAACCTTAGATGAAAATTCACAAGAGGATATTAATGAAACCTCAAAAGAAGGTGGAACAGCTAAAGAATCTGGGAAAGCTAAATAGAACTAGGAGGTGATTATCATGGATGAAGCAGGCAAGAATAAACTCTGGGAAGAATATTCTAAGCAGAAAAGTCCAGCGATAAGAGAGAAGATAATAATTGAGTACGCCCCCTTAGTTAAGATAGTAGCAGGAAGACTTAGCATGTATCTTGGTTATAATGTTGAATATGATGATCTTGTAGGCTATGGTGTGTTTGGCTTAATCGATGCTATAGACAAATTTGACTATGCAAAAGGAATTAAGTTTGAAACATATGCAAGCCTAAGAATCAGAGGTTCGATTTTAGATCAGATTAGGAAAATGGATTGGATTCCTAGATCACTAAGACAAAAACAAAAAAAGATAGATGCAGCAGTAGCTCAAGTCGAAAGTATCAAGGGTAGACCAGCAACAGATGAAGAAATTGCGTCTGAGATTGGGATTACAGATGATGAATATACAACATGGATTGGACAAACAAATGTTACTAATATAGTTTCACTTGATGAATTTATGGAAGCTAGTGGTGAAAAGGGTGTAGATTCACTAAAGGCATCAACATTTGAGAGACCAGAAGAAGTGGTAGAAAAGAACGAGATTAAGAGACTTTTGGCAGAGTCACTTGATGAATTAACGGAAAAAGAGAAGAAAGTAATATTACTATATTATTATGAAGAACTTACGTTAAAAGAGATAAGTAAGGTATTGGAAGTGACAGAATCTAGAGTTTCACAGCTTCACACCAAAGCTTTGCAAAAGATGAAAGTTAAATTAGGCAGTCAAGCTGGCTATGTATTTCAGGGTTAAGTTTTATTAGACAAGGAGAAGGTATATAATGCCTAAAAAGAATGGATATTTTAAATTACAAATTGAGGAATCGGAAACTAGCATTATTGTTTATCCTGCAGTTGAGGGTGGCGATAAGCTTAAGATAGACGAAGTTATGCAGTATCTGAACCAAAACAACATTGCGGAATATAGTTTAAAAGATATTAATAGGGCTATTTCTTATGAAGGATTAGAACCACAAAAAGTTAAGCTGATGGATAAGTCAACATATCAAGTTGATGAGATAATGTCAGTACAGATTGCAGCAAATAAAATGTTTGCAATTGCAAGATTTTATTCACCTAGTAATGGTGGAAATCAAATGTCATCTGAAGAGATAAAAAAAGACCTTGCAGCAAAGGGAATTGTGTTTGGAATTAATGAAGATATCATAAGACATCATATATTAGAACCACATTATTGTACAGGTTATATGATTGCAAAAGGAACCGATGTTACACAGGGTACAGATGCATTTATTACATATAATTTTAATTTGGAGACTAATTCTAAACCTAAAGTAAATGAGAATGGAACTGTTGATTTTCATCAGCTTGATAATATTAATCATATTAAAAAAGGTGATATTCTTGCCATTAAAACACCTGAAGTGCCAGGAATATCAGGAACAGATATTATGGGCAAGGAAGTAAGACCAAAAGCGGTAGATAGAGCTACTTTTCATTATGGACGTAATATAGAGGTTTCTGAAAATGGACTTTTACTATTATCAATGGTAGATGGACATGTTACATTAGAGGGTGAAAAAGTTTTTGTTTCTAATACATTTGAAGTTCCAGCTAATGTTGACGTTTCAACTGGAGATATTAAATATGATGGAAATGTATGCGTAAGAGGTAATGTTTTAACAGGATATAAAGTGGAAGCAACTGGAGATATTGAAGTTATGGGTTTAGTTGAAGGTGCTACGCTTATTGCTGGAGGAAATATAGTCATTCATCATGGAATTCAGGGTATGATGAAAGCTAGACTTGTTGCTGGAGGAAACATTATTTCAGTATTTATTGAATCAACCATTGCTCAGGCAGGTGGATTTATTTCTACAGATGCTATATTACATAGTAGAATTGTTGCAAAAGGCGATATAGTTGTGCAGGGAAGAAAAGGAACAATTATTGGTGGTCATGTTTGTGCAGGTAATCTGATAGAGACAAGAAGTATAGGATCACAAATGGGTACCACTACTACTGTTGAAGTTGGTGTAGACGCATCGATACATGATAAATTAAAAGAGGTATCTGATAAAATTGAGTCGCTTGCACCAGAAAAAACTAAACTTGAACAGTTAATATCATTATTACAGCGTAAGAGAGAATCAGGTAATCTGACAAAAGAAAATGCGCTTATTATGAATGCAGCAATGAATAATCTTGATGGTATTAACAAGGAAATTGATTCCCTTACTGAACAATATAATGACTATAAAATGGAATTAGAAAATAATACCAATGCTAAGATAAAAGTTTATGGAGATATTCTTGCAGGAACAAAAATTGTTATTTCTGGAGATTTTATTATTGTTAATGATTCCTTGTCCCATTGTCAATATATCAAGTCTAAAGGCGAAATTAAAGCAGGTACTTTTTAATATATTATATTATGAACATAGTATGTTATATTAAAAGAAATAAGAAAGTTGGTGCATATTTATGATTAGACCAGTCGAAATGCAGGGAACTATTCAAAGAAGCAGTGATATGACGACTATAAAACACAATGAAGATGCAAAAGGACAAATTGACCAGTCAAACTTTCAGACACAATTTCACAAAGAAATAGAGGCCAAGAGCGAGCAGGTTACAAAACAAGATAATGCTGAAAGTAAGCAGAATAAATTTGATGCTAAAGAAAAAGGGTCAAATGAATATTCTGATACTAAGAAGCAGCAGAAAAAAAAAGAAGAACAGAATGATGGAAAAGTTGTTATAAAAAATAGAGGCAGCTTTGATATAAAAATATAATATTTGCTATTGCAGATATAGAAGAGGATAAAAAATGTCAGGATTAGAGATATGTTTACTGCTAATAGGTGCAGTACTGATAGGAGCCAGCTTTCTGGTAGGAGAAAAACTAAATAATAAAGAAGGCGATATATATACAGATGCCGATATTACAAAATTGTCTGAGGATGAAGTTGCAAAGATACTTGAGGCAGAATTACAAAGACAGATTGATGATAAGGTTGAAAAAACTGAGGCTAATCTTGATAAAATCACTACCGAGAAAATAATGGCAGTTGGTAATTATTCATCTAATGTTATTGAAAATATTGAAAAGAATCATAAGGAAGTAATGTTTTTATATAATATGCTTAATGATAAAGAAGAGGTAATTAAAGATACCGTTAAAGATATTGAAGCATTAAAACAGAGTATAAAGAGAATGAATTCTGAGACAGTAGTTAAACCACTAAAGGGCGAAGATAATATTAAGATTCAAGAAAATGCAATAGAAGTTCAAGAACAGTTAAAAGAACAGGTTGCAGATATTATGATGTCTGAAAATACTACTGAAGAAACAGTTACTGATGAAGAAACTGAGTCAGAATCTATTAGAGAACCTGAAAAAGAGCAGCAAATGCAAAATATTAAAGGGCTTACAGGTAGTAATGATAGTAAAATAACAACTATTGCAGGGGCTCAAAAAGATAATAATAATAATCAGAAGATACTGGAATTACACAATCAGGGAAATAACAATATTGAGATTGCAAAAGAGCTTGGACTTGGACTTGGTGAAGTAAGATTGGTGATTGATTTATATAACTCAAAGAAATAGCATGGAGGCAAAGATGAAATTAAAGTATTATTTACGTGGTCTTGGAGCTGGAATCCTTGTAACTACGTTAGTATTAGTGATAGCTTACTCTGTGAAATATTCAGATAGTCAGATAATAATTAAAGCAAAGCAGCTTGGAATGGTAGAGGCAGATAGTACAAGCTCTAAGGTTGGGACAACAGAGAATAGTAATACTTCTTCAACGGATGATTCTAATTCTGCTACAACAGAAGATACGACATTAGAAAAGGATACAACTCCGGAGACTACACCAGAACAGACTACTACTGAGGTCATAACAACACAACAGACTACGACAGAGCAGATTACTACTCAAGCACCAATTGTTTCTGGAGAGACAGTAAAATTTACAATTGTAAAGGGAATGGGTTCTGAAAGTGTTTCTGCATTGCTTGAATCACTTGGAGTTGTCAATAGTGCTAAAGAATTTAATGATTATCTTATTAAGAATAACTATGCAGGATTTATTGGAGTTAACAATTATACAGTGAAAAAGGGCGATTCATTTGAGAGTATTGCTAAAATGATTACTAACCGTTTTTAACTATTACCTCCTGAGTTTATTAAAAAAGGTGGTGTAATCACAAGAAGTGTACCATATTATATGACAGTTGAACACAGTCCTTGGTTAAGTACATGGTATGAGAATAGTGATTTTATAAAAATACCAATTGAAGAATTTGATATTGATTCACTTTCTTTCATTTATGGGGATTCAATGCCAACATTCAGCGAGAAAATTAATGCTGGGAAGGAATATCGCAAATCGCTTTATACATATAATGAAGTACTAAAAATTATAGAAAAGTATGGTTTGCCACAGGATTGGAATGATGATGGCAAATTAGGGCCAGAAAGATATATAGAAGTTCATATATGGAGTGATGAAACAATAAGTAAATACATAAAGTGAGAAATACAATGTATATTTACCACTTGTATATTTGAATGTAGAACGCAGAAAATCTTAAGTTTTAAATAGCAAAAATGGTCGAGAAAAAGTCCAGCATAATATCTTAAAATAGTATATAGGAGGTGAGAAAATGCTGGAACAGATTGAGGCAGTTCAAAGAATGCAGGAG
>CAZNEZ010000048.1:0-16106 GCA_964572475.1 uncultured Lachnospiraceae bacterium
GAAGTAAAAGAAGCGCTTGTGCCGACAAGCGCTTCTTTTTGACTTTATAGGAAATTACGCAGTAGAGTGAAACATTTAAGAAGAATGCTTCGCATTCTTCCAAGCGCTTGTGCCGACAAGCGCTTCTTTTATAATAGGAAATATAGGGTATCTCACATTTTACCATGTTTTTTCTCACATTAAGGCATACTGATTTAATTGCACATGAATCTGCTTTATGCTAATCTATAGATACTTAATATATAACAGATTGGAGAAATATTATGAAAGAATTTAAAGTTATAAAACCAGAAGATATTACAAATAATCCCTTTACGATGATAGGCAAAGAATGGATGTTAATAGGAGCAGCAGATGGTACTAAGGTAAATGCTATGACAGCATCATGGGGCGGCGTTGGAATTATGTGGGGTAAACCCGTTGTTTATGCTTTTATTAGAGAAACCAGATATACTAAGGAATTTGTAGATAATAATGAAGGCTTTTCAATTACGATTTATCCTGAAGATATGAGAAAAATGCTTAGCTATATGGGAAGTACATCTGGAAGAGATGAGGATAAGATAGAAGAAATGAAGCTTACAACAGTATTTGACGGTAAAGTACCTTATTTTGAAGAGGCTGATATGGCGTTAATATGCCGTAAAATGTATGCCCAGGATATGAAATCAGAATGTTTTACTGACAAAGCAGCTGATGAACAATGGTATAAAGATGGTAATTACCATACGATGTATGTAGCAGAGATAGAAAAAGTATTAATAAGTGAATAAGCATGTAGCTTATGGAAAAGGAATTATAGACTATGGGAATTATGTATGATGAGAAACAGAAGATGTTTAACCTACAGACTAAGAATACTAGTTATGTTATGGCACTGGTTAGAGACAAGTATCTTGCACATGTGTACTGGGGGAAAAAACTTACTAATATCAATATTAGTAATGCGTTACAGCTTAGATGGGCAGGATTTTCAGCTTTAGAAGATAATAAAGAGCCAGGTTTTTCATTGGATTGTCTGGCACAGGAATATCCTACAGGTTGTGGAACTGATTATAGAATACCAGCGATTGAACTGACATTTGCAGATGGCAGCAGAGTTTTAGACCTTCAGTATGCTGATTACAAGATTATTAAAGGAAAACCACCAATTAAAGGACTTCCAGCAACTTATGCAGAAAGTGATTCAGAGGCATCTACTTTACAGATAAAACTTACAGATAATTTAAAAGCATTTGATATAATACTAAGCTATACAGTATTTGAAGAGATGGATGCCATTACAAGACATGTTGAAATTATTAATAATAGTAATGATAATATTGTAATTGACAAAATCATGAGTGCATCTGTAGATATGGATAATAAGGAATATGATTTCCTTCATTTATTTGGTGGATGGGGTAAAGAAAGACATATTGACAGAACACCACTAAGAACTGGCAATCAGTCTATAGAGAGCAGACGCGGGGCAAGTAGTCATCAGCAGAATCCTTTTTTTGCACTGGTACAGACAGGTGCTAATGAAGAATACGGAAATGTTTACGGTATCAATTTTGTATACAGTGGGAATTTTGTGGGTGGTGCAGAAGTGGATCAATTACTTACTTCCAGAGTATATATGGGTATCAATGACTATGACTTTTCATGGAAACTTGAACCACATGAAGAGTTTACAACACCTGAGGTAGTCATGGTTTATTCTGATAAAGGTATTGGAGGAATGTCTAGAATTTATCATAGATTATATAGGAAGAGACTCGTTAGGGGCAGATTCAGAGATGAAGTCAGACCAATTCTTGCAAATAATTGGGAAGCCACATATTTTGATTTTAGTGAAGAAAAGATTTTAGGATTGGCAAAAGAGGCTAAGTCACTAGGAATAGAACTTCTTGTATTGGATGATGGTTGGTTTGGTAAGAGAAATGACGATAGAAGCTCCCTAGGTGATTGGTTCGTAAATAAAGACAAATTACCAGACGGTATAGAAAGCCTTTCAAAGAAGGTAAATGATATTGGATTAAAATTTGGATTGTGGTTTGAACCAGAGATGATTTCACCAGATAGTGAACTTTATAGAGCCCATCCTGACTGGTGTATTCATACACAGGGACGAGTAAGAACAGAATGTAGAAACCAATTAACACTTGATCTTAGTAGAAAAGATGTATGTGATTATATTATAGAGACTATATCGTGTGTGCTTGATTCGGCTTCAATAGGATATGTCAAATGGGATATGAATAGGCATATGACTAATCTCGGTTCGGCAGGACTTCCTAGTGACAGACAGAAAGAAATGCCACATAGATATATGTTGGGATTGTACAGAGTATTAGAAGAGATAGTGTCAACTCACCCAGATATATTATTTGAGAGCTGTTCTGGTGGAGGTGGCCGATTTGACCCTGGTATGCTTTACTATATGCCACAGACATGGACTAGTGATGATACTGATGCTGTTGAAAGGTTATATATTCAGTATGGAACAAGTATAGTATATCCTATAAGTTCAATGGGCTCACATGTATCAGCTGTTCCTTGCCATCAGACTAACAGGATTACATCTCTTAAAATGCGTGGAGACGTTGCAATGAGCGGTAATTTTGGTTACGAACTTGACCTTATGAAGTTTACAGATGAAGAAAAAGAAGAAGTTAAGAAGCAAATTGAGCAGTATAAGGATTTAAGGACATTTATACAATCAGGAGAAATGTATAGATTATTAAGTCCATTTGAAAGCAATAATACAGCATGGATGTTTATATCAGAAGATGGTAAAGACATCTTTGCGGCATACTTTAGAATTAAAGGTTTGATAAATGAACCTGTTTCCAGAATGAAGTTTACAGCTCTTGATTCAAATGCTACTTACCAGATAATGGAAACAGGCGATAAGTTTTCTGGAGATGAACTGATGCAGATAGGATTGCCAGTTGCATTTTGGGGAGATTATCAAAGCAAGACATGGAGAATTAGAAAAATCTAAAAGTTTAAAATCAACCTTGGAAACTATGAAAATTGTAATTTATTTCTAGTGTTCAAAAAAGTTGACAAATAAATTCTATAATAGTATTATATATGAGAAAAGTGCCCTATAAAAAGTGTATAGCACTTTCTAATATGAAAACGAACAAGGGCGTTCCGATTACATTGTATTTCGAGCGCTCTTTTTTTCTAGCAGAAGGGTGATTGAAGAGCAAAACTGATAGTATGCCGACAGGAATATCCTGTAGACTGCACAATATATCAAATTTGCCAATAATGGCATGCCGAAGGGCAAGGAGGATTTTTTATGAAATTAAAAAAAGTTATGGCTTTAGGACTCGCAGTAGTTACAGCCACATCAATGTTTTCAGGATGTGCTAAGAGTGAAAGTGGAAGTAGTTCAGATTCTATTCTTTTAGGTGGTATTGGACCTTTAACAGGATCAGCAGCAGTATATGGTCAGGCAGTAAAAAATGGCGCAGAATTAGCTATTTCAGAGATTAATGCTGATGGTGGTGTTAATGGTATTAAGCTTGAACTTAATTTCCAGGATGATGAGCTTAACAACGAAAAGGCTGTTAATGCTTATAACACATTAAAAGATAAAGGTGCAAAGATTATTCTTGGCTCAGTAACAAGTGGAAGTTGTGTTGCAGTTTCAGAGATGACACATGCAGACAATATGTTCCAGCTTACACCTTCAGGTTCTTCAGTTGATTGTACACAGTACGACAATGCATTCCGTGTATGTTTTAATGATCCTAACCAAGGATTAGCTTCAGCACAGTACCTTTACAAGAATAAAGTTGCAGAAAAAGTTGCAATAATTTATGATAGTTCAGATGTTTACTCATCAGGTATTTACGAGAAGTTTAAGGCAGAATCAGATAGTCTTGGACTTAATATTGTTGAAACACAGGCATTTACAAAGGATACAAATTCAGATTTCTCAGTTCAGTTAAAGAAGATTCAGGATAGTGGTGCAGACCTTGTTTTCTTACCTATTTACTATCAGCAGGCAGCTTTAATTCTTTCACAGGCTGACAAAGCAGGAATTAAGGTTAAATTCTTCGGATGTGATGGATTAGATGGTATTATTGATCAGTTAGGTGATGATGTTAAACTTGCAGAAGGAGTTATGTTATTAACACCATTTGCAGCAGATGCAGCAGATGAGAAGACACAGACATTTACAAAAGCATTTAAAGCAAAGTATAACGAGACACCTAATCAGTTTGCAGCAGATGCATATGACGCAGTTTATACAATCAAGGCAGCTATGGAAAAAGCAGGAATCAAAGATGCTTCAATGAATGTTTCTGATTTGTGTGATAAGCTTAAAGATGCAATGACTCAGATCGAGGTTAAGGGTGTTACAGGTACAATGGTTTGGACAGCAGATGGTGAACCAACAAAAGATCCAAAGGCTATGGTAATCGAAAATGGAGCTTACAAAGCTTTATAATTAGATAAAATGAAACTTATTACCTCAGGCTTAACAAGAAGTTTGGCCTGAGGTATTATTAGTTTATTGAATAGAAAATTATGCAGTAGCAGAAAGGATGGATAGAATGAGCAGTTTTATATCCTATTTAATCTCAGGAATAAGTCTGGGAAGCATATATGCATTAATTGCACTTGGATATACAATGGTTTATGGAATAGCTAAAATGCTTAATTTCGCACATGGAGATATCATTATGGTTGGCGGATTTGCAGTGTTTACGGCAGCGCAGACAATGTCTCTGCCAATATGGCTTTCTATTTTAATTGGAATTATTGTATGTACAGTTTTAGGTGTAGTTATTGAAAAGGTTGCTTATAAACCTTTAAGAAAAGCATCTTCATTATCAGTACTTATTACAGCAATTGGAGTAAGTTATTTACTTCAGAATCTGGCTTTACTGATTTTCGGATCAAATGCGCAAAATTTTACTTCAGTAGTAACTATTAAACCTATTAAGATTACAGAAAGTATTACAATACAGGGTGAAACAATAGTTACAATTATAGTTACAACAGTAATTATGATAGCACTTACATTATTTATAAAGAAAACTAAACAAGGTATGGCAATGCTTGCCGTATCCGAAGATAAAGGCGCAGCACAGCTTATGGGAATCAATGTTAATAAAACGATTTCTATAGTATTTGCAATTGGCTCAGCATTAGCAGCAGTAGCAGGAATACTTATGTGTTCAACATTTCCACAGATTAGTGCTTATACTGGACAGATGCCAGGTATTAAAGCCTTTATTGCAGCAGTATTTGGAGGAATAGGAAGTATTCCAGGAGCTATGATTGGTGGTATAGCATTAGGAATAATAGAGAATTTAAGTAAAGCTTATATATCATCACAGTTAGCTGATGCTATTGTATTTGTAGTATTAATTGTTATGTTAATCGTAAAGCCTACAGGTATTATGGGCAAAAAGATTAATGAGAAAGTGTAGGTGCCTGATATGAATAAAAGATTAAAAGGTATTAAGGCTACAACAAAACAGAGTCTTAATACGTATATTATGGTAATTGCTTTCTTTGGTATATTAACATTGCTTATTAACACAGGAGCACTTGCAAATGGAAACCTTTTAGAGGGTCTTTTAATTCCTATATGTTATTACATTATTCTTGCAGTTTCACTTAATCTGATTGTTGGTATACTGGGTGAACTAAGTCTTGGACATGCTGGGTTTATGTGCGTTGGAGCATATGCAGGCGGACTTTTCTCATACCTGACACTTAATATTATAACTTCACCTTTGCTAAGAATTTCACTTGCATTTATAGTAGGTGGTGTAGCAGCAGGTTTGTTTGGATTATTTATTGGTTTTTCAGTATTGAGACTAAAAGGAGATTATCTTGCAATTGTTACACTTGCATTTGGTGAGATTACTTATAAGATACTTCAGAATTGTTATTTAACTAAGGATATAAATGGATTCCATTTCTCATTTGCAAATCCAATTGATGCATCTAAGATAGATAGTGCATCTAGAGTTCAGATATTAAATGGTGCAATGCCAGTTGGTAAGATTCCTAGAAATGCGACAGTTCTAATTGCTGTAGTGCTTGTTCTTATTACACTTTATGTTATGTATAGTATTATAGATTCAAGACAGGGAAGAGCATTTAAGGCTATAAGAGATAATAGAATTGCTGCTGAATCAATTGGAATAAATGTTACAAAATATAAGTTACTTGCTTTTTTTGTATCATCATTCTTTGCTGGTGTAGCAGGAACTTTATTTGCTCATTCTAAGCTTCTTGACGCATCTACATTTAATTATAACACTTCAATTTTAATTCTTGTATTTGTTGTGCTTGGTGGACTTGGAAGCATTAGAGGTTCAGTTGTGGCAGCAATTATTCTTTATGCATTACCTGAACTTTTAAGAGATCTTCAAGCTTATAGAATGCTTATGTATGCGATTATTCTTATAGTTATGATGCTTTTAAACAACAATGATAAATTTATTACATTTAAAGATAGATTAAAGATGAAATTAAAATTTAAGAAAACTGAAAAGGAGGAAATCTAATATGGCATTACTTGAAGTTAAGAATCTTAGTATTTCCTTTGGTGGACTTAAGGCGGTTGATAATCTTAATATGACTATTGAAAAAGGTGAGCTTTTTGGACTTATTGGACCTAATGGTGCAGGTAAAACTACAGTATTTAATATGCTTACAGGTGTATATAAGCCTACAATGGGATATTTTGAATTAGATGGTGAAAAACTTAGCGGACATTCACCTATTGAAATCAATAAAAAAGGAATAGCCAGAACATTCCAGAATATTCGTCTTTTTACTAATATGTCTATTATTGATAATGTTAAGCTGGGTTTTAATAATCAAGTTAATTATTCAACAGTTGAGGCAATTCTCAAACTTCCTAGATATAGGAAACAGGAAAGGGAGATGAATGAGAGAGCAATGGAGATTCTTAAAGTATTTAATCTTGATAAGAATCCGCAGGTTTTAGCTGGTAATCTTCCATATGGTAAGCAGCGTAAACTAGAGATAGCCAGAGCTTTAGCTACAAATCCTAAACTTTTACTATTAGATGAACCAGCGGCTGGTATGAATCCTAATGAAACAGCTGAACTTATGGATACAATCAGCATAATTCGTAAGAAATATAATGTTACTATTCTTCTTATTGAACATGACATGAAACTTGTAGCTGGTATTTGTGAGAAGCTTTTAGTACTTAATTTTGGTACTGAACTTACACATGGAACACCATCTGAAGTATTAAATAATCAAGAAGTAATTACAGCATATTTAGGAGAATAGGAGGGAACTACCATGTCTATGTTAAAAGTAACAGATTTACAAGTTTACTACGGAATGATTCAGGCACTTAAGGGAGTTTCTTTTGAAGTAAATCAAGGTGAAGTTATTTCACTTATTGGTGCAAATGGAGCTGGTAAAACAACCATTCTTCATTCAGTAACAAGACTATTGGACGCAAAAGAAGGTAGAATTGAGTTTGAAGGTCAGGATATTACTAAGATGCCTCCACACAAAATTGTATCTCTTGGAATGGCTCATGTTCCGGAAGGAAGAAGAGTCTTTGCACAGCTTTCTGTTCTTGAGAATCTAAAGATGGGTGCTTATATCAGAAAAGATAAATCAGGTATAGAAGAATCACTGAATAAGGTATATAAAAGATTTCCTAGATTAGAGGAAAGAAAAACACAGATGGCAGGTACATTAAGTGGTGGTGAACAGCAGATGTTAGCGATGGGTAGGGCACTCATGTCTAATCCTAAGATTATACTTATGGATGAGCCTTCGATGGGACTCTCACCTATATTTGTATCAGAGATATTTGATATTATTAAAGAAATTAGTGCAAGTGGAACTACAGTTCTTCTTGTTGAGCAGAATGCTAAGAAAGCATTATCAATCTCTGACAGGGCTTATGTTCTTGAGACTGGTAAAATTGTTCTTGCTGGAGATGCCGCTGAACTTATGAATGATGATTCTGTAAAAAAAGCATATCTAGGTGAATAGAGCATATCAGTAAAATAGATTTACAGGAGGTAAGGTATATGGACAATTATGTAATCACCATTTCCAGAGGATATGGAAGTGGAGGAAAAACTATTGGTAAAATGCTTGCTAAAGAACTTGGAATTAACTGTTATGATAGAGAGATTCTAAGACTGGCATCAGATGATAGTGGTATTAACGAGGCTTTATTTGCTCAGGCCGATGAGAAACTTAAATCAACCAGATTATTTAAGATTGCTAAAAATGTATACAGAGGTGAAATAATAGCACCTGATAGTGACGATTTTGTATCTAACGATAATTTATTTAATTATCAGGCGAAGGTATTAAAGGAACTTGCTGAAAAAGAGTCATTTGTAGTAGTAGGCAGATGTGCTGACTATATATTAAAGGACTGTGAAAATGTAATCAGGTTATTTGTATATGCTCCTTTAAAGCATTGTGTAGATATTGTTGAAGGTATGTCTGACATGTCAAGAAAAGAGATTGAACAGTTCATAATTAGAACGGATAGGCATAGAGCACAATATTATCAGTACTATACAGGCAATGTATGGAATGATGCCAGAAATTATGATTTATGTATTAATACGGAAGAATTAAGCTTTGAAAAGGCAGTTGAAATCGTAAAGGAATATAAGAAAATACGATTTGAGGTATAAGGTAATAAAGGTGAACTATAAAGATTGAGACCACTATTTTTTGGATTAGTGGTCTCTTTTGTATCATATAATAATTGATTGATGAAAGTAACACAATATGGATTACGAATCACCTTGCTAGAGTAATGAATAAAAATCTCTAGTGGTTAATAACTCTGGGGTTAATTCTATATTCTTTTTCTCAAGTGCAGTGTATCTTGAAATAATCTCATGATTCTTTTTACGTTTTTCTCTCTCATATTTTCTCATGGCATCTTCAAATATAGGATGACTCGATAACTTTTCTCGTATACTTTTTTCAAAGGGACAATAAGTAGCAAGTATTTGTCGCGCAACTTTATTAAGTCTTACAGCTCCACTAGCTTCATATATAATCCATGTAATATAATCTGCAATAAAAACCTCACGAATGTTATTACGACATTTACTTAATTCAGACTTTAATTGCTCTTTCTTTTCAGATGAAAGATCATGATTCTTGCGATAAAACTGAACATAATCACAATATTCGGAAGTTAGGGAAAGGTCTCTTATGTTATTCCATGAAGTTCCCTGAAGCGTTTTACAAAGTTCCCAGCGGAAGCGGGCAAATAATTTAATCATAATTGCATTTAAGTCTGTATTAAGCATTGATGGTAAAAAGAATCTTGCATTAGATGTACTTCGTTTACCAGTTGTTTCCTGCCACATAATTCCATTACATCCAACGGTAGGAAAAAGTATAAAAATAGGCAGATACTCACTTTGAATTAGTTCTTTGTTAATACCATTCTGTGGAGAACTATACATAGATTCACGATAAAATATGGAATAATCAATAGTTTTTAACTTATCAACAGACTCATTAATATTATTAGCATCTATAAATGCGCGCTCTATTGAAAAGTCAAATATATCAGAATATAACATAGGGTAAAATGTGGTTATTTTACCATTAACTAATCTGTCACTATACTTCAGGACATTTTCAATCTCATAATGAACCTTTTTAACACCGTCGTTTAAAAGTTGCATTTCAGCCTCTTTGGTAAGATTTACCTGCTTTTTAAGGATTCTGATATGATCTATATAATCCTGGTCAAATTCATTCTTAGATGGAAGTTCCTTACCCTCATAAATCTGAAGCAGCCAATCTTTCATAAGAAAGACTTTACATGGGCCATCAGAAGTAAATGGAGTAATATTAATTAAGTATTCAAACTGTTCTTTAGTGATAAGAGTTTCGTCTAATAATCCATAATTCAAAAATAATTCAACAATAAGAATGTCATCATGTCTATTAATATATTTAAAAAAAACAGCTTCATATAGTTCAAAGAAGTATGTATTAATATTTTTGCGCAAAAGATTATCAACAGTTTCTTTAGAATACTTATCTTTCATAGATTTAAAGCTGATTATGGCTTTAATAAAATCCGAGCAGAAATCTGTTCCAAGTCCACTATAATTAAGCAAAAAAGGCAAACATTTCTGAGGGTTCTCATTAATTTTTTGAATAATGTCTTCGGTAGAAATGGCAGGAGTATCTTCTTCGGGAGCAGGAGACTCAAGAGAGATATTATTATACTGACTGCTATTTACAGCATCAGCAGGAAGAGCGGCGGATGCCAGCTCAATAAACAGATTCATACGATTATAATCAATATCCAATGTAATACCTGTTAGTGAATGTATATTATTATCTATAGTTTGAATTGTAGCTTGCGTTAAATACAAAAGACGTACTACTGGTGTTGAATCCTGATTATGTTCAGATATACAGGCAGCAAATTCCGAAATAACATTAAACAGGCAGTTTTCATTTGTGCTAGATATAACATCAGTAAGGTTATGAAGGTAATCTTTAAGAAGTTGAAGATTCTCAAAAAGATTAGTAATGAGTCGGGCTTGTCTGGTATAGTCCTCAAAGTTAGGAGGAATAAATTTCTCAAGTCCAGTAATTTCACAAAAATCGTCATAGAATTCTAGGATATTAAAGTTATAATTATCAATATTCTCGAAGCTCATAATATCTTTAGGAACATAGTCAATTTCATCGCCCAAATTACTACATAGCTTAAGGTATTTTTCTATGCAGCTGTAAATGGAATTATGAAGCCTAAATACATCTGTATAAAGTGCCTTATACGATTTAGAAAGTGATATAAGCATTTTATTAATAGAATGGAACAGTTCGCTATGGACTTTGTTGTTATTAATTAGATAATCTGCTAATTCATAGGGTGTAGCAGCCTTTATATATATTAAATCGCAGTCAGTCTGAGCTGTATATGTACAGGAGTAATATTCAGAAAATAAGTCATCAGTACCAATCATAGAGCCAGCGATAATGTTAGTAAAATTCCCAGATTTTTTTTGAACAATAGAACCATCTTTTATATAAGCAATGGCAAAAAGATTGTCACCCTCCTCAAATATATTTGAGGCATTTTTGACATGTGTTAAAATTCCGTAATCTATATTCATTGAACTTTCCTCCTATGGAAAAGTATTGTGCATTAGTTAATGATTTCAGTTTAATAATTATGTATTATGTTAGTATTTTCATAGATAAGTATTGCTATATATTTTGGCAATATCATCTGAAGACAGTGCAGCTTTAAAAAAATATGCTTCATCTATTTTACCACTAAAATATGGATTGCGGGTATATTGGCTTCTTCCAATATACGATGTTCCATTATAATAATATTTGATATTGTACTTAATATTGGTTTCAACAGCTATAATTTTACCATTGATATAGAACTTTCCAACACCTTTGTCATAAGTAAATGCAATATGTGTCCATGTATTAAGTGGCATTTTGTCGGTAATATTAAGCGTATATTCAGTATCAGATTTGGCTTTAAACTTACAGCCAATGGGACCGGAATTACTAGTATTAGTTGTAATATAAAATGAGTGTTCAGAATCACCAATAGATAGTAGACGCTGCCATTCTGCATCACTAGTACAATTAGCCCATATGGCAAATGTAAATGTTCTGGAGTTAACAGTAGCTTTGTTTAAATCAATATAAGAGTTAATTCCATTAAGTAGAACACAACCACCAGAAATACCGTCTTTATCATATGTTAAGTTGTAGCCAACTGAATTAATGCCATGCGAAGACGTGTCAGAACAAAGTTCTGACGAATTGTTGAAGCTATAGTATGCGACAAGCGTAGAACTGTCTGAATTATCTACTATAGGAACAGTGTAAGAACTTTCAACTTCTTCATTATCTTCGTTATTACATCCAAATATGCATATTGAAGAAAGACAGATTATTAAATATAATGAAATATACTTTTTTACTTTTTTATATGTCAAATTAATTCCTTCTTTACGTTTATATACCTATATTTTACCTTAGAAATTCACACTTGACAATCAAAATATATAATTGTATTATTTAACCTATATATATTATGAAAATAATAGCCTATATAATGAATATGGATATACCGTGGGAAAGGCCCCATCCCGGAATAGATAATATTCCAGGGATTTTTTTGAAGAATGGGAAATTACGCAGCAACGTGGAACATTTAAGAAGAAGCACTTTTTTGAAGAATGGGAAATTACGCAGAAATAGGAGAATTAGAATGGCAAATATTATTAGTGACGAGACTATTGAATATGTTGGAATTTTAGCTAAGCTAGAGCTTTCTGATGAAGAAAAAGAACAGGCTAAAAAGGATATGGGAAGTATGCTTGATTATATTGATAAACTTAATGAGCTTGATACAACAGGAGTTGAACCAATGTCTCATGTGTTTCCAGTTAAGAATGTATTTAGGGAAGATGTTGTAACTAATAGCGATGATAGAGATAGGATTCTTACAAATGCACCAGCTATGAAAGATGGCAGTTTCAAAGTGCCTAAAACAGTAGATTAGGAGGTTACACAATGAATTTAATGAGTTTAACTGCCGTAGAATTAGGCAAAAAGATTAAGAATAAAGAGGTGTCTGTAGTTGAAGCGGTAAAAGCAGCACTTGAACAGATAGAATCAGTAGATAAGGATGTTAATAGTTATGTTACTGTATGTGCCGAATCTGCACTTAAAAGAGCCGAAGAGGTACAAAAATTAATAGATGAAGGTAAACTAACAGGACCTTTAGCAGGTGTTCCAGTTGCTATTAAGGATAATATGTGTACCGAGAACGTACTTACTACATGCAGCTCAAAAATATTAGGTGATTTTAAGCCTATTTATACAGCGGAGGCAGTATTAAATCTGGAAAAGTCTGGAGCGGTTATTATTGGTAAAACTAATATGGATGAATTTGCAATGGGAAGTACTACAGAGACTTCAGCATTTGGTCCAACTAAGAATCCTTGGAATTATAATCATGTTCCGGGTGGATCATCGGGTGGCTCTTGTGCAGCAGTAGCAGCAGAGGAATGTTCATATGCATTAGGTTCAGATACAGGAGGCTCAATAAGACAGCCTAGTTCATTCTGTGGAGTAACAGGCATTAAACCAACATATGGAACCGTATCAAGATATGGACTTATTGCTTATGGCTCATCACTTGATCAGATAGGACCTGTAGCTAAGGACGTTACTGATTGTGCTACAATTCTTGAAACTATAGCTTCATACGACCCTAAAGACAGTACTTCTGTTAAAAGAGAAGATTATGCATTTACAAAAGCATTAGTTGATGATGTTAAGGGGCTTAAGATAGGTATTCCTAAGGATTACTTTGGAGAAGGACTTGATAGTGAGATTAAGGAGTCTATTCTAAATGCTGTAGAAGTTTTGAAAGCTAAGGGTGCTATTGTAGAAGAATTTGATTTAAGTCTTGTAGAATATGCTATTCCAGCATATTATGTTATAGCTTCAGCCGAAGCTAGTTCTAATCTTGCACGTTTTGATGGTGTAAAATACGGATATAGAACAGAAGAATATGATGGACTTCATAATATGTATAAAAAGACACGCTCTGAAGGATTTGGAGCAGAAGTAAAACGTAGAATTATGCTTGGCTCATTTGTACTTAGTAGTGGTTACTATGATGCTTATTATCTAAAGGCACTTAGAACAAAAGCGCTTATTAAGAAAGCTTTTGACGAAGCATTTTCAAAATATGATGTAATAATCGGACCAGCAGCTCCAGAGACAGCACCTAAACTCGGAGACAGTTTATCAGACCCAATTAAGATGTATTTGGGAGATATTTATACGATATCAGTTAATCTTGCAGGACTTCCTGGTATTTCAGTACCATGTGGAGTTAGTTCTAAGGGACTTCCAATTGGAATGCAGATTATAGGAGATTGTTTCAAAGAGAATAATATTATCAAGGCAGCATATGCATTTGAACAATCAAAAAAGTATTCAAGATGTCAGATTGCTAAGGAAAGAGACTAGGAGGCATTATAAGATGAAACAATATGAAACAGTCATTGGACTTGAGGTTCACGTTGAATTGGCTACAAAGACCAAGATTTTTTGTGCCTGCAGTACAGAGTTTGGTGGAGCACCCAATACACATACATGCCCTGTTTGTACAGGAATGCCAGGTTCACTTCCCGTGCTAAATAAACAAGTTGTAGAGAAAGCTATGGCAGTAGGACTTGCTACTAATTGCGAGATAACACAAAACTGTAAATTCGATAGAAAGAACTATTTTTATCCTGATAATCCTCAGAATTATCAGATTTCACAACTCTATCTACCGATTTGCCGTAATGGTGGTATAGAAATAGAAACTGAATCTGGTAAGAAAACTATAAGAATACATGAGATTCATATGGAAGAAGATGCAGGAAAGTTAATTCATGATGAATGGGATGACTGTTCTTTGGTGGATTACAATCGTTCAGGAGTACCTCTTATAGAGATAGTTTCTGAGCCAGATATGCGTTCAAGCGAAGAGGTTATTTCATATTTGGAGAAGCTAAGACTTATTATTCAATACCTTGGAGCTTCTGATTGTAAGCTTAATGAAGGCTCTATGAGAGCTGATGTCAACTTATCTGTTCGTGAATATGGAGCAGAGGAGTTTGGTACAAGAACTGAGATGAAGAATTTGAACTCATTTAAAGCAATAGCAAGAGCTATTGAGAATGAGAGAGAACGTCAGATTGATCTTATAGAAGATGGGAATACAATTACTCAGGAAACAAGAAGGTGGGATGATAACAAGGAGTATTCATATGCTATGCGTTCTAAAGAAGATGCACAGGATTATAGATACTTCCCAGAACCAGACCTTGTTCCTATTGTAATCAGTGATGAATGGCTTAATGAGGTTAAATCACATCAGCCTGAACTTAGGGATGAGAAAAGAGAAAGATATGCTAAAGAATATGAGATACCAGAATATGATGCCAATATTATAACAGCTTCTAAAAAACTGGCTGATATATTTGAAGAAGCAGTTGATATATGCAAGAAGCCTAAGAAGGTTAGTAACTGGTTAATGGTTGAAACTATGAGCTTACTTAAGAAGAATGAAATGGATATTGATGATATTTCATTTTCTCCTGCTTACCTTGCTAAGCTTATTGATATGATTGATGGTAATGTTATCAATGGTTCGGTTGCTAAAGAAGTATTTGAACAGATATTTAAAGAAAATATTGATCCTGAAAAGTATGTTGAAGAAAAAGGCCTTAAAATGGATAATGACGAAGATGGACTAAGAGCAATTATTGAGGAAGTTATTGCAGCTAATCCACAGTCAGTTGAAGATTATAACAATGGTAAGGATAAAGCCATAGGATTTCTAGTTGGGCAAACTATGAAGAAGACACAAGGCAAAGCTAATCCAGGAATAATTAACAAAATTCTTAAAGAACTTTTATAATAGTGGAATAAAAACAAATGGCACCCGATTGGGTGCCGTTTGTATATAAGTAAAATATTATGAAGGTATTATGAAAAATATGAAAAAGCTAGTTGTGTTCATTCTCAAATTCATCAAAAATGTAATTGAGAATTGGCGCGAGACCAACAAATTCGCAACCATAGTAGTAATCTGAACCATCTTTAACTGAACGAATTATCTTAACAACAGTATAAAGTGATGATTCTTTAGAACCTAAACAAATCTTAGAGTTAAAATAGTATCCTAAAAGAAGCTCGGCAGAAGTGATAAAACCAATACCATTTCTTGAAATATTAGTTACATGGATAGGAGCATCAATATTACTAATCTTCTCGTTATCCTGTTTGAATAAATCTGATATGTGAAGTGACATATTGACATCGATACGTCTACTTCTTCTTTTTTCTTCGCCCATATGGTACCTCTCTTGATATAATGAAGAATTACATAACAACATATAATGTTTTGTTTGCTTGCATTGCACTTTTAAGTGCTTAGCAATGATTATATATATTATACAAGTAATTGACTCAATAATCAAGAAAAATACAAAATTTGCTGAATAGGAAATTTTTATTTGATATTTTAAAATCTATGTATTATA
>CAZNEZ010000049.1:0-15834 GCA_964572475.1 uncultured Lachnospiraceae bacterium
AGCAAATAATCATGATATAATCAGGATATATAAGTTACACAATAATCATGACATATAAGTTACACAATATTCATTGTACGAAACATTAATATGTAAGGGCATATAATAGTAAGAAGAAGTAAAGTAAAGGAATAAATATATTATGGAATATACAGTAGCATTAGATGCGGGGCATGGCGGAAGTGATCCGGGTGCAGTATATGAAGGAAGACAGGAAAAAGATGATGCATTGGCATTAGCACTTGCGGTTGGTAAAATATTACAGGATAACGGAGTAGATGTTGAATACACAAGGACTACAGATGTGTATAATACACCATTTGAAAAAGCTACTATGGGAAATGAAGCTAATGCAGATTTATTTGTATCAATTCATAGGAATGCAATGCCTGTTCCGGGTACAGCATCAGGAATAGAGACATTGGTTTATAACGACTCAGGAGTTAAAGCTTTGTTGGCTAGAAACATAAATGAGGAATTAAGTGATATTGGCTGGAAGGATAGAGGAGTAATAGAAAGACCTAATCTAGTTGTACTTAAAAGAACCAAAATGCCAGCTGTACTTGTAGAAGCAGGTTTTATAGATAATCCTATAGATAATGAAAAATTTGACTATGATTTTGATAAGACAGCTGAGGCTATCGCTGCCGGTATTCTTGACACTATAAATACTCTGAACTATACTGAGAGTTGATGAACTTTTTGTGTTATGTATTGAATAATAGAAAAGATTTATGCTATACTACCAAATAGAAATCGAAAGGTACGGTGTCCTTATGAATTATGGATTTATTAAAACTGCAGCTGCGACCCCTGATATTAAGGTCGCAGACTGTGAATATAATGCGTCAAAGATATGCGAACTCATAGATGAGGCAAATAATAATCAGGTGGATCTTATAGTATTTCCAGAATTATGTCTTACTGGATATACATGTAGTGATTTGTTCTGGCAGAGCTTATTGTTAGACAATGCGAAGAAACAGTTGATTGCCATAGCCAGACATACAGAATTTAGAGAAGTAATGGCAGTAATAGGACTTCCGTTTGAGATAGAAGGAAAGCTGTATAATGTGGCAGCAGTATTACACAGAGGCCATATACTGGGAATGGTTCCAAAGAAGAATTTACCTAACTATTCAGAATTTTACGAAGCAAGACATTTTACAGAGGGATTTTATGAAGCTATTGATATAAAAATAGGCAATGATATAGTTCCATGCGGAATGAATATTTTATTTAAAGGTATTAATTTAGATAAGTTTATTTTAGGTATTGAGATTTGCGAGGACTTATGGGTTCCTAATCCACCTAGTATAGCACATGCAATGGCTGGAGCTACAGTGATTGCTAACCTTTCGGCAAGCGATGAGACAACAGGTAAAAGTCTATACAGAAGAGAACTTGTATCTGGACAAGCTGCAAGACTTGTCTGCGGATATGTATATAGCGATGCAGGAGAGGGAGAATCTTCGACAGACCTTGTATTTGCAGGACATAATATAATAGCCGAGAATGGCAATATTATTAATGAATCAGAGAGGTTTATGAATCAGACAGTTATGGCTGATATTGACCTTGATAGAATAGTTAACGAGCGCAGAAAGATGACAACATTTGGGCGAATTTCGTCAGAGGGTTACAGAATAATAGAGTTTAGAATAGATGAAAAATATAAACAGAATATTAAGATAACCAGAAAAATTGATAGTATGCCATTTGTTCCACAAAATATATCTGATAGGAATAGAAGATGTGAAGAGATTTTATCAATTCAGGCTATGGGACTAAAAAAGAGACTTAAACATACTAACTCTAAAAGTGCTGTTATAGGAATATCAGGAGGTTTGGATTCAACACTTGCTTTACTGGTTACGGTTAGGGCGTTTGACAGTCTTTTTCTAGATAGAAAAGATATTATTACTGTTACAATGCCAGGATTTGGAACAACGGACAGGACATATACGAATGCTATCGAGCTTATTAGAAGACTTGGAACAACTTTAAAAGAGATAAACATATCTAAGGAAGTACTATTACATTTTGAAGATATAGAACACGATGTTAATATCCAAGATGTAACATATGAGAATGCTCAAGCCAGAATAAGGACATTACTTCTTATGAACCTTGCTAATCAATACGGAGGTCTTGTAATAGGAACAGGTGATATGTCGGAACTGGCACTGGGATGGGCAACATATAATGGAGATCATATGTCAATGTATGGCGTTAATGCTTCAGTGCCTAAGACATTAGTAAGACATCTTGTCAAATATTATTCGGATAGTTGTAATGATTCAAAACTTAGTGAGATTCTTATTGATGTTCTTGATACACCAGTAAGTCCTGAACTTTTGCCACCAGAGAATGGAGAGATTTCACAAAAAACAGAGGATTTGGTAGGACCTTATGAATTACATGATTTTTACTTGTATTATACATTAAGGCTTGGATATACACCAAAGAAAGTCATGTTTCTAGCTGAGAATGCATTTAATAATCAATATGACAAAGATACAATACTTAAGTGGCTAAGAACATTTTATAGAAGATTCTTTGCACAACAGTTTAAACGTTCATGCCTTCCAGATGGACCTAAAGTAGGTTCTGTTGCAGTTTCACCGAGAGGGGATTTAAGAATGCCTAGTGATGCTGTAGTTAGAGAATGGCTTCAAGAACTTGATAATATAGAATAGAAAAGGAAAATAAAATGGACAGAGAAAAAATTAGATCATATTATAGAAAATGCGCTGGATTAATAAATCTTATGTGCTTCTTATTCACAACAGCATGTGTAGGACTTGCAATTTATATTGCGGATGCGCAGGAAGCAGCGGATGCTGAGTATTCAGATATACTTCTTAATGGTTTTTATCTTGTATTTGTATTAGGAGGATGTTTCCTGATTCTGGCATTAATTAGTGGACTTATGGGTGTATTCTCAAAAGGCGAGGGTGCATTTACTCTCATGAAAGTTACAACAATTATTGGAATTATTATTTCAGCAATTTTTCTTTCTTGTATTGTAGGAACTACGGTTACAACATATAGGGCTGATATGACTACATATACAAAGGTTATATTTGGTACTGGAATTGCTTTAGGAGCTATAAACCTGATTAGTTATGCATTTTCATTAGTATTTGAGATTTTAGGAATGAAATATTATGATACAAGCAAAAGAGGCGCAAAGAGTGCTGAAGGTTTTAAATTAGCTAGAATCGATAGAAAATACACAGGATTATCATATTTAATGGGAATTATCCTATACATAGGCTCATTTTTACTGCTATTTTATTTTAGAGTATGTATGAATGATTATCCTGGAGAACATAATCAAAATGTTCCATTATTTCTTAATATTTTTAAGGTAATAATAATAATAGGAGCAATATATCTTGTGATATCGGTTATTACAATGGGACTCAATTACTTACCACTGGCCACCGATAAACTGGCAGCCATGATGGTAAAGATAACTTCAGTATTTACGATATTATATACACTTGCATATGTAATATCTACAGTTGCGCTTGCGGTTCAGCCTTTTAGTACAGCTGGTTATCCTGATTTTGCGTATATAATTTTTGCTGATATAATAAATGTATTTGGTTTCTTATTACTTTGCAGAATCAAGAAAAAACCAATTGTAGGTAATTATTAATCAGCATTTGCCTTATCCAAAGCGGAATTAATTGCACTAATTAAGACTGAATATGTAAATTTATTTTCATCATTATATTGTATATTAGACAGGTCCTGTGAATCCAGGATCTGTTTTTCTATATCCTCCATTGAAGGTGAGATAAGAGGGTACATAGTTTCTATTGCACTGCTGACATTAATAAGTTCTATGGAATTAATGTGGTCAGAGTCAACAGTTACAGCAACCTCCATAGGAATACTGTTAATAATAGTTGAAGATGTATAAGTTCCAGCTACATATTTTACAGCGTCAGCATCTTCAGAACCCTTTGGAAGAAACATAAAGATTAATAAAAGAACGAGCAATATTCCCAATATTACAAAAATAGCTGTATATATCAGTTCTTTTAGTTGAAAGACTATGATTCTTGGCTTACTACTCACACCTGCTCCTTTCCGTCCGCATGACAATAATCCTGCTTAATTAATTGTATTATAGTTCAAGTACAAATATTCCATAAAATGTAGTATACTATTCTTATCTTATAGGAGATTATACAATAGTAAATATTGTAGTATGTAGGTGATAAATATCTGTAACCAGAATTATATAATAAGAAAGGTATTGGTTATTATGGCAGTAAAAACGGAATTTAGAATAAAGTCATGTGATGGAAAGAATAATTTATTTGTAAGACAATGGTCGCCTGAGAATATTAATAATGATTCTATAAAAGGGATTCTTCAAATATCTCATGGTATGGCTGAACATATAGACAGATATGATGAATTTGGCTCTTTTATAGCTGATAATGGATATGTTGTAGTTGGTAATGAACATCTGGGACACGGAAGAAGTGTGTGTAAAGAAGACTGGGGATATATTGCAGATGAGAATCCTAGTGAAATGATGGTTAGGGACCTTCATCAGGTTACAGAATACATGCGCAGGCTATTCCCGAATAAGAATATTATATTATTAGGGCATAGTATGGGCTCGTTTTTAGCCAGAAGATATCTTACAATATATGGGAATGAACTATATAAGTCTATAATTATGGGAACAGGTTCACAACCCGCGGTTACTCTTTGTTTAGGGCTTATGGCTGTTAATGTTATATCAGTATTTAAAGGTAAAAGATATAAGAGCGACTTTATTGATAAGCTTATGTTTGGAAAATATAATGATGGTTTTGGAGAAAAAAGAGGTTCTAATTGGATTACCAAAGATAAAGAGAGACTAGATGATTATATGATTACACCAGAATGTGGTTTTATGTTTACCCTTAATGGGGTTAAAATGATTTTAAATACTATTAAGTATGACCAAAAGAGGTCAAATATAGAAAAGATACCAAAGAATCTTCCAGTGCTGTTTGTATCTGGAAAAGATGATCCCGTTGGTAATTATGGGAAAGGTGTTTTTAGAGCATATGATGAATTTGTTTTATCAGGAATGTCAGATGTGAGCATTAAATTATATGAGAATGACAGACATGAGGTTCTTAATGAGACGGACAGACATGAGGTTTATAAAGATATATTGAATTTTTTAAATAAATAAATTATAGAATACGGACATATTATTGTGCATGTATAGAATGGAGAAAGAATGTCTTTACAGTTAGTTATAGGTGGTTCTGGTTCTGGCAAATCATATATGATGAATAAGACAATGATTGAGCGTTCATCTATGAATCCAGATAGTAATTATATAGTGATTGTTCCAGAGCAGTTTACGATGCAGACGCAAAAGGATATAGTAAGTATGCATCCTAATCATGGTATCCTAAATATTGATATATTAAGCTTTCAGAGACTTGCATACAGGGTATTTGAGGAAGTTGGACTAAAGGAGAGAGTAGTTCTTGATGATACAGGAAAGTCTCTTCTTCTTAGACATGTTCTTGACAGTATTAATTCAGAACTAAAGTTATTTGGAAATAAAAAGGAAAAACCTGGTTTTGCTCAGGAGATTAAGTCTGCATTATCAGAGATGTATCAGTATGGAGTTAAGGGAGAGGATATTAAGGAACTGGCTAAACAATTAGAGAATAAACCGATGTTAGCATTGAAGATGGAAGATTTGGGCAGCATTTATAATAAGTTTGAAGAGTTTATGTCAGATAACTATATTACATCTGAGGAACTTCTAACTCTATTATGCTCAGTTATTAAAGAATCAGGATTAGTTTCTAAAAGTGAGTTCTATTTAGATGGGTTTACAGGATTTACTCCTGTTCAATATGAACTTTTAGGACTTTTAATTGAACATGCTAAGCGTGTAACAATTACTGTCACTATGCCATCAAAGGTATATTTAAACAGAAGTAGTACAAAGAATCATGATTTATTCTATCTTAGCAATGACACAGTTAACAGGCTTGTAAGATTAGCAGATGAGCAAAATATTAAGATTGAACAAAATATACTTATGAATGATGAAGATTCATATAGATTTAATGAGTCTGGTGCTTTACGTCATCTGGAAGCCAATATCTTTAGATATGGTAAAAAGCTTACGATGAAAGAGCAGTCTGACATTAGTGTACATTTATGTAGTAATCCATTAGGTGAAGCGGAATATGCTATATCTGAGATTGTTAGACTTATGAGGGAAAAGCAGTATAGGTACAGAGATTTTGCAATTGTTACAGGTGATATGGAAGAATACTACAGGGTGTTGGAGAAGGCGCTGACAGATGCTTCGGTACCATATTTTATTGACCATAAGCACAATATTATTTCCAATCCTTTTGTAGAGGCTTTAAGAGCAGTGCTGGAGATTGTTGATAAAGATTATTCATATGAATCGATATTTACTTACCTTAGATGTGGAATGAGCAATTTTTCAAAAACTGATATTGATATTCTTGAAAACTATGTTATCTCCCTTGGAGTACGTGGACATAAGCGATGGAGTAATGAATGGAAGAAAAGTTACAGACATTTTAATATAGAATTATTGCCTATGATTAATGAAATGAGACAGGCGGTTGTAGATTCATTAGAACCTATGAGGAAGATTATTAAGGATAAGAAATCTACAGCCTTTGACTATATAAAGGCGTTGTATGAGTTTCAAATATCTCAGGGAATGCAGGATAGGCTATCGGCTTATGGCGAAAACTTTAAGAATGCAGGAGACATTGCATTGTATAAAGAGTATTCACAGACATATAAAACTGTAATTGAGCTTTTTGATAAGATAGTTGATTTAATTGGTGATGAAAGGATTAATATCAGAGATTTTAGAAATGTTTTAGATGAAGGATTCAGAGAGATTAAAGTTGGAATTATACCACCTGGTAACGATCAGCTAATGGTTGGTGATATAGAAAGGACTAGATTAAAGGATGTTAAAGTAATGTTCTTTTTAGGCGTTAATGAGGGCATAGTGCCAAAGAACGGGGTTAAGAAGAGTATTCTTACAGATAGTGACAGAACACAGCTTAAAACGCTAAATATGGAGCTTTCGCCAACGGCAAGAGAGAATTCATTTATACAAAAGTTTTATCTTTATCTTAATATGACTAAGCCTAGTCAAAAACTTTATATTACATACGCAAATACTAAAAGTGATGGAACATCGGCCCGCCCATCATATATTATTAACGAAATGTACAAGCTTTTTGGTGAAAATATCTTCGTTAACGAGATATCTGCTGACAATGAAACAGAGCGCATTGCATCATTTAAGAATGCTGTTAAATATATAGCTGACAATATAAGCCATTATAGCAGTGAGAATACGAGTACAGAATTTAAACAGGTATATTCGTATTTATTTGCTGATGAAGTATATAGGAAAAAGCTCTTCAGACTTATAGATGCAGCATTTTACAGAGGAGATAGAGATAATATTGGTACACAGGCAGCTATGGACCTATATGGTGGAAAAATCAATAATAGTATAACTAGAATGGAAAAATATGCATCATGTGCATATAGTCATTTTTTATCTTATGGACTAGCTCTTGCAGAGAGAAAGCAGTATCAGATTGATGCAGCAGATTTAGGTAATATTTATCATAGTGCAATAGAAAAATGTTCTAAGAAAATTAATGAAATTGGAATTGGCTGGGACTGTATTTCTGACAAACTTAGGCATGAAATCGTTGATAATTCAGTTAAAGAAGTAACTGACGAATATGGCAATACAATACTGAATAGTTCAGCCAGAAATCAATATATGATTAATAGAATCACAAGAGTTACGGATAGAACCATATGGGCATTGTCAAAGCATATCGAAGCTGGAAAGTTTAAACCTCAAAAGTTTGAGCAGGAGATTATTACTGATACTAATGGTATTTATGTTAAGGGTAAGATAGACAGAATTGATACATTTGAGGAAGATAGTAACTTGTATGTAAGGATAATTGATTATAAGACAGGAGCTAAAAAGTTCTCAATTAAGGATATTTATTATGGATTATCTCTACAGCTTGTAGTATATATGAAAGCAGCTATGGAGCTTCTAAAGAGGGAAAATCCGGATAAATGTGTTATACCGGCAGGAATTTTTTACTATAACATTAATGATCCTATTGTTGATAAGACTGATAGCGATGAAAATCTTGAAAAAGCTGTTCTTAAGGAACTAAAGCTTTCAGGAATTGCAGGTGATACAGAAGATATTTATACTGCCATTGACAGTTCGTTAAGTGAAAGTGGAAATACTTCTAATGTATTTCAAGCGTCAATCACAAAGAATGGTAAGCTAGACAGCAGATCAAAAACTGCGCCAAGAGATCAGTTGTTTGGAGTAATGGAATATGCGGATAATATGATTAAAGAGTTTGATCAAGATATATCAGATGGTCATATCGAGGTTAATCCATATGTAAAAGGGAATTTTAAACCTTGTGATTACTGTGAGTACAAGGGAGTGTGCGGCTTTGATACTAAAATATCGGGATTTGAATATAGAAAACTAAGTAATATGAATGATAAAGATGCATGGGCTAAAATAATGCAGGAAAACAATTCAGATAATAGTAAGATGCTTGATATTACTGTAGAGAAGGGAGATATAAAATAATGGCGATGCATTTTACAGAAGAACAACAAAAAGTTATTGATACAAGGGACAAAAATATATTAGTTTCGGCGGCAGCAGGTTCAGGAAAGACAGCAGTTCTTGTGGAAAGGATTATTAAACGTGTTCTGGATTTGGATAATCCTATAGATATTGACAGGCTGTTAGTTGTTACATTTACAAAGGCAGCAGCCCTAGAAATGAAAGAAAGAATCGGAGCTTCCATATCAAAGGTGGCGGAGGAAGAACCTGAGAATGAACATCTTCAAAAGCAGCTTTCGTATATTCATAATGCCCAGATAACTACTATACATAGTTTTTGCAGTAATCTTATTAAGGAACATTTTAATGAAATTAATCTGGACCCATCATTTAGAGTTGCAGAGACTGGTGAATTAGAGCTTCTTAAAGCCGATGTTATGGCAGAGATGCTAGAAGATTATTATGAAGAAGGAAATGAAGAGTTTTACAAATTTGTAGAGACTTATGCAAGTGGAAAAAAGGATGATACACTGGAATCAGTTATATTAGAATTATATAGATTTGCAATTAGTTCTCCATGGCCTGAGGAATGGATTAATAGTTGTATTAAGCAGTATGAGAGTAGGGAAGAGATAGAAAATCATTGTATGAATTATGTTAAGGGATATATTGAAGAGGAGTTGGGATTATGTATGGAAAATATGAAGATTGCATATGAACTTTGCTCAGAGCCATACGGACCATACGAATATAAGGATGCAATAGAACAGAATTATAATCTGATAAAAAACATATGCGAAGCTGATATGTTTAACACTAAGGTAGAATTTATCAAGGAAAAATTTGTACAATTATCCAGAAAATCAATGAAAGATGTAGATGATAAAAAGAAAAATGAAGTAAAAGACATTTATTCAAAGGTAAAAACGAAGATTGCATATATAAAGAAGAATTTTTTATTTGAGCCGGAAGATGAAATGATTAGTGAAATATTAGCGGCAAAACCAGCAACAGCAATGCTTATTAAGCTTACAAATGATTTCCTTAAACGTTTTGCACTGGCAAAGTCAGAAAAAAATATAATTGATTTCAATGATTTAGAGCATATGGCATTAAATATTTTATACAAAAATGATGGTCAAAAGGTTGTAAAGACGGAAACTGCATATGCAGTGGCTGAACAGTTTGATGAGGTTATGGTAGATGAATATCAGGATAGTAATTATGTTCAGGAGATGCTTTTATCAGCGGTAAGCAGTGATGATAAGAATAATTTATTTATGGTAGGAGACGTTAAGCAGAGTATATATAGATTTAGAATGGCTAGGCCTGAGATATTTATTAATAAATACAAGGAATTTCCTTTATCGGGAGAAGGTAACAATATTAGAATTAATCTCGATAAGAATTTTAGAAGCAGGATAGAGGTACTTGACAGCATTAATTTTATATTTAATCAGATTATGTCAGAAAAAATGGGTGATATTGAATACAATGATGAACATTCATTACATCTAGGGTTTGAATATGAGACACCACCGCAGTCACAGAATGAATTTATGGAATTACATCTGATTGATGAAAGTATGGAAAATGATGAACTGGAAAAAGACTATTCAGATGAGTCTGTTCAAGAGGATTCGGAATCGGAAAGTGACGAATTAAGTCAAAATGAACTGGATAGAAGCGAGGCTGAAGCTGAATTAATTGTTGCAAAAATTAAAGAGATGATAAATCCTAATAATCCCTTTCAAGTATTTGACAAAGAAACTAAGTCTCTTAGAAATGTTAAATACAGCGATATTGCGATACTTATGAGGGCAAACTCAGGATGGGGAGAATCAATCTTAAATGTACTTATTGCTGAAGGAATTCCTGCATTTTCAGAACGAAGTGAGGGATATTTTAATACATTTGAGATAAATGTATTAATAAATATGTTGTCGATTCTTGATAATGTAAGGCAGGACATTCCTCTGACCGCTGTTATGAGGTCACCGATGTTTGACTTTACGGATATAGAACTTGCAATGATAAGAGCCAATCATAAAAATATGGATATGTATGATAGCATTAAAAACTACATTGATATAGGAACAGATGAGGAATTAAAGAAGAAATTAACGGAATTACTTGATAAAATAGACAAGTATAGAGTAATGGTTCCATACCTTTCAATACATGATTTAATAGAATATGTTATTGAAGATACAGGATTTTTGGAATTTGTATCAGCAATGCCTGCTGGTAATGTTAGAAAAGCTAATGTAATGATGCTTAAACAAAAAGCTATTGCCTATGAAAACGGTAGTTATACAGGATTGTTCAATTTTATAAGATATATTGAAAAAATTAAGAAATACAGGATTGAAGAGGGCGAAGCATCATCAATATCTGAAAATGATGATGTAGTAAGAATTATGACTATTCATAAGTCAAAAGGTCTTGAATTTCCAGTCCTTTTTATAGCAGGAACGGGTAAGAAATTCAATATGAAGGATACAACTGGTAACTTTGTTATACATCAGGACTTAGGAATAGGTGTGGATTATATTAATACGGATAAAAGATATAAATCACAGACTGTTATTAGAAAGTCTATAGCGAGACGAATGAAGCTTGAAACGCTTGGGGAAGAATTAAGAGTTTTATATGTAGCATTAACAAGAGCAAGAGAGAAGCTTATTATTGTAGGTTCTGTGAAGAATATGGGAAAATCATTATCTGAATGGTCAGAAGCCAGACTGTATGCCAATGAAAAACTTCCATTTGATATTATTTCTGGTGCAAAATGTTACTTAGACTGGATAGTACCGGCTTTGATGCGTAATAAGGCTTCAAAATGTTTATACAATTATATTGAGGAAGGTGTCCCTTTTTCACTTCCTATGTATGAAACTGATTGCAAAAGCGAAATATTTATAAGAAATAAAGCAGAGTTTGCATATGATAGAATTAAACAGATTCATATTGACAGGACAAATCAGAATGTTCTAAAGAACTGGAGATGTGATTATATATATAACGAGAAAGTAAATGAACAAATAAAGGAGAATTTACAATATTCATATCCATTTGCGGCAGATGCTGATATCCCGTCAAAACTTAGCGTATCAGAGATTAAACGAATGAGTCACATTGAAATTCCAGAAGAACCTGAAGATAAAATAGAACTTTTTGAGACAGCAAAAGAAGAAATTATTCCTAAGTTTATGAGAGAAAGTAAGGATATAAAGTTGGCCGGGGCAGGAAGAGGTACAGCATATCACAGGGTACTTGAACTATGTGATTTGACCATAGAAAATAGCTATGATAAGATAAGGACGATGATTGAAGAACTTCTAAAACAGGAACTTATTGATGAGGCTGAAAGAGATGCAATTGATGTTAAAAAGATTAGTGCATTCTTGAACTCACAGTTAAGCACAAGAATGGCAAATGCGGATAAGGCTTGTAAACTCTACAGGGAACAGCCATTTGTAATAGGTATCAGTGCAAGTGAAGTAGATAAGAATTATTCTCCAAATGAACAGATACTTGTACAAGGTATTATCGATGTGTATTTTGAAGAAGACAATGAACTTGTTATTGCTGATTATAAGACTGATAATGTTTCGGATATTACAGAACTAGTTGAGAGGTATAGAGTTCAGTTAGATTATTACGGACGCGCATTAGAACAGATTACAGGAAAAAAAGTTAAAGAGAAGATAATTTATTCAATTAAGTTTGATGATGAAATATCATTTCACTAGTTTGGAAAAGGAGAATAAAAGTATGATTATTCCACATTTTTTATCAAAAGGAGATAAGATTGGAGTTACGGCTACCTCTGGTGGTGTTACAAATGAATCTGATATAAAGAGATTTGAAAATTCAAAAAAGAATTTAGAAAAATATGGATATAAGAGTATATTGACAGATGATGTCTTTAAATCAGATGGATTTGGAAGAAGTACAGATGCAAAACAAAGATATAAGGAATTTAAGCAGCTAATTCAAGATGAAGATGTGAAATTGATTTCTCTTGCCAGAGGAGGGGACTTTTTGGCAGAGATGCTTCCATATGTTGATTATGAGATGATTAGAACTAATCCTAAATGGATTCAGGGTTATTCAGATTCTACAGCTATTTTGTATTCAATAGCGACTAAACTTGATATGGCTACCATATATGGGAATCATTTTGGGGATTATGGAATGAAGGAATGGCATAGGGCAGTATCAGAGAATATGGAAATCCTTGAAGGGAATCGTATTGACCAAAATAGTTTTGAATTCTACGAGGATGAATATCATGATAGAGAAACAGGATTAGAGTCATATAGTGAGGATATGAAGACTAGTTATAAGACATCGACTGGAAATGCAATTACGCTAGAAGGGATTCTTCTGGGAGGATGTCTGGATGTGCTTGACACAATTGCTGGAACTAAATATGAGGATACTCTTGGATTCATTAAAAGGCATAAGGAAGAGCAGATTATATGGTATTTAGAGAGCTTTGCATGTAATTCTGAAAGTGTTATATTAACATTGTGGAAACTAAAGGAACTTGGATGGTTTGAATCGGCGGCAGGGTTTGTGTTTGGAAGACCTAAGTTTTATGAGACATCGACAGGTAATCCATATAATAATGCAGTAATGACAATACTAAAAGACTTGAATGTACCAATCATATTTGATGCGGATATAGGACATAAACCACCACAATGGACTATGATTAATTGTTTAAAAGCAAGGATAGCTGTAGATGATAATATGAAGGCAAAAATAAGCTATATTCAATTAACTGATTAGGTATAATATACTATAATATGGTGATGCTATCGATATAATAAAATTTAAAGTGAAAGGTATATCGATGAAAGAATCCAAAATTCAGACAGAAGAAGAAAAATTAAAGTATGAAATAGCAGCAGAGCTTGGATTACTTGATCAAGTACTTGAAAGTGGATGGAAGTCTTTAACGGCTAAACAGACTGGGAGAATCGGTGGTATTATAGGCCAGAAAAATAGAAAAGATAATTCAAAGGACAATATAAAGTAAGTTAAAAATGCTCACCTTGATATATTTTACCAAGGTGAGCATTTTAGGTATTATAAGAAAAATGTGTAATTAAATGAAACATTTGAAAAAACTAATATACTATATTCTCTTAATATAGATTGAAAGATTATTCATATTAACTTCATATGAACCAGTATCTTTGTATGATGTTACTTTATTACCATGGAAAAGTTCTTCCATAAATTCAAGAGGAAGAGTACCCCATGAGAAATTACGCTGTGCAATTGCATATGAGATAATTCCAGACTTCATAAAGGTAGCAATCTGTGGTGTAAGATCAACTGTAATTATATTAAATGGTACATGATGTGCGGCTTTGTACTTAGCTAATGCAACACCCCAG
Organism: uncultured Lachnospiraceae bacterium; assembly: GCA_964572475.1. Taxonomy (GTDB): domain Bacteria; phylum Bacillota; class Clostridia; order Lachnospirales; family Lachnospiraceae; genus CAZNEZ01. Next base: position 14,086 of record CAZNEZ010000049.1, read on the forward strand.
GTAACATTGGTTGTATAAACAAGCTTGGTATCTGGATTATGTGTAAGAATCGAAGATACATAACTTTCAACAGCACTATCACTTGGAGAACTAGGAATATTCTTAGTTGTAACATGTACGTGAGAATTCTTCTCTAGCTCATTGATAAGTCCAATTGCTCTATTCTCGATGGATTCAATCTTAATATCATTCCATAAACCAACAACAATCTCACCACTATCATTAAGAGCATTTTTAACTGTCTTAGCTGCAGTCTTACCAAGCTCAATACCATTAGTCTCAACAAGTGATTCATATTTAACGTCATCAATCTTAGAATTGATAAAGATAACCTTAATTCCCTTAGAAATGGCTCTGTTTAATGTATCTCTAATAGCAGGACTCTCAATAGGACTTATGACAATTCCATCAAAATCTTGCTCTATGTAATCACATAATGCACTGTTAATCTCATCAGCAGCAGAATCTCTAGAAGAAGGAGCAAAAAATTCAACTTGGAAATTAAATGCTTTAGCGGTCTTATTAGCTTCTTTGATAGTTGAATCCCAGAAAGGATCATCAACATCGAATAAATAAGCAATTTTCTTTTTACTATGTCTAATAGCATCAGTCTTTACATGACTTGAAGCTTTGTTCATATCATTAACCTGCTGGCTAAGATTCTCGGCCATCTTATCGATAATATTACAAGTACTGTTCTGTGTAATCGTAAGAGATGCAACTTCTTCTGTAGTAGCAGAAGATTCTTCGATAACAGAAGCAATTCTAGTTACAGAATCAATAAGTCTCTTTTTTTCATCATTAAGACTTTCAACATCTGAATAAAATGAAGTCTGGTCAGCAACAAATCCGTCAACATATGAATTAATCTGAACAAATGCGCTAACAACTTCATTAACAGCTTCTTCCTGATTGTCAAATATTGATTTGGAATCGTCAATTATTCCCTTTAGGTTGTTTAGCTCATTAGAAATATCTGAAACAGAGTCGGTAATTGTTGAACTTGCATGTGCACTTTCTTCTGAAAGCTTTCTAACCTGTTCTGCAACAACTGCAAATCCACGTCCTGCTTCACCAGCTCTGGCAGCCTCGATAGAAGCATTAAGAGCTAAAAGGTTTGTCTGCTTTGCTATTCCCTGTAACATTTTGGTAATCTCATTAATCTTTTCAGCTTGATCTAGAAGAACATAAATCTCATCGCGGATAAGATTATTAGCTTTAATATTCTCAGCCTGATTATTAGATAGATGGTTTACAGTGGTCTTTCCATGTTCACTAACTTGTCCCATCTCCTGAGCTGAATCTATAAGAGAACGGGATTTGTCTGCCATAGTGTTAATCTTATCAGCAAGGGAATCAGCTACACCCTGACATTCATCGATATCTTCTATCTGAGTCTGGGCTCCATCAGCTATGAATTCGGTAGCAGACTTAACACTATTAGATGTATCTACTAATCCTTCAATAACACCTTGCAACTGATCTGTTATAAGTTTGACACCGTCAAGGTTAGCATTATAAGTATTAAAATAATTCTTATAATTGTTGTAAATAATACCTTCCTTAGAAGTTGCTTCTTTACCTAAGATCTCGTTGGAATTAATAAAGTCCCAATTTGAAAGCAAGTCTAAAACATTTGAAGTAGTTTTCTTTTCTTTTGACATTGTAATTACCCCACACTTTCTTTGTGTATTTATAGCTCTATTATACTATATCTAGACACTTTATTCAAGAAATACATTGGAAAAG
>CAZNEZ010000050.1:0-15682 GCA_964572475.1 uncultured Lachnospiraceae bacterium
TCTTATTAAGAAGCTTAATTGCAATCTCTGCATTTAAGTCATTATCTTCATCTATTGCAAGTTCAGTCAGCCCTAAGATAGCATTAAGTGGTGTTCTTATATCATGACTCATTCTGGATAGGAATTCTGATTTAGCTACATTTGCCACATTAGCCTCTTTTAATGCCTTTTCAAGAGCTTTCTTCTGTTCTTCTTCCTGTTCGTGAATATCTGTAATATCTGTAACCGTCATTTCTACAAGTTCATTATCTTTGTCCAAATATGTAAATATTGTCCTAATGTTTCTTTTTTCTCCATTAGGATCAACTTCGTCACTGTAAATAACATATTCACCATTTTGATTTAATATTTCTTTTAATCTTTCAAATTCCAGGTTTTTTATTTTATTACCTTCATTCATAACAGTACTATTGGATTTCACATATTCTTTCATCGACAATCTTGCATCATTATTAATGTCCATTTTATCAGGGTTTGACGGATCATAAATTCTTTTAATATTATTAATCATATCCACACAAATAAGTGCTTTATAGTCATTGTTAACAACATTGTCAATCATCATATTTTTAAGTTTATCTTCATTGATATTAGTACAGTAGTAATATCCCTCTATATCATCTGTAGATGGGTTTCTAGTCATCGTTATGCTTGAACGTATCCACTCTACCTTTCCATCTCCCATATGAATCCTGTGTTCACATGACACCGCTGCTTGACCTTCCTCATAGCACATAATCAGATTATCTTTAGTAAATGTCCTACTATAATTATCTCTATCATCTTCATTAGGTATTATTCCAGCAATATAATTAAAAAGCTCTTCCATATTATCTGTGGTTATATGCAAGAGATTGATTCCTTCATTCTGTAAATATCCATTATCACATATATTCTTAGATATATTTAATCTAAAATTACCAATAGTATCAGCTGTAACCTTAGAAAGAAGATCCATCTGAATTTCATACCTTGCCAATGACTCTTTTAATTTTTGTTCCGCTCTTCTATTCTCAGTTTCATCTGTAACATATTCTATATGTGCCTTTCTTCCGTTCCAGTCAATAAGTTTTCCACTCATAGAGTAAGTTCTTTTTGTCTCTTCATGAAAGAAATCTCTAATCATATATTTATCATCGGATAAGCACTCCATCTTACAAAAATCACATGGTTTATCAAAATGCATAAGATATTCATAGCATTTTTGTCCATTGTACTTATCAGAGCAAAAGTTTGTAGACTGCATAGCCTTATTAGTATACAGTATTTCATACGTTTCCATATCACAGACATAAATAGCTGTAGAAATATCATTAATTATACTCTCATACATGCTTGACTCTTCGGTAAGTTTGGTATATACCGCATAGTAAATAAAGCAGCCATTTTCCTTACCAATAGTGACTGCTGATAGTTGAACCCAAACTGGATACCCATCCTTGTGGTTTAATCTATATGTAATATTAAGTGGCTTACCATATGGTAGTGTAGTCGAAAATGCTTCCAGCATTCTCTTTGTATCTTGAAAATACACAGTATTGGCAATAAGATCTCCTGCAATCCACTTCTTATATTCCTCCATAGTTCTTCCCGTTATAGATGGGATTCCTTCATTGGAATAAATTGTTTCAATTACAGAGCCTATTCTATAAATAGCAATGCCACCAGGAATATTAGATATAAGATTATCAAGCATTAAATCTTTTGCATGAAGATTTTTATAATACTCTTTTCTTCCTTTGTTAACATATATTATCAACACAGTTATTAGTATAAATATCCCTAGTACTATTAAAAATGGTATCACAGGATACAAATAAAAACTCAAAAATCCAACCATATATTTTCTCCATATGTATTTATTTTGCCATTATATCTTTTACTTTACCATTTCAAAATCATTCTACAAACAGTATACAACATTTTTTGCCTATTTCCAATAACCATCAATATGTATTATCAAATATTTTTATGCTTAATTCATAATTTCCCCGGTTATCATATTTATATATATATATCATTATTTATATAGTAATCTTCCGTCTGTACATATTTAACTACAATATGAATTGTTGGGGTTAAATAGCATTTAAGGTCTTTTTCCCATTGAACCGTATATTCATACTGCTTTATCCTTTCTGTTATGAAGTGACCTCCTGTCAAGTACTAATTTCAAGAAATCACTCTTTTTTCTTATTTTTTATTGTTCCAATGCCTGGAGCATATGGATAGAGCCTCAGATTTAACAGTTCCCGGCCTTGGCCACTCTGTTATACGTGGATCAGGTTTCCCTGCCGTCAGGTCAATGGTCCGCCGTGAACTCTGCCATCTTTTGGCGTGAATCGAGGTTTTCATTTATTATTCGTATATGATATTCAATAAAGAATCCACATGACAGTTGCATTTTTGGTGTTGTCTCTTATTTTAGATTCATTAAAGCTTATAGTCTTGGCCTCAAGCCTAAAAATGGTAATTATTATGATGGTGTTACTTTTAAACAACTTGTTGAGTTATATCTGTTCATATTTGCCAACACCTCCACTAATCCAGATTTTTCAGTTCACCAATCTAAGATTTTACTTTAATTTCATCAACTTACACTGTTCAAGACCTTCACCCCAAAACTTTTCAATAGGAATATCTTGAATTTGACAAATAATACTTGAATTCATAGCTCCATGTCCAACAATTAGAACATCCTTTTTCTGTAGCAGCGCAGGCTCAATAATCTCCTTAATAAATGCCCCTGTTCTCGAATATAAATCCTCCAGACTTTCTCCTTTTTCAACAGCCTGATAGCTTTCAGGATTACTAAAAAGTGTATTTATAGGACAACCCAAGATTTGAAAGCTGTTTTCTACCCCTTCAAATATACCAAATCCCATCTCTGTTAATCGTTCATCTACAACAATAGGAATATTTCTTCCTTTCAAAACAATCTCTGCTGTTTCTATTGCACGAATCAATGGTGAACAGTAACAAACATCAAGATGAATATCCTTATATTGGTTACAAGCATTTTCAGCCATTCTTTTTCCATCTTCATTAAGTGGTATATCTGTTCTTCCCTGCAATTTATGTTTCGCATTCCAATCCGTTTTTCCATGTCTCATTATATATAACATATGATTTCCTTTCGATTTTCTTCAATCTTCATAACTGGTATTTTTTACTTCCAAAACTCTAGCAATTTTCATCTATTATATAAATTCTTTCTTTTCCCTTAACAGTACTATAACACAAAATATAATGCAGTAGGAAACTGATTGAACTGTAAATCTTAACCAAAACAGACGAGTGTTCAATACTGAATTGTCACCCGTCTGTTTTGATTTGGTTTATTTGAAATATACCTATTTTGATGCTTTCTATCTTACCTGTTTCTCATTTCATTCCTTATATAGGAGTATGAAACCAAAGTTATCTGACTGCCTTTTTATTTCTGCCAAAATACAAGATGCCAGCTCCACTAATTATTACAACTACGAATAGCCATACAGCAGGAGTATTGTCACCTGTCTTTGGTACTTCATCCTTATTCGCAGATGTTGTTTCATCTGTGCTATCTGTTGTATCTGTACTGTCAGCTGCTTTAACCACAAATGTGGTATCTGCATAGCCGTCGCTGTACTGAAATCTTAAGGTATGTGTGCCAGCACTTATGGTATTCAGATACGTTTTATTTAATGTCAAAATGGTACTGCCTGATTTTAGTGTGTAGTTAGACGAATCAATCTGTATTCCGTCTACATAGATTCCTGTCAGCTTATCAAGTTCTCCAGAACAGGTCATTGTCAGACTTCCATCTCCCATTCCGTCATTAACATTTACTGCATAAGTTTTTGGATTCACCGTTACTGTTGCCGATACTTCCTTATCTTCTATATTATCGTTTACTACTACCTTATATGTTGTAGTTGTATCTGGTGATACAGTATATGTTTTATCTGTGCCTAATACTGCTGTATCATTACCTGCATACCATTTGTAAGTATAGCTTCCTCTTCCACCTGCTGGATTAACTGTTAATGTTACACTGTCACCGTTGATAATAGTTGGCGTTTCTGGACTAATTCCTACTGAAAATACTCCATTCACCTTAAATTTTACAGAAACTTCCGCTGATGTAGACTGAGTGGTAGTTACTGTAATAGTTTCATTATATGTACCTGCTGTTAAGCCTGTGTTCGGTGTTACCGTAAATGTTGCCGTTGCCCCTGGTGCTAATGTAGTTGCTGACAAATCACCAATTGTATAATTGGTACTAGTTGGCTGTTGTAATGTCACTTCACTGTTGCCTGTGTTCGTTACTGTTATCGTCTGTGTAGCGATTTCCCCATATCCTTGATTCTTACTTCCAAAATCTTTGCTTGTTGGACTGGCTGTAATGGTATAGGTATATGCTGTGGAAGCTGTCAATGTAATATTCGTATCTGCTGTCGGTGTACCTGACACTATAATCTCTGTATCGCTGTCTCTTGTAACTATAATACCATTACTGTTAAGTGCATTATCCTCATTGTAACTCGTCGGGAAATAATAGCCTGTATCTGCTGTGTAGATAACAGATGTCATAGCTCCTGATTCTATTATCTGTCCTTCGCTGCCTGAGTTATCAGTTTTGGTCATATTGCTGCCAGCAGTAATAGAAACTCCTGTGTCTGTACCTATACTTGCCTCCTCCGCATATGTAATACGGTCTGAATCAGTAGTTTCAAGCCAAACTTTACATCCCTCAAAGGTTGTAAGGCTTGAATCTACATCTTTTGCAGAAATGGCCATATCTCCACTTACCGCTTTAGCCCATGCACCAGCGCTGTTTTGAACTACAAGATATGTTTTATCAGATGCATTGGAAATATCAACCATCGTCTTACCTGATGTTAGTGTGGCAGTACCAAAAGTTGTGGCAGGTGTATATCTTAAAGTAAATGCATCACCTAACGTCTGGATTCCCTCTGATGATACTGCTGACGTAGCAGATGCAAAGATGACAGATGACAGATTCAAATCAAAAGCGGGCACTACAGCGAAATGGCTGCGTACATTGATATTGATCACGAAATCACCAGGCACGGCAAGCAGCGCATAGTTATCATAGAGATTGTTCGGCGCGCGCAGCCAGCAATAGACGCTCAAGTTACTTTTATCTATTTTCAGTCCATCATTTAAGTTTCCGGAACTATTGGTTCCTACTGTAATATACTCATCATGCCAGACACCATACGCTGCATAGAGTTTATCCGTGATAGTATAATTCGTACTATTTTTCGTATCATTTGTAATAATCGTTGTAGTGTTCATCAACCCTTGTTCTGTGTCTGAAAAATAGGTGTTACCTGTCAACAGACCATTGATAGTAGTCCAAAGCTCACTTGCTCCATAATGATTGGCATATACCTCTGTCCCATTATATGTCGTATTAGCAGCACTACTGTTAAATTCAGCCTTCGTCACAAGTGGGCTTGCTGCTGCAAAAAGTACAATATTATCCCCTTTTGCTGTGTCAGGGTCTTTGCCTACTATGAGCCACTCCTGTGCTGAACCCGAACCATTTTGTCCAAAGATTACCTTCTGGACTGTCTTAGTTTTTGTAGTATCTTCCAAATCAAAGTTTTCCATCAGTTCTGCCTTTGTGGCAAACTGTGATACCAATGGTGCCGTATTACCTTCCGCCTTTACTTCTAACGGCTTTGATACTGCTGGCATAAGTCCCAGTATCATTGCCACTGACAATAATACTGCTGTGCTTTTTTTCAATCTTTTCTTTTTCATAATAATCTCCATTCTTGCCATCAACCTGCAAACTTTGGGCTTCTAGCACCAATTTGCGTGCAAAAATTCTTTAGTTTATGGATTTTTCACACTGACCTACTGGTTCCATTTTCTATTGTATGTGTTTGTGTTTGTGTTCTGCTCTGCTCTGGTTAATACCTGATTAGCGTAAATCTGTTTTCATCTTCTCGGTATGTCCATGTATGAGATGTACTTGATTGGCAACTCCTTTTTGATATATTTATCATAATTTTACCATATTATCTGAAATTTATCCATTTATTTTAAGCAATTTTCCTTAATTTATCTTTGTTAACTGATACTATTCTAGTGTGAGCAAAGCCAACTGCGTTGGCTTATGAAGAATAATTTCGATTTTAAAGATTTAATATCTTTTGGAATGTTTATCATAGCACTGCTGACATTCATTTACTTGATTTTTTCCAATTACGTAAACTGGGATTTCTCATATTCTTCCTTGGTCAACCATTTATGCATATATTTTGCAGATTTTCCAACACCTACAGAATAATCTGTTTTTAGTCCAATTTTCCATACTATCATTTTTTCCAACTGTTTTCTCACGCAGAAGTTAATCATATCATTTACATATGGTATCTCTTCTCTCTAAAGTCCTTTTGCAACATTATTAAGGCACCACCAAAACTCTGTGCAGAAACATACGAACTGTTCTTTTGTTGGTTTCTTAACGTGATAATCCTCGTCTGTTGATTCTACTATTTCTGGTAAAACCCCATATTTATTCAATAATATTTTACATAACTTATCTTTTTTTATATTTGCTTGTGCATGTCCAATTTATTCTACATGTAAATCAATTCGGTTTCCATCTGTAAACTGCATAAGCCATCCATAATCTTGAAAAATGTCTTTTAAAACATTTTTATTTGTTCTGGAACCATTCATATATACCGCTTTGATACGTTCATCTTGCTGTGCAATATTAACAAGCATATCATACATGTCATTTTCATTTCTCAAACTTTATACCTCCAAAATTGCATCAAAGCCTAACATCATTGCATATGCAAAATGTTCATTTCCCCAATTTCTTCCATCATGGTCTTCAATATTAACCAATGAATCAGCTGTAAATAACAATTGTCCAAATATAACCCCTCGCATCTTTGCACATGCAGCCATTGATGCACATTCCATTTCAACTACCGAATAGCCTTCTTCTTTTCTGTATAAAATCATTTCTTTTGTTTCTCGATAGAAACCATCTGTAGTCCAAGTTTTGCATTTTCGATATGGACGAGCATTTTTTATCAATGCCTTTTCTATCGCGAGTATAGCTTCTTCATCAAGCTGTACTTCTCTTGATGGTGGCATATAATGATACGAAGTACCTTCATGTCTTAACGCCGTAGTAGGTATAAAATAATCCCCTTCTGAATCTTCAACTAATGCACCACAACAACCTACCGCGATAATTTTTTTAGCGCCACCTTTAATTAACTGTTCCATAATCTGAACTGCTCCAGCACCACCTAACGGTACTTGACAAAATGTGATTTTTTTACCTTTATGTACTGTTTTATATACTTTTAAATTTTTCGTTACACTTACGAATTCACCTAGTATTTCACATTCATGACTTGCTACATAATCTTCTATTTCAGGTTTCATAAACAGCATAACTACTCGCTCAGTGAATTCATAATTCCAACGTTCACCAGGCATTAGCACAGCTTTTTCTTCAGTATCATATTCGAGTATTGGTATCGAGTTTTTGATTAATGTCATATGTTTTCCTCTCTTTATTAAATTGTATAAAAAGGTAATATCTGTCTAACAGCTTACTTAAAATAGAAGTTACATGTTCAACAAATTCTTATTTTTCTAATTCATTATACCACCAATAATCAAGCAATCATAGCCAGTTTCATAGCCCCATCTCACTAATCTCACAAAAACTCTCTACGCAAAAAGTGCCCAACATCAGCTATCAAAGCTAATATCGGACACTCCGTTTTATATCTCAACTATTATATTTTACAACTCGCATATAAACGAACCAAGTCTTCCCTAGTTCTCGTCCATGTTCGCCAGCTTCGCCGCCTGGTCGGCTGCTATACATCCATCAATAAGCTCGTAAATATCACCATCTAACACAGCATCTAATCTGTGTGTTGTTAATTTTATTCTATGATCTGTTACTCTTCCCTGTGGAAAATTGTATGTTCTAATCTTTTCAGAACGATCACCTGTACCTACTTGACTCTTTCTTGCCTCAGCTTCAGCACTGGCTTTCTTCTCGCATTCCAAGTCATATAATTTTGATCTAAGTACCTTTAACGCTTTGTCTTTGTTCTTAAGCTGTGATTTTTCATCTTGACATGAAATAACTATTCCTGTTGGCTTATGTGTAAGTCTTACAGCCGAATCCGTTGTATTTACGCACTGTCCACCATTTCCAGAAGCTCTGAAAACATCAAACTTACAGTCATTCATATCAAGTTCTACATCAACTTCTTCAGCTTCAGGCATAATAGCTACAGTTGCTGTAGATGTGTGAATTCTTCCGCCCGATTCTGTTACTGGTATACGTTGTACTCTATGCACACCACTCTCGTATTTGAGCTTAGAATACGCACCCTGTCCATTTATCATAAATACGGCTTCTTTAAATCCACCGATACCATTCTCATTCAGTGAAATCATCTCCACTTTCCAACGGTTTCTTTCTGCAAATCTTGAATACATTCTATATAATTCGGCTGCAAAAAGAGCTGCTTCATCTCCTCCTGCTCCTCCTCTTATTTCAACGATAACATTTTTGTCATCATTTGCGTCCTTAGGAAGTAATAAGATTTTTAACTCATTTTCAAGAGTAGTTATCTTATCTTTAGCTTCATTAAGTTCCTCTTTAGCAAGTTCACGCATATCCTCATCGTTCTCTTCTTCAAGAATAGCAAGACTATCTTCTACCGCCTGTTTCGCCTGCTTATATTCTGTATATGCTGCAACAATCGGCGCTAATTCATTCTGCTCTTTCATAAGCTTCCTGAATCTATCCTGATCATTCACAACACTTGGATTGCTTAGTTCTTTTTGAATTTCTTCAAAACGGATTAATACATCCTCTAATTTGTCAAACATTGTTTTTCCTCCGAATAATAAATATCTTAAATATCATCTAGTATTTTAGTCTTCCTTCAATAACTCTATCAAGTCCTGGAAGATCCTTTTTCACAATAATATCTGTAAATCCTTCATTTTGCAATATATTTTTAACATCCATAGCCTGGTCATATCCAATTTCATATATTAGTATGCCCTTTGATTCAAGATGCATAACGCTCTGTTTTGTTATCTCTTTATAGAATTTAAGACCATCCGCAGTTCCGTCCAATGCCATCATTGGCTCATATTCTCTTACTTCAGGCATTAATTCCCCAATCACCTCAGTTCGTATATATGGTGGATTGGAGATTACTATATCATATTTTTCTTTAATATTTCCAAACAAATCGCTATTTACAAATCTAATGTTCGTATCATTGATTTTGGCATTCTTCATTGCCACTTCAAGTGCTTTTTCTGACAAATCTACTGCCGCACAGTTATTTAATCCTAGTATTTTAGCAACCGATATAGCAATGCAGCCTGAACCCGTACACATATCTAATACTTTAATATCAGAAACATCTCTGCGTTCTGTATACGCTTTTTCTTTAATAAGTTCTATAGCTCTCTGCACCAGAACTTCTGTATCTTGTCTTGGTATAAGTACATGTTCATTTACCAAAAATGTAAATCCCATGAATTCTTGTTTTCCAGTAATATGCTGAAGAGGAATTCTTTTACATCTCTTTGAAATATTATCAAAATAGTCGTTAATCAAGTCGCCATCAGCTTCTTCGTTCATTTTCATATAATATTCCGCTCTAGACATTGAAAATGCATCTTCCATTAGTAGCCATGCATCATTAGAATACTCTTCGATTCCGTTATCCTCAAGCTTCTGTGATGCAATTTTAAGTAACTCGCAAAATTTCATTCTTCAGCTATTCCTTTTTCACACTCTTCTGACTCAGTTGTCTCATCTGACTCTAATATCTCTAATTGTTCTGAATTATCAACATCAATTGGCATATACTCTTTTGATTTGGTATCATATATAGGCTTATCATAATCATTTAAAAAATCTTTCCAGTCAAATACTGCTGAAACTGCTTCAATAGCAACTTCTATCATTTCATCATCTGGTTCTTTAGTAGTCATCTTCTGCATAAGCATACCAGGCGCACTAATCATCCTAACTATTCTGCTTTCGCTCTTACCTGCAAGCCTAATCATTTCATATGAAACACCCGCAATAACTGGTACTAATAATAATCTTATAACAACTTTAAGCCATCTTTCTTCTATAGGAAATATTACTGATACGAATATAAAAAATACTATACTGATAAACATAACTAAGAATAGAAAACTAGTTCCACATCTTTTATGCTGTCTTGAACTCATTCTAACATTTTCTACATTTAATTCAAGGCCATGTTCAACACAATTAATACATTTGTGCTCAGCACCATGATACATAAATGTTCTCTTAATATCACTCATTCTTGAAATCAGGAATATGTATAAAACAAATATACCAATCCTTATAAATCCCTCTATTATTGAGAGCAACGTATCAGATGTAACATTCGTAACCCTACATATAAAACTAGCCATATAGAATGGCAGTATCATAAAAAGTGCAACTGAAACTACAACTGAGAATATAACTGTAAGTCCCATTATGACACTTTCAGCTTTTTCCCTAAACATCTTATTAACTACCTTATCTCCAACTTTTTCCTTAGGTGTTTCCTCTTCCTCAAAAAAGCTTGCTGAATAAGTCAATGTTTTTATTCCCAATACCATAGAGTCAATAAAATTAAAAACTCCTCTTACAAATGGTATTCTTTGTATCTTCTTACCTTTGCTCTTATAATTTTCAACTTTAACTTCAATCTCATTATCTGGCTTTCTAACAGCCACTGCATATTTATCTCTGTTCTTCATCATTATACCTTCAAGAACAGCTTGTCCTCCAATACCTGATGGTCTCATATTGCACCTCCAAAGACACTCCAAATGTTTCACGCTTCTGCGTACTTTCCTATAAAAAAGCGTTCACCGGCGTAAACGCTTGGAAGAATGCTTCGCATTCTTCTTAAATGTTTCACGCTTCTGCGTACTTTCCTATAAAGTAAAAATAGGTTGAGATTTAATCTCAACCTTATCTTTAATCCTATTATTTGCTTTCTGTATTAACGCCATATTTACGATTGAATTTATCAATACGTCCACGAGCTGCAGCAGCTTTCTGCTGACCTGTGTAGAATGAATGGCACTTTGAACAAATTTCAACGTGGATATCTTTTTTTGTTGATCCTGTTACGAATTCATTACCGCAGTTACAAACAACCTTTGCCTGGTAATATTCTGGATGTATTCCTTCTTTCATCTGTTTCACCTCTTTACAACTTAGTCTAATCATATGCAAACTAGTTTAACTAGTTTCTCTCTAATAAACAGCTTTGTTATTATAGCATAGCCTTTTTTATAATGCAAGCCTTTTTTCTAGATTCGCATCTTCTTGATTGACTCAACAAATTCGTTGTTATTTTTAGTTTTTGCAAACAAGTCCATAATCTTTTCAACAGAATCTTCTGTCCTCATTCCACTTGTAGCTTTTCTAATTACTTCTACTGCTTCTTTCTCTTGAATATTTAACAGTAAATCTTCTCTTCTTGTTCCCGACTTTAGAATATCAATCGCTGGAAATACTCTCTTTTCCTGAAGTTTCCTATCTAATACAAGTTCCATATTGCCGGTTCCCTTAAACTCTTCATATACAACATCATCCATTCTGCTTCCTGTATCAACGAGAGCTGTTGCAAGTATTGTAAGGCTCCCTCCTTCACGCATATTTCTGGCTGCACCAAAGAATCTTTTAGGCATATGTAATGCCGCTGGGTCAAGACCTCCCGATAAAGTCCTTCCGCTAGGTGGGACTGTCATGTTATATGCCCTTGCCAGTCTTGTAATGCTGTCGAGCAAAATAATAACATCTTCTCCATGTTCTACCAGTCTCTTAGCTCTTTCAATTACCATCTCTGAAACCCTTTTATGATGCTCTGGGAGTTCATCAAATGTTGAATATATAACCTCAACTTTAGCACCCTCTATAGCCTCTTTTATATCCGTTACTTCTTCCGGTCTCTCATCTATCAAAAGTATTACCATATGCATATCTGGGTTACTTTTACTTATTGACTTAGCTACCTCTTTAAGTAGTGTTGTCTTTCCTGCTTTTGGAGGTGAAACAATCATCCCTCTTTGTCCTTTTCCAATAGGTGCAATAAGATCTACTATTCTCATAGCCATATTATGTCTATCATTCTCTAGACGTATTCTTTCATTAGGAAATATAGGCGTCAATTCTTCAAAATTCTTTCTCTTCATAGCTTCATTTATATTGAAATTATTTATTGAATTTACATATACTAATGCGCCAAATTTTTCATTCTGATTCTTGATTTTCGTTCTTCCGTCTATAATATCACCCGTTTTAAGATTAAATCTTCTTATCTGTGAAGGTGATACATATACATCATTTTCACCTGGCATATAATTTTCACATCTTATGAATCCAAATCCGTCTTGCATTACCTCCAGTATTCCATGCGCTGGCTCCTCTGCTGCTGCCTGATTTGGATTTTCTGGCTTAGTATTCGTTGATTTATGACTCTCAACCTTTATATTCTCTGGTCTAGGACTTTCCACCTTAACGGTAGACGAACTGAAATTATTTACCTTGCCCTCTTTTTCTTTGCTGTTCTCTATTTTTGACTTTTCATCATCAATCATAAGTAACTTCTCAATTAACGTAGACTTTCTCATAGCAGAAAGATTTTTTATACCTTTTTCTTTAGCTATCTCTCTTAACTCATTAACAGGAAGTGATTCTAATTTTTCTCTCATTTATGCAATCACGCCTTTCGATATATTTAATTTTATTGGTTTTATTGAATAGTAGGGTATTTTATTGAATTGATTGTTCTGAAATGTAATATGATTTATAGATTTTGTAACGTTTCTTCATTATACAATAAATTTATTTAAAATGATAGTACAAATTTTAATTTGTATATGCTACAATAGATTCGATTATTAAAAAAATTTATGGAGGCGTTGTCATGACAACAAACGAAAAAGCCTTAGTTCTTCACGAAGAATGGAACGGCAAAATCAATACTGAAGCTAAATGCAAGATTAATTCTAGAGAAGATTTAGCTCTTGCATACACACCAGGAGTTGCAGAACCTTGTAAGGTTATTGCCAAAGAGCCTGAAGCCGCTTACAAATATACTATCAAATCTAATACTGTAGCTGTTGTTTCAGATGGTTCAGCCGTATTAGGTCTTGGTAACATTGGTCCACTTGCTGCTATGCCTGTTATGGAGGGTAAAGCTGTTCTTTTCAAAGAATTCGGAGGAGTTAATGCATTTCCTATCTGCCTTGACACACAGGATACCGAAGAGATTATTAAAACCGTAGTTAATATTGCTCCTGCATTTGGTGGAATTAATCTTGAAGACATTTCAGCGCCACGTTGTTTTGAAATAGAAGAAAGACTTAAGAAGCTTCTTAACATTCCTGTATTCCACGATGATCAACATGGAACTGCTATCGTTGTTCTTGCAGGTATTATTAATGCTCTTAAGGTCACTGGTAAAGTCAAAGAAGAATGTAAGATTGTAGTAAATGGTGCAGGTTCTGCTGGAATTGCCATTTCTAAACTTCTTCTTACCTATGGTTTTAAATCACTTATTCTTTGTGATAAAACTGGAATACTATCTAAAAAGTCTACAGGACTTAACTGGATGCAGGAAAATATGATGGAGATTACTAACCTTGAAAGTAAAGAAGGAACTCTAGCTGATGCTCTAGTAGGTGCTGATATATTTGTAGGTGTTTCTGCCCCTAATATAGTAACTCCTGATATGGTTTCATCAATGAATAAGGATTCTATACTTTTCGCTATGGCTAATCCTGTTCCTGAGATTATGCCCGATGTCGCAAGAGCTGCAGGTGCTCGTGTTGTTGGCACTGGTCGTTCAGATTTTCCTAACCAGGTTAATAATGTTGTTGCATTTCCTGGTATATTTAAAGGTGCTTTAGAGGGACGTGCTGCTCAGATAACTGAGAAGATGAAACTTGCTGCTGCCCTTGCTATTGCTGGTCTTGTTGAAGATAAGGATTTGAATGATGAAAACATTATGCCTGAAGCATTTGACCCACGTGTAGCTGATGTTGTTAGTCGCGCAGTAATGGATAATATTGATGCTGATGGAACAAACATACAATAACAACCCTAATCATATAGATGCTAATACTAATATATATGGTATTAAGAATATTAATATTCTTAATGACTACCTTAGATTTCGGTTTGGATGTAAGGTTTACAAATTATCACTTAATGGTGGTATGACCTGTCCCAATCGTGATGGTACTCTTGAAACTCGTGGCTGTATCTTCTGTAGTCGCGGTGGTTCAGGTGATTTTGCTTCTTCTGATTCCTTATCTATTCGTGAACAGATTGCAGAGGCAAAAAAACGTGTATCTTCAAAGATAAGTAATGGCAAATACATTGCATATTTTCAAGCTTATACTAATACATATGCGTCAGTTGATTATCTAAGGAATATCTTTACTGAAGCTATTCTGGAAGAGGATATTGTTGCTCTGTCTATTGGTACAAGACCTGATTGTCTAGGAGACGACATTCTGAAGCTGCTAGTCGAACTTAATCAGATTAAGCCTGTTTTTATTGAACTTGGACTTCAATCGATACATGAACAAACCGCATTGTTTATAAGACGAGGATATGATTTGCCCGTATTTAAAAATGCTGTTAATAAACTATCTCTTCGTAATATTGAGACTATTGTTCATGTTATTATAGGTCTTCCAGGTGAAACCATTGGAGATATACTTGAAACTATAGATTATCTTAATACTCTTCCAATAAAAGGTGTTAAGCTTCAACTTCTACATATACTTAAGGATACAGATCTGGCTGACTACTACTCTCTGCATCCATTTCACATTCTTACTTTGGAAGAATATACGGATATCCTAATACAATGTATTAGTCACCTTCGTCAAGACATTGTCATTCACAGAATGACTGGCGATGGTCCCAAATCTCTTTTAATAGAGCCTGAATGGAGTGCTAACAAACGACATGTACTAAATTATATTAATATGCGTTTAAAAAGCGAAAATGTAATACAAGGAGGTTTTTACATATGCCAGTAGAACCACTAACCCTATATAAATTAATGGTTTTATATATGCTTAACAGAGTCAACTTTCCATTAACTAATACACAGATTTCAGGATTTTTCTTAGAAAAAGAATATACCTCATATTTTGTATTCCAGCAAGTTATCTCTGAATTGCTTGATACTAATCTTATAACTTCTGAAACCCTGCGTAACACATCATATTACACTATTACAAAAGATGGATGTGAGACAGTAAAGCTTTTTACTAACAAGATTCCTGTTGCTGTTGTAGATGATATTGATATATTTATGGAAGATAATAAATATCAACTTCGCAACGAATCTGGTACAACAGCTGATTACTACAAGTCAACCAATCAGGATTATATTGTTAGGTGTCAGGTAAAAGAAGGTGATTCTATTCTTATCGACATTAATGTGTCTGTGCCTTCTGCCGAAGAAGCCGATATTATGTGTAACAATTGGGGTAATGCCAGTACTGATGTATATCAGTATATTATGAAGAATCTGCTTAATTAGTGTCTGCTGATTAAGCCTCTTTTGGGCTTAATTCAGCAGTATTAAAC
>CAZNEZ010000051.1:0-15065 GCA_964572475.1 uncultured Lachnospiraceae bacterium
GACGATACAGTTGGAAATACTTTAGTAGCAGCTTCTACTCTTGAAAAAGACATTAAAGCTGAATTAGAGAAAACTAACAACGTTGATGCAGCAACATATTTAGGAACAACTATTGCTAAAAGAGCTATTGACAAAGGTATTAAAGATGTTGTCTTCGATAGAGGCGGATTCATTTACCAAGGTAAAGTTCAGGCATTAGCAGACGCAGCAAGAGAAGCTGGTCTTAATTTCTAGTCGAGGAGGAAAACACATGAAACGTACAATCATTGATGCTAGTCAATTTGAAATGGAAGAAAAAGTAGTATCAATCAAACGTGTAACTAAAGTTGTTAAAGGTGGACGTAACTTCAGATTTTCAGCTTTAGTAGTTGTTGGTGATGGCAATGGACACGTTGGTGCAGGTTTAGGCAAAGCAGCTGAAATCCCTGAAGCTATTCGTAAGGGAAAAGAAGATGCTATTAAAAAGCTTATTAGTGTGCCAGTTGATGAAAATTTAAGCATCCCACATGATTTTATTGGAAAATTCGGTAGTGCAGAAGTATTACTTAAGAAAGCTCCAGATGGTACTGGTATCATCGCTGGTGGTCCTGCTCGTAACGTATTAGAGCTTGCTGGAATCAAAAACATCAGAACAAAATCATTAGGTTCAAATAATAAGCAAAACGTAGTTCTTGCTACAATCGAAGGATTAGCAGCGCTTAAGACACCTGAAGAGGTAGCAAAATCACGTGGCAAATCTGTAGAAGAAATATTAGGCTAATAGCATAGCATTTTCAGTAAATGCAGAAATGAGGTAGTGATGGCAGAGAAATTAAAAATTACACTTGTTAAATCAACTATCGGCGCAATACCTAAGCATAAGAAAACTGTTATAGCTTTAGGCTTAAAAAAGCTTAACAAGACAGTTGAAATGCCAGATAATGCAGCAGTTAGAGGTATGGTTCAACAGGTAAGACATTTAGTAAAAGTTGAAGAAATATAATATTTAGATAAGGAGGTGCAAGAATGGATTTATCAAATTTACAACCTGCTGAAGGTTCAAAACATAGTGATAATTTCAGAAGAGGCCGTGGACATGGTTCAGGAAACGGTAAAACAGCTGGTAAAGGACATAAAGGTCAGAAAGCTCGTTCAGGCGGACCAAGACCAGGTTTCGAAGGTGGTCAGATGCCTTTATACAGAAGAATTCCTAAGAGAGGCTTCACTAATAGAAATACAAAAGAAATTATTGGTATCAATTTAGCAGCTCTTGAATCATTTGAAGATGGAACTGTTGTAACAGTTGACACATTAATAGAAAATGGAATCGTTAAAAACCCAAGAGATGGTGTTAAGATTCTTGGAAATGGAGAATTAACTAAGAAGCTTACAGTTAAAGTTAACGCTTTCTCTGAAGGTGCAAAGGCTAAAATTGAGGCTCTTGGTGGAACCTGCGAGGTGATCTAATGTTAAAAACACTTCAAAATGCATTTAAAATAAAAGAAATAAGAACAAAGATTTTCTATACGTTTTTGATGTTGTTTGTAGTTAGAATCGGATGTCAATTACCAATTCCAGGTACGGATTCATCGGTTATTTCAGAGATAATGGGAAGCTTCACAAGTAATGAAGCTTTCAGTTTCTTTGGAGCGCTTACAGGCGGTTCTTTTGAAAAGATGTCAATATTTGCATTAAATATTACACCTTATATCACTTCATCAATTATTATGCAGCTCTTAACTATAGCGATTCCAAAGCTTGAAGAGATGCAAAAAGATGGTGAATCTGGTAGAAAGAAAATCGCTGAGATTACACGTTATGTAACAATAGCGTTAGCTTTAATCGAGAGTACAGCCATGGCAATTGGTTTTGGAAACCAAAACATGTTTGGTAATACTTCAGATATGTCAAAAGCAAAATATTTTATGGTAATACTTACAGCTGTAGCAGCAATGACTGCAGGCTCTGCACTTTTAATGTGGATGGGTGAAAGAATCACTGAAAAGGGTGTTGGTAATGGAATATCAATAATTCTGTTAATTAACATCATTGCTAGAATGCCAGATGATCTTGTTTCATTATTCCAGGCAAAAGTACTTATTACTGAAACTAACGGACGTTCAGTCGGTGGTGCAGTATTAGCAGCAGTTGTCATTATAGCTATAATATTAGCAGTAGTTGGTTTCATCATCTATTTACAGGATGGTGAAAGAAGAATTTCAGTATCATATGCTAAGAAGATTCAAGGTAGAAAGATGCTTGGCGGTCAGTCAAGTCATATTCCACTTAAAGTCAACACAGCAGGTGTTATTCCGATTATTTTTGCTTCGTCATTGATGCAGTTTCCAATTATCATTTCACAGTTATTTGGCTCACAGGCCGGAGATGGAACGTTTTGGGGAAAATGTTTGAAACTATTAAATTCAGGATCTTGGTTTGATTTATCAAACTTCAAGTATACATTAGGATTCCTGGTTTATGTTGTATTGGTATTAGGTTTTGCTTATTTCTATACTTCAATAACATTTAATCCTATTGAAGTAGCTAATAATATGAAAAAACAGGGTGGATTTGTCCCTGGTATTCGTCCAGGTAAACCAACAGAGGATTACCTTACAAGAATACTTAATTATATAATTTTCATAGGTGCAATAGGACTTATTATAGTTGCAGCAATACCTATTGTAGCATCAGGTTTGTTTGACGCTAGTGTATCTTTTGGAGGTACGTCATTAATCATCGTAGTTGGTGTTGTTCTTGAAACATTAAAGAAGATAGAGTCAATGATGGTAGTTCGCAACTACAAGGGATTCTTAAACGACTAACAGTACTTATAATTGGTGATGAGGCTATCTAAACATGTGTTTAAGAGAACCTCATTGCCATAATTTAATTACAGGCGCATGGCGCGGATAGGATATTAATATGAAAATTATTATGTTAGGAGCTCCAGGAGCTGGTAAAGGTACTCAGGCTAAAATGCTTGCAGACAAATATGCAATACCTCATATTTCAACAGGTGATATATTTAGAGCAAACATTAAGAATGGTACTGAATTAGGAAATAAAGCTAAGACATATATGGATCAGGGCTTACTTGTTCCAGATGAATTGGTTGTTGATTTAGTAGTTGACAGAGTAAAACAGGATGATTGCAAAAAGGGGTATATCCTTGATGGATTCCCTAGAACAATTCCTCAGGCTGAAAGCTTAGATGCAGCATTAGCTGAGCTTGGAGATAAAGTTGATTATGCAGTCAATGTTGAAGTTCCAGATGAGAATATTATCAGAAGAATGTCAGGCAGAAGAGCCTGTGTTGCTTGTGGAGCTACTTATCATATTGTTCATATTCCTACAAAGGTTGAAGGAATATGTGATAGATGTGGAAACAAATTAATCCTCAGAGATGATGATAAACCAGAGACAGTTGAGAAACGTTTAAAGGTATATCATGAGCAAACTCAGCCCCTTATAGATTACTATAATGGAAAAGGTAGTCTTGTAGAAGTTGATGGAACAAAAGATATGAATGACGTTTTTGAAGATATTATCAAGATATTAGGAGCTTAAGAGTATGTCTGTATCAATTAAATCTCATAGAGAAATTGAACTAATGCGTGAAGCAGGAATTATACTTGCTAAGACACATAATGAATTGGCTAAAGCTTTAAAACCTGGAATGTCAACATATCAGATTAATAAGATAGGCGATGAAATTATTAGAAGTTATGGATGTATTCCATCTTTTCTTAATTATGATGGATATCCCGCTTCAATATGTGTTTCTGTTAACGATGAGGTTGTACATGGAATACCAAGTAAAAAACACATTGTTAAGGAAGGCGATATTGTAAGCCTTGATGCCGGTGTAATCTATAAAGGTTATCAATCAGATGCTGCTAGAACACACGCAATTGGTGAAATTAGTAATGAAGCTAAAAAGCTCATTGAAGTAACCAGACAAAGCTTTTTTGAAGGAATCAAATTTGCAAAAGAAGGATGTCATATTAATGACATATCATCAGCTATAGGAGACTATGCTGAAAGTTTTGGTTATGGTGTTGTTAAAGATTTGGTTGGACATGGTATAGGTGAGAAACTTCATGAAGATCCACAAATACCGAACTTTAGGCAGGAACGCAGAGGTATCAAACTTCAGGCAGGCATGACATTGGCTATTGAGCCTATGATTAATATCGGAAGTCCAGATGTTATTTGGAATGATGATAAATGGACAGTAGTTACAGATGATGGTTCATTGTCGGCACACTATGAGAATACAGTTCTTATCACTAAAGGTGAACCTGAAATATTATCACTAATAGACGGAGAAACCAGATGAGAGAATTTGAATTAGGCTATTTCGCATTTTCCAAAGCAGGTCATGATGCTGGTAAACTTTATGTAATAATGAAGCAGGAAGGTGAATATATTTATCTGATGGACGGTAAATATAAATGTTTATCAAATCCTAAGAAGAAAAATATTAAGCACATACAGCCAGTTAATAGTATAGATTCGGATTTGCAGGATAAAATCAGAAATAACATAGAAATTAAAAACGACGATATTAAAAGAGCCATCAAATGCTATAAAGCGTAAAAGAGATTTAGGAGGTCTAGAATGTCTAAAGCTGACGTTATTGAAATAGAAGGAACCGTAATTGAAAAGCTTCCAAATGCTATGTTTCAGGTTGAACTTGAAAATGGACACAAGGTGCTTGCACATATAAGCGGAAAGCTTCGTATGAACTTTATCAAAATAGTTCCAGGAGACAAAGTTACCATTGAATTATCACCATATGATCTTGATAAAGGAAGAATCATTTGGAGAGATAAATAGACACTAAAGTTTGTTTTGAAAAAGAACTTGCATATTGATTAGGCGTATGCTATAATCTAAAACGGACTTTTTTGAAAGGAGGATTTTACTGTGAAAGTTAGATCATCAGTTAAACCAATTTGCGAAAAATGCAAAGTTATTAAGAGAAAAGGAAGCGTCAGAGTAATCTGCGAAAATCCTAAGCACAAACAGAGACAGGGTTAATAAGCCCCTATCGATCATATAAGAAGAGTGAAAAGACAGCATCTTTCCACTCCGTTTGTGCGTTTTGTAATGCGGCTGCAGTAATGCGTCAATACGCATTGCTTAAAAAAATATACCTATAGTATATAAGTAGCTATAGACCGTACACATTTCAGACGCTTAGGCGGGCTACGGGATTCTATACAGACTTATGAGAATTAAAAAATGGAGGTGCAATACACACATGGCTCGTATTTCAGGTGTTGATTTACCAAGAGAAAAACGCATCGAAATCGGATTAACTTATATCTACGGAATTGGTAGAGTAAGTGCAACTCAGATTCTTGAGAAAGCTCAAGTTAATCCAGATACTCGCGTTAGAGACTTAACAGATGACGAAGTTAAAAAGATTAGCGAAGTTATCGATGAAAGTCAAACTGTTGAAGGTGATTTAAGAAGAGAAATCGCTATGAACATCAAGAGATTACAAGAAATCGGATGTTATAGAGGTATTCGTCATAGAAAAGGCCTTCCTGTTCGTGGTCAGAAGACAAAGACTAATGCTAGAACCAGAAAAGGTCCTAAGAGAACAGTAGCAAACAAGAAGAAATAACAATTAGAAACCCATAAGGGAGGTTAGTTTAAAAATGGCTAAAAAAGTTACCAAAAAAGTGACAAAAAAGCGTGTTAAGAAAAACGTTGAACGCGGACAAGCACATATTCAATCATCTTTTAATAATACAATTGTAACATTAACAGATGCAGAAGGAAACGCTTTATCATGGGCAAGTGCTGGTGGTCTTGGTTTTAGAGGTTCAAGGAAATCTACTCCTTATGCAGCTCAAATGGCAGCTGAAACTGCTACTAAAGCGGCTTTAATACACGGACTTAAATCAGTAGATGTTATGGTTAAGGGTCCAGGATCAGGAAGAGAAGCAGCAATTCGTGCGCTTCAGGCTTGCGGTCTTGAAGTAACTAGTATCAAGGACGTAACTCCAGTTCCTCATAATGGATGTCGCCCACCAAAACGTAGAAGAGTGTAATAGGAGGTGCAATTAGATGGCAGTCAATAGAGTTCCTGTTCTTAAAAGATGTAGATCTCTTGATTTAGATCCAGTCTTTTTAGGAATAGATAAAAAATCAACAAGACAATTGAGAAGAGCTAATAAAAAGTTAAGTGAATACGGCCTTCAGTTAAGAGAAAAACAGAAAGCAAAATTCATTTATGGTGTATTAGAAAAACCTTTTAAAAATTACTATGCAAAAGCTAAGAAAATGAATGGCATGACAGGTGAAAACCTCATGATTTTACTTGAACTTAGACTTGATAATGTTATTTTCCGTATGGGATATGCAAGAACAAGAAGAGAAGCAAGACAGATCGTAGATCATAAACATGTATTAGTTAATGGTAAATGTGTAAACATTCCTTCATACTTAGTAAAAGCTGGAGACATAATTGAAATAGCTGAAAAGCACAAAACATCACAGAGATACAAAGACGTTCTTGACGCTACAAGCGGAAGAATGGTTCCTGAATGGCTTGATGTTGATCAGGAGAACCTTAAAGGTTCTATTAAAGAATTACCAGCCAGAGAAATCATTGACGTTCCAGTTAATGAAATGCTTATAGTCGAATTATACTCTAAATAATCCGACTAATCCAAAGAAGGAGGGGCTTTATATTGTTCGATTTTGAAAAACCAAACATTGAGATAGTTGAAATCTCAGAAGACAAAACATATGGTAAGTTTGTAGTGGAACCTCTTGAAAGAGGTTATGGTACAACTCTTGGAAATTCATTAAGAAGAATAATGCTTTCATCATTACCAGGCGCAGCAGTAAGTCAGATAAAGATTGATGGTGTTCTTCATGAATTCAGTTTGATTCCTGGCGTAAAGGAAGATGTTTCTGAAATCATTATGAATATCAAGAAATTAGCCATCAAGAATACTAGTGAAACTAATGAGCCTAAAGTTGCTTACATTGAGTTTAGTGGCGAAGGCGTAGTTACAGCAGCTGATATTCAGACAGACCCTGATATTGAGATATTAAATCCTGATTTGGTTATAGCAACACTTAACGGTGGAGCTGATAGCAAATTATATGTGGAACTCACGATTACTAGAGGTAGAGGATATGTTAGCTCAGATAAGAACAAGAGCGAAGACTTACCAATTGGTGTCATCGCAATTGATTCAATCTACACACCTGTAGAGAGAGTTAATTTATCAGTTCAGAATACACGTGTTGGTCAAATCACAGATTTCGACAAGCTTACATTAGATGTATATACAAACGGAACTTTAGAACCAGAAGAAGTTGTTAGTTTAGCAGCTAAGGTTCTAAGCGAACACCTTAGCCTTTTCATCAATCTTTCAGAAAATGCAAAAGTTGCAGAGATTATGGTTGATAGAGTTGATGAAGAAAAAGGCAAAGTGTTAGAAATGAACATTGACGAATTAGAATTATCTGTACGTTCTTATAATTGTTTAAAGAGAGCTGGAATCAATACTGTTGAGGAGTTAACAAATAGAACTCCAGAAGATATGATGAAGGTTAGAAACCTCGGACGTAAGTCACTTGAGGAAGTACTTAATAAATTAAAAGATCTTGGATTACAGTTAAATCCTAACGAAGATTAATTCATTAGTCTAAAAGGAGGTAAAAAATGGCTGGATATAGAAAACTCGGCAGAACTGCAAGCCAGAGAAAGGCATTAATCAGAAGCCAGGTAACTAGTTTACTTTTTAATGGCAAAATTGTAACAACTGAAGCAAAAGCTAAAGAAATTCGCAAGGTTGCCGAAGGATTAATAGCTACAGCAGTAAAAGAAAAGGACAACTTTGAAGAAGTTACAGTTCAGGCAAAAGTTGCTCGTAAAGATAAAGATGGAAACAGAGTAAAGGAAGTTGTTGATGGCAAGAAAGTTACAGTTTACGATGTTGTTGATAAGACAATAAAGAAAGACAAACCTTCACGTCTTCATGCAAGAAGAGAAATGCTCAAAGTTCTTTACACAGTAAAGGATGTTCCTACAGCAGCAGCTGGTAAAAAAGCTAACACTAAAACTGTTGACTTAGCAGATAAGTTATTCAATGAATATGCACCAAAATATGCTGATCGTAATGGCGGTTATACAAGAATCGTTAAAATTGGTCAACGTAAAGGTGATGCAGCATTAGAAGTTGTACTTGAATTAGTATAATTTAGCTTTGTTATAGCATAAATATTCCGGTACGCATTTGGTGTACCGGATTTTTGCGTTACGATTGGAGGTATAGAATGGACAAGAAAGGACTTGTGTTAGAAGGCGGAGGAATGCGTGGTATATATACAGCCGGAGTCTTAGATGCATTTCATGATGAAAATCTTTCGTTTGATGGAATTATAGGAGTATCTGCAGGTGCACTGCATGGTAGTGATTATGCGTCCAATCAACCGGGAAGAAATCTTACAATTAATACGAAGTATCTTCATGATAAAAGATATCTAAGTTTTAGATCATTGTTAAAGACAGGAGATATATTTGGAGCAGATTTTTGCTACAATAAAATACCAAACGAATTAGAGCCATTTGATTATGATACATTTAAGAATAAGCAATCTAAATTCTATGTTGTCTGTACAGATGTGAAAACTGGAAAAGCTGAATACATTGAGTGCAGTGATATGCGCGAAGACATGGATTATATGAGAGCTTCAGCAAGTCTTCCGTTATTCTCTAAAAATGTTAGTATTAAAGATAAAATATATCTTGATGGTGGGATGGCAGACAGCATTCCGGTTATTCAATTTGAAAAAATGGGATATAATAAGCAAATTGTTGTATTGACTCAACCTCTTGAATACCGCAAAAAAAGGAATAAGCTAATACCTGTATTTAAGGTTAAATACAGAAAATATAAGAAATTTATTGAAGCAACAGCAAATAGACATATTATGTACAACAATACACTTGATATCATAAGGCAAAAAGAGCTTGCAGGTGAAATAATAGTTATTAGACCAGAAAAATCGCTTGGAATAGGAAGGCTGGAGAAGGATATTGAGAAGTTGCAAGGTGCATATGAGACTGGAAGACAGGATGCCATTAAACTGATGCCTAAGATAAAGGAATATCTACAATTTAACGTAAATAGTGAAATATAAAGTTTTCATTCACAAGGTTGAGCTACACCAAACTTGTGCCATAAGATATTCATAAAAAATAGTTGTAGCATGGAGGCAAATATCATGAGTAATATTGATAATTTAAGAGATTTGGCAATTATAGTTATTGCCGCAAAGTGTTGTGGACTTATTGCAAGAAAGCTTAAGGCACCACAGGTAGTAGGAGAGATAATTGCAGGTCTTTTAGTTGGACCTAGTGTATTTGGACTTGTTAATCAAAGTGATTTTCTTGTACAAATGGCTGAATTAGGGGTAATCCTGCTTATGTTTTCAGCGGGATTAGGAACAGATCTTCACGATTTGTTAAAGACTGGACCAAAGGCTTTTTTAATAGCCTGTGTAGGTGTATTTGTTCCATTAGTTGGTGGATACTTCCTGTATTCAGCATTTTATGGATTTGCGCCATCTGGCAGTGATGATTTTTATAAGGCAATATTTATTGGAACAATAATGACGGCAACTTCTGTTAGTATTACAGTTCAGACTTTGAGGGAACTTGGACATCTTAAAGGAACTGTTGGAACAACAATATTAAGTGCGGCCATTATAGATGATGTTATTGGAATTATTGTATTAACATTTGTAATTGGATTCAAGAATCCTGATTCTAAACCAACTACAGTAATAATTAACACAGTTCTATTTTTTGTATTTGCAATTGTTGTTGGAATAATAGCTTATTATATATTTAAGTTCTTTAATAAAAAGTACCCACATCAAAGGCGTATACCTATTTGGGGACTTGCGTTATGTTTAGTTTTTGCTTATGTTGCTGAAAAATATTTTGGAATTGCAGATATTACAGGAGCATATATTGCGGGTATTATTCTGTGCAACATTAGAGACTCAGAGTATATAGCTGAGAAAATGGATATTAGTTCATATATGTTTTTTGGACCTGTATTTTTTGCAAGTATAGGTCTTAAAACGGATATAAGTGGTATAAATGCAAGTATATTAATATTTTCTATCGCATTTGTACTAGTAGCATTACTTACAAAAATCATTGGCTGTGGGTTATGTGCTAAACTTCTTAGATTTTCAAATAAGGATTCTATGAAGGTAGGAGTTGGAATGATGACTAGAGGTGAGGTTGCTCTTATCGTCGCCCAAAAGGGACTATCTGTACAAATGTTGACACCTGTTTATTTTACATCGGTTATCTTATTAATTATTTTTTCTTCAATAGCAACTCCTATTATTATGAAGCTATTATATAAGGGCGAAGCCGCAGAAGTGTAATTGTGAAAAAATAAACACATGATTTTCACAGAAAGATGCATATTTGAACAAACAAAGTTCACATAGGGAGGTTATATTATAACCATCAAAGAAAAGCAAACATCTTTGTTAATATAAATATTTTTTTCATAACTGGAGCTACGAAAGTAGCTCCTCCTCCCTTTTATAGGGCTTTTTTTCTTGCAAATATGAATTAAATAATATACAATATCCTAAATGCAAATATAGAATGGATGATAATAGTGAATATAATAGAAGCGAAGAATCTTGTACATGATTTTATAGATATAGATGATGAAAATGATAAAAAAGAAGTTAACAGGGCCCTTGATGATGTTAATATCTCAATTGAGGAAGGAAGCTTTGTAGCTGTTCTGGGTCACAATGGCTCAGGTAAGTCAACATTTGCAAGGCATATTAATGCACTTTTAATGCCAACTGATGGAAATATAACGGTTGATGGTATGAATACTCAGGATAAAGAAAATCTATGGAATATTAGACAGAATGCGGGTATGGTATTTCAGAATCCTGATAATCAGATAATTGGAACGGTTGTAGAAGAGGACGTTGGCTTTGGACCAGAGAATATTGGAATTCCAACTGAAGGTATATGGATAAGGGTTAAAAATGCATTAAAGATTGTTGGAATGACTGCTTATAGGAAGCATTCTCCTAATAAGCTTTCTGGCGGACAAAAGCAGAGAGTTGCTATAGCGGGTGTGGTTGCAATGAAACCTAAATGTATTATAATGGATGAGCCAACAGCAATGCTTGATCCGATTGGAAGACAAGAAGTGTTAGAGGCAGTGCATAAGCTTAATAAAGAGGATAAAGTGACTGTCATCTTAATAACACATTATATGAATGAAGTAATCGATGCAGATAAGGTATTTGTTATGGATAAAGGAAAAGTTGTGATTGAAGGAACACCACGAGAGGTCTTTGAAGATGTTGAAAAAATTAAAGCCCTTGGACTTGATGTTCCACAGGTTACTGAAGTTGCATATAGAATGAGAAGGGCAGGATTAAATATGCCTAAAACAGTTCTTAGTATAGAAGAGTTTACTGATGCTGTGAAGAAAATAGTTAAAGATGATTTAGGTAATGTATCAAGGCAACAGGAAATTAATTCAGAGGTGAATGAAAATGAGCATTAAACTTGAAGATGTTAATTACATTTATGGCAGTGGAACTGCCTATGAGATTCATGCTCTTAAGGATATTAATATTCAAATAAATGATGGCGAATTTATTGGAATTATTGGACATACTGGCTCAGGCAAATCAACACTTATTCAACATTTGGATGGTCTGATTAAGGCTAGTAGCGGAGACATTTTGTATAATGGCGAAAATATTTATGGCAAAGATTATAAGATGACAGTTTTAAGGCAAAAGGTTGGATTAGTTTTTCAATATCCAGAATATCAGCTATTTGAGAATACGGTATTAGAAGATGTGTGCTTTGGACCTAAAAACCTTGGGCTTTCTGATGAAGAATCAAAAAAGCGGGCAATAGAAGCATTAAACCTTACAGGTGTTACACAAGATTTATTTGAAAAAAGCCCATTTGAGTTGTCAGGTGGAGAAAAGAGAAGGGTTGCTATTGCTGGTGTCATTGCAATGAAGCCTGAAGTTTTGATTCTAGATGAGCCAACAGCGGGCTTAGACCCTATGGGAAGGGACCTTATTCTCGGTCAGATTAGCAGACTGCATGAAGAAATGGGGATTACTGTTATTCTTGTGTCACACAGTATGGAGGATATAGCAAAATATGTTTCCAGACTTATTGTTATGAATAAAGGTGAAGTGTTGTATGATGAAACACCTCGCGAAGTATTTATGCATTTTAAAGAATTAGAAGCTATAGGGCTTGCAGCACCACAGGTTACATATCTTATGCATGCACTTAACGAATCTGGTATAGCTGTGCAAAAAGATGCAACTACAGTAGATGAGGCATTTGAGGACATTATGAAATTCCTTAAGAAAGGTTAATTATGTTAAGAGATATAACTATTGGACAGTATTATCCGTCCAATTCATTTATACACAGGCTTGATCCAAGAACTAAATTATTTGGTACGATGATTTTTCTTATATCGCTGTTTGTAACAAGCAGTGTGCTGGCATATGCGGTTGCCACAGTATTTCTGGTATTTGTTATATACAAATCAAGAGTTCCATTTGGATATATGGTAAAAGGTCTGAAAGCGATTATTATGCTTTTAATGTTTAGTGTGGTATTTACCTTATTTTTGACTCCCGGTAAAGAAATATTTTCCTGGTGGATATTTACATTAACTGTAGAAGGTATCGAGAAGTCTGGATTTATCGCTGTAAGGCTCATATACTTGATTTTAGGCTCTACAATCATGACACTGACAACTACACCTAATGATTTGGCGGATGGGCTGGAAAAGGCATTTAGACCACTTACACATATTAGAGTACCTGTCCACGAGATTGCAATGATGATGTCTATAGCATTTAGGTTTATTCCTATTCTGTTAGAAGAGACTGATAAGATAATGAAGGCTCAGATGGCAAGAGGCGCAGACTTTGAATCAGGCGGACTTATTAAAAAGGCAAAGGGATTGATTCCTCTTATTGTGCCACTTGTTGTTTCGGCGATAAAAAGAGCAATGGACCTTGCAACTGCTATGGAAGCACGTTGCTATCAAGGTGGTGTTGGCAGGACTAAGATGAAGCCACTTCATTATGAAAAAATGGATTACTTGGTGTATATTACTTTTGTAATATATTTGGGAATTATGATAGCAACTAAATTTGTAAGCATATAGACAAAATGTATAAAGGAAAGACATAATATGAAAAGAGTTAAGTTGACAATTGCATACGATGGCACAAATTATTGTGGTTGGCAGATTCAGGACAATGGCATTACTGTAGAAGAAGTAATAAACAGTAAGCTTTCTGAACTTCTTGGAGAAGAGGTTGCTGTAATTGGAGCAAGCAGAACGGATTCTGGAGTGCATGCTTTGGGAAATGTTGCAGTATTTGATACAGACTCTAGGATTCCAGCGGAGAAGATGTCATATGCATTAAATCAAAGGCTGCCGGAAGACATTACAATCCAAAAGTCTGAAGAAGTACCGCTTGATTTTCATCCAAGATTCTGCAATAGTACTAAAACATATGAATATAGCATTCTTAATAGAAGATTTGACATGCCAATATATAGGTTATATACACATTTTGTATATATGCCTCTTGATATAGAAAAGATGCAGCAGGCAGCAAAATATATTGTAGGGGAGCATGATTTTAAGAGCTTTTGTTCAACTCGAACTCAGGTCGAAAATACAGTTAGAACTATATATTCGCTGGAGGTTACTTCTGATAATGATATTATACGAATTAGAATTTCAGGAAGCGGATTTTTATACAATATGGTAAGAATTATTGTAGGAACATTGATTAAAGTGGGCCTTAATGTATATCCTCCGGAATACGTTTTGGAAATCCTAAATAAAAAGGATAGGACATTTGCAGGACCAAAGGCACCAGCTAAAGGGCTTACACTGATTGGTATTCAATATGACAAATAATTTCAAATTAATGTTGACAGGTTGGGTTCAATATTATATAATAACTAACTGTGGCATGCTGTTTTAGGCAGAACTATGTCATAATAGAAATTCGGAATGCTCAACACCAATGCCCCGGTGAGAACATTTGAAAATAAAATTAAAATTAATTTACGCTAATAGGAGGTAAGACCATGAAGAGTTTTATGGCTAGTCCAGACAAGATTGATAGAAAATGGTATGTAGTTGACGCTACAGACAAAACATTAGGACGTTTAGCATCAGAGATTGCTAAAGTATTAAGAGGTAAGAATAAGCCAATTTACACACCTTTCATTGATACAGGTGATAATGTAATCGTTATCAACGCAGAGAAGATTACAGTAACAGGTAAAAAGTTAGATCAGAAGATTTACTATCATCATTCAGATTACGTTGGTGGTATGAAAGAAACTTCATTAAAAGAAATGCTTGCTAAGAAACCTGAGCATGTAATTGAACTCGCAGTTAAAGGCATGCTTCCAAAAGGACCTTTAGGAAGAGAAATGTATACAAAACTTCACGTTTATGCTGGAGCTGAGCATCCACATGCAGCACAGAAACCAGAAGAATTAAAATTTTAATAGGAACTGAAAGGAGCAATTACAATGGCTAAAGTAAAAGGAAAGCTTTACGGCACAGGAAGAAGAAAAAAGAGTATTGCCAGAGTATATTTAGTAGCAGGTACAGGTAATATTACAATAAATAAGAGAAGCATCGATGAATACTTCGGTTTAGAGACATTAAAGGTTATCGTTCGTCAGCCTTTAACATCAACAGAAACAACTGATAAGTATGATGTTATCGTTAACGTTCACGGTGGTGGATATACAGGCCAGGCTGGTGCAATCAGACATGGTATTTCAAGAGCTTTATTACAGGCTGATGGAGATTTCCGTCCAGTTCTTAAAAAAGCAGGATTCTTAACAAGAGATCCAAGAATGAAAGAAAGAAAGAAATACGGACTTAAGGCAGCTCGTAGAGCACCACAGTTCAGTAAGAGATAATTATTCGGAAACGAAGATATCAAGAAAAGCCCATTTTACAAGGGTT
>CAZNEZ010000052.1:0-14561 GCA_964572475.1 uncultured Lachnospiraceae bacterium
CCTATTATACATAAAAAGTGCCCCCTGGCATGATGATGTCATTTATATAATGACATTGACCAGCGTGAGCACTTTTTTGTTATATTCTTCTGAGGATTTTAGTCAATCTTTAACAAAAGTTCCAGAATTCTCTTAGCACATATATTCATCTCTTCACGAGATAATAACCCAAGTTCTAATGCTTTCTTAAGATGTCTAGGATAACCGCAGGCCATCTTTAAGTCATTTCCTGCCTTGACTTCCTTATAGTGTTCTCCAAATGTCCACCAATCAGTAGTAACCATACCCTCAAATCCCCATTCGTCTCTTAATATACCCTCTAGCAGTTCTCGATTTTCTGATGCCCTGTGACCATTTATAATGTTATATGAAGACATAATGCACCAAGGCTTTGCTTCTTTAACTATTATCTCAAATGCTTTTAGATATATCTCTCTTGCAGCTCTTTCAGAAACTCTTGAATCACTGTTTTTACGATTAGTTTCTTTGTTATTAAAGGCAAAATGTTTAACCGCAGCCGCTATATGTTGTGACTGTATTCCTTTTACCATTTCAGAGGCTAAAGTTCCTGTTAAGAAAGGATCTTCTGAATAGTATTCAAAGTTACGTCCACACAAAGGACTTCTATGGATATTAATAGCTGGGGTAAGCCATACTGATATATTATTTTCTTTAACTTCCTTTGCTCCTGCTTCTCCCACCTTGTATACAATACCCCTATTCCATGTACATGCTAATAAAGTTGCACAAGGCCAAGCGGTAGTATTTATTCCACATTTAGGTTCAATTCTCAGTCCCGCTGGTCCATCTGCTGTCATGATACTAGGTATTTCATATTCAGGCATATTTCCTATTCCAAATGTATTCGCTGCTCCAGTATTAGGCTGTCCTCCTAGCAAATGCGCTACTTCTTCATCCGTCATCTGCTTAATAAAATCATCGACTGACATTCTTCCATTGGCAACTTCCATAAATGTACGAATTCCCTCTTTAAACGGATTCTTCCATAGGCATCGACCTCCTAGCCATCTTACTTCTGGAGTAAGTCCGTCTAATTCTTCTCCTGGTATTTTCTCCATACCTGAAGCATTAGGATTATTAGCTTCTGATAATTCAAGCAGCTCAAAGCTGCCATCTGCAAGCATTCTTTTATTAAGTGATGTAGGTGCTATCTTCTCTGCCAATTGCTTAATAATTATACTTTCTGCTAGTGAATATACATACTCTATACTTTGCGCTGCTCTCACAGAATTACCTACATAGAAATGATATTCTCCTGCTTCAAGTACATACGCAGACTTACATACCTTGCCAGTATCATCATAAGATGCCAGGTCTTCAATATTAAAATCCAGCGATATTACCTGAGTTTCTCCCGTCTGTAACAAACGTGTTTTTTCAAATGCAACAAGACTCTTCTTAGCTTTACCAAGAACGCCCTGTGGAGCATTAGCATATATCTGTATTACCTCTTTACCCGCGTACCTGCCTGTGTTAGTAACACAGACCTCTATCTTAATAACAGACTTCTCGTTTTGTACATTAGATATTTTCCACTCAAAAGATGTATAAGAAAGTCCAAATCCAAATGGATAATTAACCTTGTTATAAGCACCTGGAATTGTCTCAAAATAACGATAGCCTACATAGATATCTTCTGAATAATCTACATAGTCATCTGACTCATGAAAATTGTATGTAGATGGATAATCATCTAATTCCTTTGCAAATGAATCTGATAACTTTCCTGAAGGATTACCTAAGCCAAATAACAGCTCTGCTGCTGCTCTTCCTCCCTCCATTCCACCCTGCCATGCCATAAGAACAGACTGAATTCTATCGTCAGTAGCAAACCAACCTGTATCCACCATTCCACCAACATTCATAACCACAATAATTTTATCAAAATATTTCTTAACTTTATCAATCATAGCTTTCTCTGCATATGACAAGTAAAAATCTCCATCTTCAAACAATACTTTTTCTAAGGCTTTATCAGATAACTTATTCTCACTCTTTACTTTTCTATCCCAGCCTTCTCCTGAGAATCTACAGATGGTTATAATAGCAGTATCTGTATATCTTCTAGCCCTTTCGCACATCTCCTCTGGGAGTTCTGGTTCAACTGTCATACCTGGCTCAATATTATCTTTGTACTGTTTTTTAACATTTTCTCTATAAAAATCAGCTGATTCTGTATAAATATTGCTTTCTCCATTAATATCTGCTAAGCCTTTATACAGATTAGTAATGTATTCAACAGTTACATCACCACTTCCACCACCGCCTTTGACATAATCAAAGCTTCCTTTACCAAACATGGCAACTCGGCTGCCCTTACTAAGTGGTAAAACATTATTCTCATTTTTAAGAAGGACCATTCCTTCTTTTGCAGCTTCCTTAGATAATTCAATATGTTCCTTACATGCAGTCACTTTTTTGTTATTCTCACCTAACGGTAAATTAGGCTGATACAACGCTCTTTGCCATCTTGACATTTCAATCCTCCATATTTTAATCGTTTTAGTCTATACACACATTTTATTATTATGGGCTATTGATTTCAAGGTAAATACTGACTTGAAACTAGGTCAAAATTGACATATAATTATATATACTAGATTCAAAGACTATTTTAAATATTTACTATAATACCGCACAATGTTAAGGAGGGTTCAAATTTTGACCACTCACGAAATAATCAATTCAAATTCCAACCTAACAGTTAATTTTGATATTTGCTATACAAGTAATCAAATTGTAACTAACCATTGGCACAGCCATTTGGAGATACTTTTTATTCTAAATGGTACTATGTCAGCAATATGCAACGAAAAAAGTTATACTTTACGCAAGCATGACCTATTTATAGTAAATTCTGGTGATATTCATTACACACGCAGTATGAAAGATACTAAGATTATTCTTCTGCAGATTCCATATGATTTTCTAAATAAGATAATACCACAATATGATACTCTTTCATTTGAACATTATTTTGAATCAGCAAGAATAGATGGTGAAAAAGATTTGATAGATATTAAGAAGCATCTCTTAGATATGTCTGAATTATACAAGCAAAATGAAGATGGTTATCAGTTCTTATTTAACAGTCATCTTAATCTGATGCTTTATACCTTATATAATAAATTTTCATTTCATAAGAAGTCAGAAGATTCCGGCAGTATTCATAGTAATACTGTAAATACCGACAGGCTTAAAGAAATTATTACTTATATAGAAATGAACTATAAAGAGCCCTTGTCACTCACAGACACAGCCAAACTGTTTGGTTTAAATCCAGAATATTTCTGTAGATATTTTAAGAAGAACATTGGATTTACATTTTTAGAATATGTTAATATGGTTCGGCTACCCCATATTTATAGTGAAATACTAAGTACTAATAATAGCATAACTGATATACAGGAGAGACACGGCTTTGTCAATTACAAAGTCTTTAATCGTATGTTTAAAGAATTGTATGGCTGCACACCGTCTAAAGTCAGAAGAACTTCTAGGTCCTAAAAACTTTAATTATTACTTTAATTATTTACAGACACTTGCTCTTTTCGCTTTTTTTAGTCTTTCTTTTAGTCTTTTTTTAGTCTTGCTTTTTGTTATAATCGCTTATATGTCGTCTCAAAATATAGAACATCATTACGAGTTAGAAAGTGTATTAATATTATGTTAAAAGAACTAAATCTAATTTTTCAGTTATCGGATAAAAAGCTCTGTGAGCTAACACCATTTCCTGCAATAGACAATCGAAGTGAATATGAAACGCTTGATTGTGCAATTAGGACTGCTGCAATCACTAAAGCTGAATCTTTTCTTGATTATGAATTCAAGGGGATTCCTGCTACTCTTTATATGGAAATGTGTAGAAATGGTAATAGAACGAATTATGAAGATGCAAACTTTTCTAAGCGATATGCACTGTCTGCTCTTATTATAGGTGAATGCATAGAGAATAAAAGAAGGTTTATTGACAATATAGTCAATGGCTTATGGAGTATTATGGAAGAAAGCAGTTGGTGTCTTCCTGCACATAATGGTTATGAGCAGGGGCTTTCACCTATAGCTGATACAGGCAGACCAATTCTTGATTTATTTGCCTGTGAGACTGGGGCATTTCTTGCCACTTCCTCATATCTTTTAAAACCTGTACTTGACAATATTTCTCCGTTTATTTGCGAAAGAATTAATCGTGAGATTATGACACGCATTGTAAATCCTTATCTTGATAAGCATTGGGGCTGGATGGGTAATGGTTATGATGGTGCCTCTAACTGGACTGTGTGGTGTACCCAGAATGTCCTTATATCCACATTTTTATCTGATACTGATACTACTACTAAAAATGCTGTTATTCAAAAATCTTGTGAAAGTATTGACTGTTTTATCAATACTTACAGTGAAGATGGTGGATGTGATGAGGGTGCAGAATACTACCATCACGCCGCTCTATGTATGTATCTAGGGATTTCTATTATTAATCGGGTAACAGCTGGTGCATTTTCGGAGATATTTAATCTTAATAAAATCAAGAATATTGCTTTATATATTAAAAATGTACATATATCCGGTCCATACTATGTGAATTTTGCCGACTGCTCTCCTGTTGCTGGAACAGCTGGCGCCAGGGAATATTTATTTGGTAAAGCTATAGGAAGTAAAGAGCTTATGGATTATGCCGCTTCTGATTATAATGCTTCTGATGACAAATTACTTCCACTTGAGATTAATCTCTATTACCACGCACTTAGTCTGTTTTCACATAATGAGATAACTTCTCACGAATTATCAACAAAAAATGATTTTATTCCTCCTATGTATTACGATAGAATTGGTCTGTTTATGGCTAGAAATAATGATTTATTTCTGGCTGTTAAAGCTGGTTGTAATGGGGATAGTCATAATCACAACGACACCGGTAGCTTCATAGTATATTCTAAGGGTAAACCTGCAATTATTGATGTCGGCGTATTGACCTATACTATAGATACATTTTCAAATAATCGCTACTCTATATGGACTATGCAGTCTGGATATCACAATCTTCCAATGATTGGAGAATATATGGAGAAAGATGGTGCTGAATTCGCAGCTTCTGAAGTGAACGTCATACTTGATTCAGATTCTCCTTCCATCACCATGAATATTGAAAATGCTTTTGAGAATTCTACAGATATTGGAAAATATAAAAGAACATTTACTTTTGACCTAAATAGCTCAACTATATTTGTAAGTGAAACTGCAACTGCTTGTGCCACTGTAACCCTTGTTTTTATGCTATATAACAGGCCTGATTACAGTGAACGCTGCATTAAAAACTCAGACATTTTGATTTCATTTGATGTAAATGTAAATGTTACTATTGAAGAGATAGAGATTTCTGATTTAAGACTAAAAAGAGCTTGGAAACACAATATTTACAGAGTTTTAGTTACAAATAATAACTCTAATACAGGTACAATTAGTTACAGAATAACAAATTAATTACTTAGTAACATATTCTTAAATAATATATTGCTAATTTTTACCAATCTAAAGATAATACTTACAAACAGATTATTTTACATAATAATCTGTTTTTTGTTTGTATAATAATCTCTAATTTTCACAAACTAAATTAAAAGCATAAGGAGATTACATATGTGCAGCATTATATATAGAATTTTAACTTTACTATTTTCATGCATGGTTCTGTCAGAAAATTTAAGTTTCTCAAATAGTTCTAAAAACATTTATATGATGTCTTTTTTTACTATTCAAAGTACACTTTTTTGTATGATTGTAACTGTTTTACTAATTAAAAATGATTTACAAAGCAAAGAATATTCTGATACTCTTTATCTAGCAAAAGGCATGTCAACTATTTCCATTTTAATAACTCTTCTTTCCTATCATTTTGTTCTTAAAAATGCTAATTTCTCTATGACATACGCTCGTGCCGTTAGCTTTACTACAAATGATTTATTTATTCACTATGTCATTCCTATAATATATATTGTAGACTGGGCTGTTTTCCAAGAAAAGGGGCATTACCGAAATATTGATGCAATTAAATTTCTTATTGCTCCAGCCGTATATTTTTCAGGAATTATGATTAGATGTCACAGAACAAAAGAATACCCTTATTTTTTCCTCAATCTTGATAGTTTCGGAATAACAAGGGTATTTATTAATGTTATTATATTCAGTATAATCTATCTTTTAATAGGTTATATATTTGTTACTATAGATAGATATCTAAGTCGTCGTCATCATAAGAACCATTCTCATATTCTTTAGTCCAATCGATGTTATTACTTCTCTTAGGTTTTGGTTGTGCTGCCTTAACAGCTTTATTGTCTTTCGCTGCTGTCTCGTATTGTTTCTTTTTGCTGACAGCTTTTTTTTCTTTCTCAAGACGGTTAATAATTGCTGTTTTATCTGGCTGTGCTTCCTTTGGTTTTTCCTTTACCTGAGGCTTTTGGTGCATATTTTTTCTATCTTCATCTGCATCCTTATCTTTAAAATCATTGTAGCCTCTATTGCCAAAATCTTTCTTATATCCGCTACGTCCAGCGCCTGTACCACGATAGTTACTATCACTACTTCTATTAGAGCTATTACCTCTGTAGCCGCCCTCGCTGCTACTTCTGTAACCTCCTTCGCTAGTTCTGCCTGTGCCGTTACCTCTGTAGCCGCCTTCGCCAGTTCTACCTGAACCATTATTACCTCTGTAACCACCTTCACTAGTTCTGCCTGTGCTATTACCTTTGTAACCGCCTTCGCCAGTTCTGTTATTGTTGTTACCACGGTATCCGCCTTCTGAACTTCTGTTATAACTTCTCTGTCCATCAGTAGAGCCTGTTCCTCCACCTCCTGAATTGCTTCTATAACTTCCATTAGAATAGCTTCTTGGTCCTCTTCCTTCTGAAGAATCACCATTGTTATTTCTTGGTCCTTTGTATCCTCTTGAATCAGACCCTCCATAGTTCCTATTATCTGAACTATAGCTATTGCTTCTGCCATCGCGGTTTCTATTGTCCTGACCATTTCTGTCTGAACTTCCGTTACTGCCATCGCGGTATCTCTCACCACTCTTATAGACTTTTCTCTCTGATGATTCACCACTTTTATAGGCTTTTTTTCCTGCGTCTATCTCCGTTGCTGGTCTTGATTCTCTTTTTGGGCTGTTTCCAGCGTTATTTGTAACCACGCGTAATGCTCCTTCCGATGATATATAAATATTTGACATTCTTATTTTATTATATATTTCCATAAAGTCAACTAATTTTTTCACAATATACAGATTATTTTTCACTACACTATCTTTATATTCTTACAAGTGCTTTTTGATTTCTTGTTTATTTGACTTTTATATATCTAATCTGTATAATGAGTAAGCACTCGGTGTGCCGGTTGTAGATATATATTATCTACAGACATATTATGTTAGGGAATATGGTGAAATACCATAGCAGCTCACTCTACTGTAATTAGATACGAAACTTTATATCCACTGGATACATTTACATTAGTAATCCGGGAAGGAAAAGGATTAGGTTTGAAGCTAAGAGCCAGGATATCTACCGGTATTATTAATCTAAGAATAAAATTACAATTCGGTGAGGAATTGATTAGAATGGAGACTATCATGAAAAAAAGATTTTTATCACTACTAATGGCATTAGTCCTTCTTATAGGAACAATGTCCACTTCAGTTTTTGCTGCTGACAATGACGAGGTTATTACTTCACTTCAGGCAACAGCAAATCTTACACTGTCTGAACTTAAAGACAGTACTATCACCCTTAATAGTTACAAGAATATTTTACTTATTGCTCTTTCACGAGTAGACTGTACCGAACAGATTAATGAATACCTAGGACTTGTTAAAGATAACATGACTGAGGGGAAACTTACTAGTTCATATGATTCACCTGCATACTATGCAGTTGCACTGCTTATGATGGCTCTTTCAGATACAGATGCCACAAACTTTAATTCTACTAATTTTGTAGATACATTTGTTAATTCTGTCAAATCATATGATATGACAAGTTTAAATCCTTACCTGTTCGTTTATTTAACTGGTGCTGCTATGACATATAAAAATAAGATGTCTACATCTGATTATGAGGCAGTATTAAATGCTGTTGAAGTTAGAGCTGCCAGCTATTATGTATCTGACGATGATGCCAGTGCCTTTAATTACTGGGGTTTTTCTACAGATACATGTTCATTAATTCTTTCTTCACTTATTAATGCCACTGAATCTGGCATTAAAGAAAAGATGAACAACTCTATTGATTTTCTATTATTACAAGAAACTGTAACTGGACAATTTGCTTATTCTACCGTTGGTTCATGGGGAAGTACTACAACCAATGGTGATAGTACTGGTCTGGCACTTTTATATGCATCAACTATGAATTCAAAAGAATTAGCTGACAGAACTTATACAGGACTCCAGTCTTTTGCAAGTCCATCAACCCCAGGCGGATATGGATATAAAAACACTACTTATAACAAAGGTGCTACACTTGATGCATTAATGGGACTTGCCAGCTATGCTTCTTCATATGTATGGCCTAAAGCTTATGGCAGCACAGGCTATTTATTTGATTTATATAATCTTGTAGAGACTACAGACGAAGCTACTACTACTGAAGTTGCTACTGAGGATTCTAATGTTGAAGTTACTACTGTTGCTGAGGCTACTACTACTGTTGAAGCTACTACTGGTGCTGAGACAGCAACACAGACAGGCGATATTAACACTTCTGTTTTACTTGTTCTTGGCATTGTTTCTCTTATTGCAATTTCTATTACAGTTGCCAAAAGAAAAGAAGCATAACACTATTTTATAGAGGATATCCATGAAAAAGCTAATTTATTTAATTATTTCATTACTACTGATTATCAATCTCTCCGGGTGCAGATTGGAGACCGTTAAACAGCATAATGACAGACTTGAAGCTGAATCCCTTAGCAGGCATGAGTTAGAACTTGCGCTTGCTAAGGAGGATATTCTTGATTTATCAGAATCTACAAATGGTGAGCTTTCCTCTGAAGACATAGAGACCACTATAGACATTTCTGATATTCAGGAAAGTAACAGCGAAACTGACATTCCAACAACTTTTAGCAATAATAATTCAAACAATTCTACTGTTTCTAATAACAACAGCAATAACAATTCAAATAATAATACCTCAAATAATAGTAACTCAAATAATGGTAATTCAAATAATACTAATTCAAGCAATACCAATTCTTCTATTCCTGAAAAGAATACTGAGAATGACACAACAACGACAACTTCATCTTCTGATGTTAAAAAATATATTTTAGTTTCTATTAAGATTACTTGTAACAGCGTATTAAATAATAATAGCTTAAATACTGAATCTGTAATACCTGAAAATGGAATTATTCTGGATGTAAACTTTCCTGTAGAAGCTGGCTCAAATGTATTTGATATTATGAAAGCCGTCTGCAATGACTATAATATACCCCTTAATTATAAATCAGGATATATTAATGGAATTAATAATCTTTTTGAAAAAGAATGTGGCAGATATAGTGGCTGGATGTATACAGTTGATGGAGATTCTCCTAGTGTCTCTTGTCAGGAATATTCTATAACCAAAAAATCGATAATTGAATTCTACTATGTTACAAGTTACTAATTCTATAAATTAACCCTATATAATCCGTTATATTTGGGGAAAGGCTGGTTTATTAATGAAAAGCTATATGAATAGATTTCATCCTGTTTCACTAATTATATATATATTATGTGTATTAGCAGCAATAATGATTTTACCAGCTCCTATTATACTGATTATATCTATACTGTCTTTTGCATTATTTTCAATTATATATATAAGTATTCGGGGAACATTTATGACTATATTATTTTCTCTTCCACTCGTATTGCTTATGGCTGTAATAAATGTATTTTTCAATCATAATGGCAGCACTCCTTTTTTATACTATGATGATATGCCACTTACTGTAGAAGCTCTATTATATGGTCTGTTTAGTGGATTATTAATTATCGTATTAATTCTATGGTTCAAATTGTTTAACAAACTGATTGATAATAGCAGACTTATTTACTTAATTGGAAGCTTCGCACCGACATTTGCATTAATGATAACTACTACTCTTAGATATATTCCCTTCTTAAAAAAGCGCTTAAATGATATTACTCAGGTTCAAAACTGTTTTAAAGTTTCAACTGCCTGTAATGGAAATGTTACTAAAACCATGCATCTTAAAAATGGAACTTCTATTTTTTCTATACTATTTTCCTCATCACTTGAAAGTAGCATTGATACCGCTGATTCAATGACTGCAAGGGGTTATGGAATCACAAAAAGAACTACCTTTCGCTCATATCATTTTAGATTAAGAGATATCATTTTATCCGTTATGTCCGTGTCGTATTTTATTTTAATTATCATATGCAAATTATATAATGTTATAAGTTACCAATACTATCCATATTTCAGCCTGTCCAACAGCGGTTTTACAGTCATAGCAATATATATAACTACCACTATTTTTTTATTATTTCCAATAATATACAATGTAAAGGAGGCACTAAAATGGACATTGTCACAGCAAAGAATTTAAGCTTTATATATGAATCACAGTCTTTTCCTACCCTTAATGATATTTCTTTTACTATAAATGAAGGTGAATTCGTTCTTATCTGTGGAAAATCTGGTTGTGGTAAAACTACTCTTTTACGTCATATAAAAAGAAATATAGCACCTTTTGGGAAATTAACTGGAGAATTAAAATTATTTGGACAAGACTGTCATTCTTTAGATAAATCAGCCATAGCAACAGATATAGGATATGTGTTTCAAAATCCAGATTCTCAGATTGTCTGCGATACTGTTGCAGAAGAGCTTGCATTTGGTCTTGAGAATCTTGGAATTAAATCTGCTGAGATTAGACTCCGTATCGCCGAGATGGCAACATTTTTTGGAATTGAGGATATGATGAATTCAGACATCCACACATTATCTGGCGGTCAAAAACAAATGCTTAATCTAGCTTCTATAATGGTTATGAATCCTCGCCTTCTTCTATTAGATGAACCTACCTCACAACTTGACCCCATTTCAAGAAGTGAATTTCATTATATGATTAACCGATTAAATCGCGAACTTGGTTTGACCATAATAATGTGTGAACACAACACTGAGGAACTATTCTCTATGGCTGATAAAGTACTTATTATTGATAATGGCAGTTTATTAACGAATTCTAATCCTTATAATGCTGCAGGGCAGATAATAACTGGTAATTCAGACATAGTTTCATTCTTGCCTACCTGCACCAGAATGCTTTATAATTGTTCTTCCATTAACAAGTTACCACTAAACATTAGGGAAAGTCGCCCTATCTTATCTTCTATTAAACAGAGTTTATCTTCTAGTTCTATAAATGAATCTACTTTTTCTAACGAGAAAAAAGTTCTTAATAGTAAAGAAGAGATTATTAATGCTAAAGAACTTTACTTTAGATATGAGAAAAATTCGCCTGATGTCTTACGCGGTGCTTCCATAACCTGCTATAAGGGCGAAATTCGTTCATTAATGGGCGGAAATGGCTCAGGTAAGACCACCCTTGTCTCTATCATTTGTGGCCTTAGAAAGCAATATAGTGGTAAATTGAATATACATGGAAATATTGGATATCTGCCTCAAAATCCATCTTACTGTTTCGTTAAAAGCACTATTATTGATGATTACGAGGCTTTAATGAAAAGTCTTAGAATACAGCATAACATATTAGAAGACCTTATAAAAACATATGTATTTTTTGCAGATATTCCATCTATATATAATTCCAACCCTGCTGACCTAAGTGGAGGTGAACTTCAAAAAGCTGCCCTTTTTAAACTGCTTTTGACTTCTCCTACTCTTCTGGTTCTTGATGAACCTGGCAAAGGTCTGGATCCCATAGCCAAATCAGAACTTGGACAGATACTTACACTTTTGAAAAATTCTGGCATAACTACATTAATGGTAACACATGATGTTGAATTTGCTGCACGATACAGCGATAATTGCTCTATGCTTTTTGATGGTGAGATAATATCAACTACTAATCCTAGAACATTTTTTACAAATAACCATTTTTATACTACTAATGCCAGTAGACTTACAAGTGGAATCATTGACAATATTCTTCTTGAGGAGGATTTAATAATACATGACTAAATATCTTTCTTTAAGCTATATTTTAGCTTTTGCTGTATGTATACTCTTTATAATATCCTTTGAAAAAAAGAAACCTAAAG
The DNA here is from genome assembly GCA_964572475.1 of uncultured Lachnospiraceae bacterium. GTDB lineage: Bacteria > Bacillota > Clostridia > Lachnospirales > Lachnospiraceae > CAZNEZ01. The sequence continues at coordinate 12,320 of CAZNEZ010000052.1, forward strand.
CACGAGATATAATGCCTATTATAATTGTATGTGCAACTGCTTGTGTAGGACGAATAATCTTTAGCTTTATTCCTCAGATTCAACCCGTAACTGCTATTGTTATTATTACTGGATACTGCTATGGTATTTCAACAGGATTTATGACTGGAGCATTATGCGCAATAATATCTAATATGTTCCTAGGTCAGGGTCCCTGGACCATTTGGCAAATGCTTGCATGGGGAACAATTGGAGCAATTGCAGGAATTATTCCAATAATTCACCAAAAATATATCCTATTATCCTCCCTATGCCTATATGCTTTTTTATCTGGATTTCTTTTCAGCATTATTACAGATATCTGGACAGTTATGTCTCTTGGAGGCTCTATGAACTTTTCTTCTGTTCTTGGAGTTTTTATTACCGGAATCTTATTTAACATAGGCCATTCTATTGGAAATGTAATCTTTATTCTATTACTTTTCCCTTTGTTTTACAGTAGGTTTAAACGTCTTAAAGAAAAATTCGGTATTCTTAGCAAACAATTCAGATTATAGCCTTGCTTTTTTAGTTCTCTTCTGATAGAGTAATCTTATCACATTTATAAAGGAGACTTTTATGGAAGAAAAACATGAACACGGTTGTGATTGTGGCTGCGAACACGATCATGATGAAGATGAAGTTATTGTAACTTTATCATTAGATGATGGAACAGAAATGGAATGTATAGTATTAACTATATTTGAAGCTGGCGGCAAAGATTATATTGCTCTTCTACCTAAAGAAGGTGCTGAAGCTGAAGAAGGTGAAGTATTCTTATATCGTTACACCGAAACAGCTGATGGACAACCTGATTTATCTAATATTGAAGATGACGATGAATATGAGATCGTAGCAGAAGCATTTGATGAATTTCTTGATGAAACAGAATATGATGAATTAGTTGAAGGCGACGACGTTACAGAATAAGTCAGCACTACATTTTATCACTGCTTTATAATTTCAAAAAACAGCAATTATATTTTCAACCGAAACATGCTTATGCCTTGTTTCTCTCGAAAAGTATAATTGCTGTTTTATGTTTATTCTATTCAAAATCTACAGGTAGTTTGGGGTACTTCTCAATAAGTTTTTTATTCTCACTTTTTCTATAGAGATTATATATATCTGATATTCTAAGTAGAAGTCCATCATCATGTCTATCCAAAAACTTAGCAAATCTGCTTTCAAGTGCAAAGTACAGATTCTTAAGACTTTCTGCATCATATCCTGAATTGTGTAATCTGTTAGCGTCGTAATGAACTCCATATCTATCAAGCATATCTGTAAAACCGATAAATGTTCCCGCTGGCTTCTCTGTTGCTTCAACTATAACACGCTGTAATATAATAACATTCTGGAACAAGAACTTAATTCCAGCTTTTTTAGCCGCCTGCATAAAAATCCTATAAGTATTATTATTCCATACAACTAAAGTACAAAAATCTGTAATTGTTCTCCTTAACCTTTCAATCGTTTTAGACTCGTTATCTGCTGCTTCTATCTCAGCCCTTGTTATCTTCAGTAATTGCAAGCTTCTATCACTAATATTTCCATCTTTTGGTCTAACAAAGCTGAAAAACATTCTTTCAACTTCTCCATCCATGTAATACCCACCAATTTCAAGTATTCTATCCTCTTTAAGACAAAGCTTTTCGTAATTTTGATTCCATTCCGTATCGAGAAATAAATATTTCATTTTATTTCCCCCTTCCTTGTATTTTATTTTAATTAATTATTAAGCATTTCAGACAATTTTGAATATAAAATTGTTGGTTCTATTGGCTTTGTCAAATGTACATTCATACCAGATTCTATTGACTTTCTGGCATCTTCCTCAAACGCATTAGCCGTCATCGCAATAATAGGTATTCTCTTACTATCATCTCTATCAAGCGCTCTTATATGTTCTGTAGCAGTAAGTCCATCCATTATTGGCATCCTTACATCCATTAGTATCGCCTGATAATAATTAATATCTGATGCTCCAAATATTTCTATTGCTTCTACACCATTAGTTGCACAATTAACTTCAATATTTACCCTTTCAAGAATACACTTAGCTATCTCTCTATTTATCTCATTATCTTCTACAAGAAGTATTCTTTTACCTGACAATCCATAATCTTTCCTGCCATTAGTTGCAGTAACTTCATCACAATTATCCGACATATTACTATTCTGACATCTTATAAACGGAATGTCAACAATAAATGTTGTTCCC
>CAZNEZ010000053.1:0-13324 GCA_964572475.1 uncultured Lachnospiraceae bacterium
TCCTATTATGTAAAAAAGCGCTTGTCGGCACAAGCGCTTTTTGGTGTCTAATAACAAATATCCTAGTATTTATACAAGTTCCGCTACATCATATATAAGCTTCTCAGAAGCAGTCCATCCAAGACAAGGATCAGTAATAGATTTACCATAAATATGTTCACCAATCTTCTGGCTGCCTTCTTCAAGGTAACTTTCTACCATAAGTCCTTTGACAAATCCTTTGATATCATCAGAGTTTCTGCGGCTATGCATTACTTCTTTACATATTCTAACCTGTTCAGCAAACTGCTTATTAGAGTTAGAGTGGTTAGCATCAACTATAACTGCTGGATTTTGAAGATTCTTTTCTCCGTACATATTGTAAAGACGGATAAGATCCTCATAATGATAGTTAGGATTACATTGACCATGTTTATTAACGGCTCCACGTAGAATTGTATGTGTAAGTGGATTGCCATCTGTCTTAACTTCCCATCCTCTATAGATAAAGGTATGATGGCCTTGAGCAGCAATAACAGAATTAAGCATAACAGAAAAATCTCCACTGGTAGGGTTCTTCATTCCGGCTGGAATATCCATACCACTAACAGTAAGTCTATGCTGTTGATCTTCAACAGAACGCGCTCCTATAGCTACATATGAAAGAATATCTGAAAAATATCTGTAATTCTCAGGGTAAAGCATTTCATCTGCGGCTGTAAGACCAGTTTCTTCCATAGAACGAATGTGCATCTTTCTGATGGCTAAAAGTCCCGCAATAAGATCAGGCTTCTTTTCTGGATCAGGCTGATGAAGCATTCCTTTATAACCTTCGCCAGTTGTTCTAGGTTTGTTAGTATATATTCTAGGAACAATTATTATCTTATCTTTAACTTTTTCCTGAACTTTAGATAGTCTATTAACATATTCAATAACAGAATCTTCATTATCTGCTGAACAAGGACCGATAATCATTAAGAACTTGTCTGATTCGCCTGTAAAGACAGAAGCTATCTCTTTATCTCTTGCTGTTTTTAGAGCAACTAATTTCTCAGGCAATGGAAATTCATCTTTAATCTCCTGAGGTGTAGGCAATTTTTTAATAAATTCAAAACTCATATTAACTCCATTCCTGCGTAATCTTGTACGCATATCTATTTTTGAAAAGTGCAAAATATATATTGCACAAATCATTCTGTATAATCAACTTAAAAACATAGTATAGTGATATATAACAATAAACTATCGAAATATAAATAAAATCAATACTATTTTAACAATGCAATGCTTTAATGTGACAAAGAAAATTAAATTGATTAGTTGACATTATAATACAAAAAGATAAAAATAGCAATTGCTATAATAAATATTCTAGAGTAAAATTGTAATTACAGAGAAAGGTGTGGTGATTTATATGATAAATAGAGCAATTTGGATAATACTAGATAGCGTAGGAATGGGGGATTTGCCCGATTCAGAAAGATTTGGAGATAAAGGATGTAACACAATAGGACATGTAGCTGAGAAGATGAATGGATTAAAGCTTCCTAATATGGTTAAACTAGGACTTGGTAATATTGAAGGAATGATTAACATTGATAAAACTGACGAGCCAATAGGATCATATGGAAAATCTCTCGAATTATCAAATGGAAAGGATACTACAACTGGTCATTGGGAGATGATAGGAATTAATTCAGTCAAAGCATTTCCAACATATCCAGAAGGCTTTTCAGAAAGAATAATTAACGAATTTATAAACAGATGCAATATTCCAGGAATACTAGGCAACTGTGCCGCTTCAGGTACTGAGATTATGGATTTACTTGGAGAAGAGCATATGAAGACAAAAAAACCAATTGTATATACATCTGCTGATAGTGTATTTCAGATAGCCTGTCATGAGGACATATATTCTAATGAAGAATTATATAATATGTGTAAGATTGCAAGAGATATACTGAGTGGAGATGATGCGGTAGCAAGAGTTATAGCAAGACCATTTGTGGGTAGACCTGATGAATTTACAAGGACAGCTAACAGACGTGACTTTTCTATTACTCCTCCTATTGATAATCTTTTATATAGAATGAAAGAAAAGGGTATGAATGTTGTTGGAATTGGCAAAATTGAAGATATATTTGCAAAAGAAGGAATAACTTATGCAATTCATACCAAGGATAATGAGGAGGGAATGGATAAGACCTTACAATTAATGGAAGAATATAAAGATGGACTTATATTTACGAATCTAGTTGAATTTGATTCTAAATGGGGACATCGTAATGATTATATTGGATATGGAAAAGGGCTTGAGGCATTCGATATTAGGCTTAAGGAAGTTCTTGATAAGATGACGGATACGGATATACTCATAATAAATGCTGATCACGGATGTGATCCTACAACACCTGGAACAGATCATACTAGAGAATATATTCCAATAATAGTATATGGCAGGAAGTTAAAAGCGGTGAATTTAGGAATTAGAAATACATTTGCGGACATAGGACAGACACTCAGCGAAATCTTTGGAACTGAGAGACTTGCTATAGGAGAAAGCTTTTTAAACGAGTTAGAAAAGTAAAAAATAAATGAGCATAATTAAGAAATCTAGATACGAAAGGATTGTGACAATATGAGAATGTATGACCTGATTGTTAAAAAGAAACATGGATTAGAATTAACAAAAGAAGAAATTGATTTTATTATTGAGAATTACACAAGCGGAGAGATTAAAGACTATCAGATGTCAGCATTTTTGATGACGGTATGCTTTAATGGAATGAATAAAGAGGAAACCTGTAATCTTACTATGGCTATGGCAAATAGCGGTGACAGGCTTGACCTTAGTGCCATAGACGGAATTAAAGTTGACAAACACAGCACAGGAGGAGTTGGAGACAAGACTTCCCTTGTAGTAGGACCAATGGTTGCAGCTTGTGGAGTTCCAGTTGCTAAGATGTCTGGAAGAGGACTTGGACATACAGGAGGCACAATAGATAAGCTGGAGAGTTTTAAAGGATTATCTACCAATATTCCTACAGAAGAGTTTATTGATAATGTTAATAGAATTAAGATGGCTATTGCTGGTCAAACAGCTAATCTGGCTCCAGCAGACAAGAAAATATATGCGCTTAGAGATGTAACAGCTACTGTTGATAATATATCGCTAATTGCAAGCAGTATTATGAGTAAAAAGCTTGCTTCAGGTGCAGATGCGATAGTCTTGGATGTTAAAACTGGCAGTGGGGCATTTATGAAGAAAGAAAAAGATGCTATTGAACTTGCAAGAACTATGGTAGAGATAGGGATAGGAGCTAATAAGGATACTATAGCCATTATTTCAGACATGGACGAACCACTTGGCTTTGCTATTGGAAATGCATTGGAAGTAAAGGAAGCTATTGAAACATTAAATGGAGGAGGTTCAGCTAATCTTTTGGAATTGTCATATATACTTGGCTCATATATGCTGGTAGAGGGTAAAATCGCAAAGGATGTAGATGAAGCTAGAAGTATGCTGGTTAAAACTATTGCAGATAAGACAGCACTTGCAAAGTTTGCGGAATTTGTAAAGGCGCAGGGAGGGGATGAATCGGCAGTATATGATACTACTAAGTTACCACAGGCCTCTATAGTTATGAATATAGTTTCAAATGAATCAGGTTTTGTAGACAAGATTAACTGTGAAGATATTGGAAGGGCTTCATTAACTCTTGGTGGAGGACGTGAGGACAAAGATAGTATAATTGACCTTTCCGTTGGAATAGTGCTTCATAAGAAAGTAGGAGATAAAGTTGCAATTGAAGATGTAATTGCAACAGTTTACGCAAATGATATTGAAAAACTTAAAGAAGCAAGTAATATAGTGATGAATTCGTATACATTTGTGGATACACCAGTAGAGAAAAACAAGCTGGTAAAATGGATTATTACTAAGGATGGAACATCAAAGTACTAGTGGAAAATTATAATGATTTATCTTCTTTTTAGGGTATTAAGATATTCCTTGTCGCTTGAACTAACACGTAATGATTCACGTGTTTTTTGAAGTGCTTTATTATATGTAAAATCACAGAGTGTAGTATTATTTTCAAAATATTCTAAGGTTTTGTTAGGATATTTTACATAACACATAGACAGTAGCCATGCAACGGCCATATTGACGTAATATTCTTCGGAATTTATTGAATCAGCAAGTGCAAATATAATATTAAGTGTATCTTCTTCGATTAGATGAAATAGTATGATAACCAGTCCAGCCCTTACAATCCAAGGATTTGAACTTTTACAATATTCCAAAGCAACTGTTAAAAATTGGTCCTTATATTTACGCACTTGTTTTAGACCAGAACAAAAACAGTCGCATATAGCCCAATTATCTATACTAGGAAGAAAACTATCAATAAGAGAGAGAAATTCATTATAATCAACTTTTGCAAGTCCAATTACAATCCCTTTGATTGTGCGTTCTTCATAAGTTAATTCATAGTCTGGAGAAGGAATAACTGCCAGAAATGAGTGCCAGTTACCTTTTGAGATATACTTACCTAATTCGCGTAGAATGGGCATTCTTATACCTATGAAATCATAATGTTCACCAATTCCTGGAACAAGGGAAGAATGAAACTTACGATATTCTAAATCCTGCTGAGAGTAAAGATATTTTCTGAATTCTGTATAATCGTCTTTAGTCCAGTTTGTTCTAATTAATTCTGTTTGTAATGCCATAATTATTCCTTTCGTTTTAACTATGTGTTTGTTAATATTTTAATCCAATTATAACATAGAAAAATTATGAAATAAATAATGTGTTTATTTTTGTCTTGATATGTGGTATTATACAGTTTGATTAATTTATTTACATGAATGAAATGGAGAACATAATGAAGGATAAAATAAAAGATTATTGTTTAGATATCTGGACCAATAAATTAAAAAGATTCACTTTATTTGCATATATTATTACACCATTTATATTAGAACTTATTATAGAGATGCTTAGTAGAAGTTCGGTAATTGCTGGTTTTAGATTTATGTTTAGAAGCCCGTACTGCTTTTTGACCAATGTCCTTATAATATTTATGACCTTAAGTATAACATTACTTATGAGAAGAAGAATTTTTGGACTAACTCTTGGATCAGCTATATGGCTGATATTAGGATTTACTAATTACATTATACTTAGCAATAGAGTTACACCATTTACAGCAGCAGACTTCCTGCTTATGGATGATGCACTTGGTGTTGTTAACAAGTATCTTAACTTTTTTGGTGGAGCATTTATTGCAATTTTATTAGTTTTGGTTGTATTCGGACTTACCTTTATGTGGATTAAAGTTCCAAGATATTCTGCTAAGATTAATTACCTTAGGAATGTGGTATTAATATTAATTATTGGTTGCATAACTTTTGGAGGAATTAATATTGGACTTGCAACAGGAAGTCTTTCAGTTGAAGTACCTAATCTTACGATAGCATTTGATACTTATGGTTTTCCGTATTGTTTTTCTAATAGTCTTGTTAATACAGGCGTTAAAAAACCTGACGATTATTCATACAAGACAGTAGAAGAGATAGCTAACAAGCTGAATGCAGTTACAGACAAAGAGATAGATGATGCAGATGGAATGCCTAATATTATATTTTTACAGCTTGAATCATTTTTTGATATTACAAAGGATTCAGCAATACAATTTTCATCAGATCCGATTCCTACATTTAATCAATTAAAAAAGGATTTTCCATCAGGTTTCCTAAATGTTCATAATGTTGGATATGGAACAGCTAATACAGAGTTTGAAGTTATTACAGGTATGAATCTTGATGATTTTGGACCAGGAGAATTTCCATTTAAGACCATTCTTAAAGCAACTACATGTGAGAGTATGGCATATAACTTAAAAGAGAACGGTTATGCAACTCATGCTATGCATAATAATACAGGTACTTTTTATTCAAGAAATAAGATTTTTTCACAGTTGGGATTTGATTCATATACTTCAATAGAATATATGCATGTTACAGAATTTACACCTATGAATTGGGCTAAGGATAAATGTCTTACAAGTGAGATAACAAAAGTTCTTAAGTCTACAGATGAGCCAGATTACCTATATGCTATTTCTGTTCAAGGACATGGAAGTTATCCGTCTACAGATATGATTGAGAATCCTGCTATTACAGTATCAGGAATAGACAATGAAGAACTAAGATCTCAAACTGAATATTATGCTAATGAAATCTATGAGATGGATGAATTTATTAAGGAGCTTATTGCAGCTCTAGAGGACTGTGGAGAAGATACTATTCTTGTTATGTATGGAGACCACCTCCCAAGCCTTGGAATTAATGAAAGTGATTTAAGCAACAAGTCACTGTATCAGACGGAATATGTTATCTGGAATAATATGGATCTTAATATGACAGATGAAGACATAGAGACATATCAGTTAAGCTCTAAAATTATGGAGATTCTTGGTCTTAATACAGGAACGATTAATAAGTTTCATCAGGTATTTAAAAATGATGATGAATATTTAAGAGCGTTACAGATGCTTGAATTCGATATACTATATGGTTCAAAATATGTTTATAGTGGCAACAATCCATATATTGCTTCAGATCTGCAAATGGGAACCTATCCGACTGAGATAACAGAGATAGTACCATATAAGGACATAGCCGCGCAACTTCCGCTTCCTAATCCCGAGCTGGAAGGTCAGACGGATGAGGCAGATAATATGGAAAGCGTTACTACAGATATTGATGGATTTATGATTATAAAAGGTAAGAACTTTACGACGTATAGCAAAGTGTTTGTTAACGGAGATAAGATGGCTACAGATTATATTGATGAGAATACATTAAAAGTATATTATCCAGATATAAGAGGACTTGATTCATTTGTAGTAAAGCAAATGTATAAGAATACGGCATTGAGTTCAACTAAAGAATATCTTTACTATGTATATGAAGAAGAGACAACTACTTCATCAGAGACTCAAACAGGTGAAACAAGAACTGTACAACCATAATTATTATATAATTTGTATTTAATAAGAATAAAATAAGAATGTCCCAGCTACAATATAATAAGAGTATTGTGACTGGGAGTTTTTATGTTCAAAATCAACTTGTATTCTAAAAAGATAATAGCGCTAATCTGTGTAACCATGCTTCTTATAAGTAATGTAGTATATGCTAATCAGGTTGATACTACTGGTGCACCGGATTCTACTACAAGTGTAGCTGTAGCCGCTGCGGTAACAGACGAAAATGATAAACCTGACCTGGGACTTACATCTAAGGCTTCAATACTAATGGAAGCATCAACAGGTACAGTTATATTTGAACAAAATGCAGATGAAAAGTTAAGTCCAGCTAGTATAACTAAGATAATGACATTAATTTTGATATTTGATGCATTAGATGAAGGTAAGATAACGCTAGAGGATATGGTAAATACTAGTGAATATGCAAAATCTATGGGAGGTTCTCAGGTATTTTTAGAGGAGGGGGAACAACAGACAGTAGAGACTTTAATAAAATGTATTATAATTGCCTCTGGAAATGATGCTTCTGTAACAATGGCGGAATACATAGGAGGAAGTGAAGCGGAGTTTGTAGCTCAGATGAATAAGCGGGCAGAGGGCCTTGGAATGACAAATACACATTTTGAAGACTGTTGTGGACTTACAGAATCAACTAATCATTATACAACAGCCAGAGATGTAGCTATAATGTCTAGAGAATTATCTACAAAATATCCACAAGTACATAATTATTCAACTATATGGATGGAAAACATTACACATGTAACGGCAAAGGGTACAACTGAATTTGGACTTGCAAATACAAATAAATTATTAAAGCAATATCAATATGCTACTGGACTTAAAACTGGTTCAACAAGTATTGCAAAATATTGTGTTTCAGCAACAGCAGTTAAAGACGATATAGAATTAATTGCTGTTATTATGGCTGCACAGGATTACAAGATTAGATTTAAAGAAGCAATAGTTTTATTTAATTATGGTTATACTAATTGTAAACTTTATAAAGATACTAATAGGGAGGAACTTCCTAAGGTTTATGTTAAATTAGGAAAGGAAGAAGAGGTATCATGCTGCTATGAAAAGGATTTTTCATATTTGTCGGTAACTGGTGAAAATGTTGATGGAATAGCTAAGCAGGTTATAATGGAGGAATCGATTGAAGCACCTGTTACAAAAGGAAGTGTGGTAGGAAAAGTAGTCTATTCAATCGGAGAAAAAGAAGTGGGAAGTGTTAATATAATTACCGATGGAGAGGTAGAAAAAGCTGGATTTAGCCACTATATTTTAAAGGTATTAGAAAGTTTTTCGATATAATAATAGAATTTTAGAGAGAAATGTTGTATCATATATGTTGGACTTATCTACAATTAGTCCAACATATATTTGAAATGCAGATTGGAGACATATATGTACGATGTTGTAATTATAGGCTCAGGACCAGCTGGCTTATCAGCTGCAGTTTACGCAAAAAGAGCAATGCTGGATACACTGATAATAGAGAAGAATATGATGAGTGGAGGTCAGATAGTTAATACCTATGAGGTAGATAATTATCTTGGTCTTTCTGGAATTAACGGCTATGACATGGCAGTTAAGTTTAGAGAACATGCCGAAAAGCTTGGAGCTACATTTATGGCTGGTGAAGTTATTGGAATTACCAATGAAGCAGATTATAAGATTATTAAGGTTAATGGTAAAGAAGATATTTTGACTAAAACCATAGTCGTAGCATCGGGAGCTAATCATAGAAAATTAAATGTTCCTGGTGAAGAGGAATTACAGGGAATGGGAGTTTCATATTGTGCAACCTGTGATGGTGCATTCTTTAAAAATAAAACTACCGCAGTTATTGGAGGCGGAGACGTAGCTCTTGAAGATGCTATATTCTTAGCAAGGGGATGTGAAAAAGTTTATCTTATTCATAGAAGGGATGAACTTAGAGGCGCTAAAATCTTACAGGACAAGCTTCTTAATACTAGTAATATTGAGGTTATATGGAATTCAGTTGTCACCAAGATTAATGGAGACAATATTGTTGAATCTATTGATGTTAAGAATGCTAAAACTGGTGAGGAAAAGGAAGTACTTGTTAATGGTGTATTCATTGCAGTAGGAATCGAACCTGAATCTCAGGTAATACAAGAAATACTTAAAACGGATGATAATGGATATATTATTGCCACAGAAGATGGAATAACCAGTGAAAAAGGAATTTTTGCAGCTGGAGATATTCGTACTAAACAATTAAGACAGATAATAACAGCTGCCGCAGATGGCGCTAACTGTATTACTTCAGTTGAGAGATATCTAGCAGAATAAAGAAAGGCAAGGTATTTGTATGGCACTTAGGAATAAAAAGATACTTGTTATAGGACATAGAAATCCAGATACTGACTCTATTTGTTCAGCGATTGCGTATGCTTACTACAAAAATCAAACAGATCCAGATAATGAGTATGTTGCAGGAAGAGCTGGACAGATTAATGAGGAAACTAGGTTTGTACTAGAACATTTGAAGCAGGAAGAACCTACCTATATATCAGATTTTGGTACTCAGGTTAAGGATATTGAGATTAGAGAGACAGAAGGAATAAATCGTGCCATTTCGCTTAAAAGTGCTTGGAATCTTATGAAAGAGAAGAATGTTGTAACATTACCTATTACAAAAAGTGAAAGGCTTGAAGGTGTCATTACTACTGAAGATATAGCAGAAGCTTATATGGATGTTCATGACAGCAGGATTTTATCAACAGCTCATACAAAGTATAGGAATATAGTAGATACTGTAGACGGGAATATGTTAGTTGGTAATATAGAAGAATACTATATTAAGGGTAAAGTTTTAATTGCTGCAGCTAATCCTGATATGATGGAGAATTATATAGAGGAAGGCGACCTTGTTATACTGGGTAATAGGTATGAATCCCAGCTTTGTGCAATTGAGATGAAGGCGGGATGTATTGTTGTATGTGAGGGAGCTGAAGTTTCACAGACAATTAAGAAGATGGCAGAAGATAAGAAATGTACAGTTATCTGTTCGCCACATGATACATATACGGTATCAAGACTTATTAATCAAAGTATGCCTGTAAGTTATTTCATGAGTAGGGACAACCTTATTACATTTAGAACAGATAATTTTACAGAAGATATTAAGAATGTAATGGCTAAAAAGAGATTTAGAGATTTCCCTGTTCTTGATAAAAAAGGCAATTATATTGGAATGATTTCCCGAAGAAATATACTTAATGCAGATAGGAAAAAAATAATTCTTGTTGATCACAATGAAAAGTCTCAGGCGGTAGAAGGTATTGAAAATGCTGAGATTTTGGAGATTATAGATCATCATAGAATAGGTACTCTTGAAACTATTGCACCTGTATTTTTTAGAAATCAGCCTCTTGGATGTACCGCAACAATAATATATCAAATGTTTATTGAAAAAAATCTGGAGATTCCCAAGAAAATAGCTGGATTACTTATGAGTGCAATAGTTTCAGATACTCTTATGTATCGCTCGCCAACATGTACTAATTATGATATACATGCAGCAGAAGCACTTGCTGATATTGCTAAAGTTAATATAGAAGAATATTCTAATGAAATGTTTACATCTGGCAATAATCTTAAGAGCAAATCACCAGAAGAGATATTCTATCAAGATTTTAAAAAGTTTTCTCTTGGTGGTGTAAACTTTGGAATTGGTCAGATAACATCTATGAATGGTAAAGAATTAAATGTCATTAAAGCTAAGCTTGTTCCTTACCTTGAAAAAGCACTTGCAGAGCATGATATAGAGATGATATTCTTTATGCTTACGGATATTATGAAGGAATCTACAGATCTTATGTATCTGGGCAATAATGCAAAAGAACTTATTCAAGAAGCATTTGAGATAAAAGAAGAGTGCGATAGTTATTTGTTACCTGGAGTTGTATCTAGAAAGAAGCAACTAATTCCTGCGTTAATGACGCAAATTCAAGGATAAAGGAATGAACAAAATGATAATATACATTATCCTTATAATACTGATTATTTTAATTTTATTTAGGATTATATATGAACTTAAACATTTTAGAGTAGTAAAATACACTATAAATACTGATAAAATCAACTATGATAGAAGTTTTGTGTTTTTGAGTGATTTGCATTGCAATACATTTGGCAGGAACAATTACAGGCTAATTAAGAAAATCTATAGTTTAAATCCTGATTTCATTCTAACAGGTGGTGATATGCTAGTTGGAGCACCTGATTATTCACCTCAAAAAGCCATTGAACTATTTGATAATCTGGCAAAGGACTATCCTATATATAGTGCTAATGGTAATCACGAATGCAGGCTTAAGTCAAGACCAGATAAATTTGGTAATAGTTATATAGAATATGCTGATTCATTGATTAAAAATGAGATAACACTGCTTGAGAATGATAGTGTATATATCAGTAAGTCGAATGTTAAAATCTATGGACTTGAAATAGATAAGAAATACTATAAAAAGCGGGAGAAGAGCATTATGTCTGAGGATTATGTTGAAAAACTTCTTGGCAAAGCTGACCCATCGGAATTTAATATTCTTCTTGCACATAACCCTATTTATTTTGAAAATTATTGCAAATGGAGTCCTGATCTTATTTTGTCTGGGCATGAGCATGGTGGAACGATAAGAATGCCTGGTTTTGGTGGAATAATATCTACTCAATGGAAGATGTTTCCACGATATGACAAGGGATTCTTTGAAAATGGAGATACCAAAATGATTATTAGTGCAGGGCTTGGTACACATACTATTAATGTTAGATTATTTAATAGGCCTGAACTTATCTATATAGAACTGAAAAAAACAAAAAGTGAGGTATAAGCGTGGGAATACCAGTAAAACTTGAAGCTTTTGAGGGACCTCTTGATCTATTGCTTCATCTTATCGATAAAAATAAAATAAATATATATGATATTCCTATTGTTGAAATTACAGATCAATATCTGGAATATGTTAATGCTATGGATAAACAGGACCTTAATGTTGTTAGCGAATTCCTTGTTATGGCCGCAACTCTTATTGACATAAAATCCAGAATGCTTCTTCCTAAGACTATCAATGATGATGGAGAAGAGGAAGATCCTAGAGCTGAGCTTGTTGAGAGACTTCTTGAGTACAAGATGTACAAGTATATGTCATTTGAGCTTAAAGATAGGGAACTTGATGCGGGTAGAATGCTATTTAAGCCTGAAACTATTCCTGATGAAGTTAAAAAATATGAGCCACCAGTTGATCTTGAGAAGCTTCTTTCAAATGTTACTTTAAAAGGGTTACAAGATGTGTTTAATCAGGTTATGAAAAGACAAAATGACAGTATAGATCCTATTCGTAGCAAGTTTGGAAATATTGAAAAAGAAGAGGTAAATCTTACTGATAAAATAGAATATATTAAAGAATATCTTAACAGTAAGAATTTGTTTACATTCAGAGAACTTCTTGAAGCCCAATGTAGCAAAATGCAGGTTATTGTTACATTTTTGGCAATACTGGAGTTGATGAAAATAGGAGCTATTGATATTATTCAAGAAAATATTTTTGATGAAATAAAAGTTCAGAAAAAACAGGAAGGTAACATTTAATGGAAATTCATAAATTAGAAGCAATAATTGAAGCTATACTTTTTACTATGGGCGAATCTGTTGAACTTAGTAAAATTGCTACAGCGATAGACCATGATGAAAATACTACGCGTAAAATCATTCATAATATGATGGATAAACTTGAGGGAGAAAATAGAGGAGTAAAGATTATCGAACTTGAAGATTCGTTTCAGATGTGTACAAAAACAGATATGTATGAATATCTTATAAAAGTTGCAAGTCAGCCAAAAAAACAAGTTTTGACTGAAGTTTTACTAGAAACTTTGTCAATAATAGCATATAAGCAGCCTATTACAAGGATGGAGATTGATAAAATTAGGGGAGTTAAATGCGATCATGCAGTTAACAAATTGATTGAATATAATCTCGTTGCTGAAATAGGCAGACTTGATGCACCTGGCCGTCCGTTGCTTTTTGGTACGACAGAGGATTTTCTACGCAAATTTGGTGTTCAGTCTATTGCTGACCTTCCAGAAATAAATGATGATAAAGTAGAAGATTTTAAACATGAGGCAGAAGAGGAAGTACAATTAAAACTGGATGTATAAAAAAGCGCTTGTCGGCACAAGCGCTTGGAAGAACTGCGTTGCAGTTCTTCTTGAATGTTTTACGATGTTGCATAGTTTCCAGTGGTATAAAAAAG
>CAZNEZ010000054.1:0-13078 GCA_964572475.1 uncultured Lachnospiraceae bacterium
GTCGCTAATTCTTTGGTTAGATTGTTATTAGCTTCAGCAGCCTTCTTCCACTCATCAGCGCATTTTTGCCATTCTTCCATTATTGTAGAAATACTATGTGATAATTTAATACATTGATATTTATCCTTAGCATAACTATGTCCATCTTTATCCGATATAACATATTCAAAAAAATGATTATAGCTATTACTTAGTACATTTTTATCTGTCGTAATATTCAATAATTCAAATACTTTTGACATAGGATAAAATTCTTCAAAATCCATATTATGAATATAGCCATCATTTATACAGTGGTATATAGCTAAATCTTTTGGAATCACAAAGTCGATTGTCCATTCATAATCAATAAAAACGGGTTCTTCACCTCGCATAATGATATTGCTAGCAATGGCATCAAAATTAGAGAATTTTAATCCCTCTTTTCCATTATAAGCTGCTCCATCTCCAAACCACTCATTAAATTCAGGACTTTCTGTAAAGTTGCATTTGTTTTGTTCATTTCCGCATATTAGCTTTTTATGATATCTTAAGATTTTCTCATATTCAGCTATATCATTATTTTTTACTGCTTTTTTATATTTATCTAAAAGCATTTTTCCAGTAATAAATTCAAACTCAAGAGCTTCTTTATCTTTCCATGCTTTACAGATATATACATCTGTATAATATTTCTTAAGTTTTTCCTGTGCAGCATACATTTTATCAAGATGTGCAATTCCTTCTTCGTAAATAGGGAATTTCTTTACTGTATTTACATTGTTTTCAGTGCTGCATACAGTTTTTATGCTAAAATTTTTGTTGCGCTCATCGCTATATTTTATATAACCACATTTCATGAATTACTCCTTACTGCTTCTATCAAAAATGAATTAGCAAAATATTTTATTTCTTCTGTTCCTTTTAAGCTTTTTAAAGCTTTAACTTGATTAAAACATTCTTGTATTGGAGAATCATAATTGTGTTTTTCTGAATAATCCACTTCATATTCCATTATAGTTTCTTCATCATAAAACACCTGTGGCATTTTGTAATCAGGAAATGGAAAAGCAAATGTAAGCTTGTCAAATCCACAGCTCTGTAATAATTTTTTAATCTCAGAATATGAAAAAGTTCTTACTTTATTCTCATTATTATATCCTTCAATTCCAATAAATGGTTTTCCAATATGGTCCTCATTATATCCTGCAAAATACTTCATTCCGAGTCTATTTTCTATTGCAATATATAATTTGCCATTCTCTTTTAAGCATTCCTTTATTTTGTCAAGAAATGCCTGAAATGGTTTCTTTGCATTAATATAATAGTTTGCATACTCTAATACACCAATCAATGTAATTACATCATATTTCTTAGTTATCTTAATATCCTGAAAGTTACCTACAAAGATTTCTATGTTGTCTGCAGTTTTATGTCTATTCGCATTTACTAATGATCTTCTTTTTGACAATTCAATGCAGTCAACTTTGTGAGCTTTTCTTGCCATTGCACCTGTAACCGCGCCCATACCAGCACCTATTTCAAGAACATCATCTGTCTCTGAAATATCCATAGGCTCAACAATATTTTCTCTTTGACGGCTTAAATGATATAATACTGCCCAGTTATTAAATCTTGAATCAGTATAGTTATAATCCTCACTTGTTTTTACTATTTGAAGTATTTCATCTTCTATATCTCCATCACTGTACAAATCTTTTCCTGTATAGAATTCATAGTTCATTGTAACATTTCCTATTTTCTCTATCATCTCAATCCTCCTTAAAGCTCCTATTAATTTTCGTCTCTGCCTCTTACATGTTTATATATCTTTTTTCCAGTGGTATATGCTTTTTGGGGAAGAACACTTTTTAATTTTTGTTTTGTGCGATATTTCCAGCCGCTATCAGTAACAGTGTGCTTTTCCAATTCATTGTTTTTAACTCTGTTAAGAACTATACTGTGGTAATTTGCTCCGTACTTATCAAATACGGCTTTGTTCAATTCCCTCATCATATAGTCAGAGTTAGTTATTTCAATCTCTGCATAATTATTACTATATAGAGTTCCTGTATACATACCGCTTGCTTGTACAATGGCTGATAGGGATAAATAGAAAATCTCATCTGTTGTTTCTGACTCTAATGCTCTCTCCATTTCATCACTAAACAAGGCTTTTTTGGATATCCAGAAATTCCCTTGTGTTGGGTATAATGGAGACTCATTTTTCTTGATATTACTATGAATATTAATATCCTTTAAATACTTCTTTACTATATCAAATTTTCTATTCCATCTATGTGCATACATTTTAAAGTATTCACCAAAGTCTGGCATTGGTGGTATAGCCAATCCCATTCTTTTATTATCTATAAATGTCTGTTTTACATTTGCAATGTATTCTTCTGAAGGAATAATACAATTCCAGTCTTTATAAATATTAGATATTTCATTACTATATGGTCTGACTTTTTCTACAGAATCAATTACACAAAATGCATAGTACTGACTTGACTTATCTTCCTTACTCTTTACAATACTAATTAAATTCTGGGCTGAATCGACCTCAGTATAATTTGTAGATACTTTACAATCTTCAGAGATTTTGTTCATTACAACATTAACATCTGATTCTTTACCATAAATGTTTACTTTACATTTATCTTTTAATGTCTGTAGAAAATCTTCATAAAACTGAATACAAGATGAATCTTTAACCCATATATTAATCTCCATATCGATTATATCCATTTCTTTGTATATCATATCATCAGGAATACAATAATTTAAATGCATAACCTTTGATACTGCGGACATATTCTCTAGTCTTAAAATATTATCCCATATCATATTTACGTCATAATCTGTATTCTCACAAATATACTCATACGCTATAGCAGATGGTTCACCACCTGTATTTACAAGGAAATCATCATATCCTGTAAAGAATGAACGTCTTTTTATGATTGGACATCTGTCTTTTTCTAATAAATCCTTAGCATAAAACATAATAGGACAATATGCATATTTTTCATATCTGTCTGTATTCACATATACTTCCCACTTATATCCTAAATCCTCAAAATGCTTAGTAAGAATGGTTTCATACTCACATATTGACTCTTCATATGATTTTGGATTTTTCATTGATATAATGAACTTCTTATAATCGAAACTTGAAATCAGACTTCTTCTTAATACAATAAAGTGTGACTGAATGTGTTCTGGCATATATCCATATCTGTTCTTCTTATATGGGTCAAAGTCTACTTTATGATGCTTAGTAACTCCCCAGAAGTCCAAATCTCTATTGCTCATTTCATCGAACATTTCAGAAAATGGGTATATTCCTCCAAAGAATGTATAGTTGAACATAACTACTTCATCATATTTTTCCAGTTCCTTGAATCCTATATAGAATAAGCCTTCTCTGTATCCTCCTACATCAAATCCAGTGTTTTCTCTAATAATTAAGTCATCCGATTCCTGACGTAATTTATCCAGTCCTTCTTCGTTTGGCTCTCCATTGCATACTATTAGTAAATGTTTCAGACTTTTCCTTATATCTTTTAACATATAAATAATATAATCATCTACTATGCCATCTCTATCATAAAATAGAAATATTCCACATCTGTTTTTTAAATCACTTAAGATTTTCATGTCTGTCTCCTATTATTTATAATGATTTAATGGCATCAGTTAATTCTCTGAATCTATTGCTTCCGAGATTGCTCATTGCTGCATTACTCATTTCGCCATTCATATATTTCCAATTAGTTAAATGTATACTTGCGTAAGTATCTACCATAAGCCATCCCGCATAAAAGCCCTCATTTTGAACGCAGAAGGGATATGTTCTCTCTATCGCATGTAACACTGTAGCATCTGTTTCTATCGGTTCTTTTGGAAAATCGCTGTATTCCCAATTATAATCAAATAAACCTTTAAGTGCCTTTGTTCTTACCCAAAACATAGAGCCTAATGGTGCAACCGGTTCTTTGTCCCTATTCATATCTACTTTAAGATTAAGCTTTTCTGCCAACGACTTTGCGACCTTAAAATTATCCCCCCATTCACCTTTACCTGTAGTTGGATAATATGGTCCATGTATTGGAACTGGAGGTGTCAACATGCCTAAGAACTCGTTATTCTCAAATGTGTTAATAACATTGCGTACAAAATTTCTATTTTTAAGCATATTTTCAAAGCACATGAATCCCCACGATTCTCCAATCGACATTGGCACAATCTGGTATACTTTTTTATCATGTACTTTTCCAATCAAATCATATTTTTCTATAAGGTCCTTACATCCCACAAGAAATGGTGCAACATCTCTTCCTATATTTCCAACAATACGAAATTCTATTTTATTATCCTTTATGCATTTAAAGGCTTCTTTAGCAACCTCCAGACGCTTTTCATCTGGAACAGTAACATATATATCTACATCTTCTGGAACTGACATAGCATATTTACTACACATTTCCGCCAAATCAGCATAATATATATGAATAACAAGTGCAGTCCTTAAACTGCTTTTCTGATTATCTGGTGATACTTTAGACGAAAGTACATAATTAAGATGCAGTCTTTTTTTTATATCTGCCATGTTTTGAAGTCTTAATATATTATTCCATATCATACTTGTGTCATAATCTGTATACTTCTCAATATATTTTAATGCTTCTCTCGTTCCCTCTCCAGCACTTCTCGATAGGGCTTCACCATATTCATGGAAAAATGAACGTCTTTTTATAACAGGACATCTTCTTTTTTCAATCATTAAGCGTGGAAAATCTCTTAGCGGATCATATGTATAACCCTCTAAGTCATCTGAATTAGCATATACGTCCCACTTAAATCCTTTATCGGCAAATTCCTTTGTAAATATAGCTTCATGATATCCTATAGCCTGCTCATACGACTTTATTTCAGGCATAGTTTCCCAATATTTCACAAAACTTTGTTCCTGTGTAAGTGATTTTCTAAATACCATAAAAAATGACTGTACATGTTTTGGTAACATACCATATTTAACTGTTCCAAATGGATCAAATGGCACTTCGTGGAAATTAGTTATTCCCCAAAAGTCCAAATCTTTCAATCTCATATCATTAAACATCTCTTCAAAAGGATAAAAAGGCCCAAATAATGTTGAGTTACATAAAATAACTTCATCATACTGGCCTGTCGCATTATAATTAATCTTCTTTAGGGCAAGCTTATAAGAAGTAATGTCATATCCTTGATTAGGACGAACTATTACTTCATCTGCTATTTCATTGAAGCGCTCTTTTCCCTCTTTGGAAATATCTCCATTACATATAACAAGCAAATATGAAACTTGCTTTTTTAACTCCTCTAAGAAATAAAAGTTGTATTCGTCTGCAATACCATCTTTATCATAAAAAACATATACTCCATATCTTTTTTGAGTTGCATTTTCAATTATCATTCTTATACCTCATTATTTGTAATGGTTACTTTAGAATTCATATCGTAAAAACCAACTGTATTTTTATCCGAAATAACATGTATATCACATACATCATAAAGTCTATGATAAACAACAAATTTATTTTTGAAAAAGCCTACACAGCCTAATGACAGCATATAATCTCTTCCTTGTAAGTTCATGTTCTGTTTAAACTCAACAATTCTCTCATCACCAGCTTGAACAGGTCCTACAGGAATATCTTCATACATGGTATTAGTCCCTGTAACCTCTGTTCCTTGCAAATCCTTTATAGTAAAAGCAAAGATTGGTTCTTGAAGTGACTGATGAAATCTTACTTTCATCTTAATAGTAAACTCTGTGTTTTTAACGATACTTGATGTTATTTTACCCTTTGAGTCTATTATTGCAAAATCAATGATTTCTCCCTGTTTTTCTCCATAATCTAAAAATTCAGGATTAATACTAAGACTTTGCTTCCAAATTCCTGGAAGTTCTTTCTTCTTTACAGGTGTATCTTCTTTCTTCTCTTGTTCTGCTTGTTCTGTATTATTTTTAACCATGAGCTGCTTATACAAATCTACGATTTCTTTAGGCTCACCCTCTGTTACTTTTGTTCCATTATTCAACAGGATAACCCTGTCACAATATTTACTTATGCTTCCTAAATCATGACTTACAAATAAAATAGTTTTTCCTAGCTTTTTGAATTCCTCAAACTTATGATAGCACTTAACCTGAAAGAAAACATCTCCAACTGAAAGTGCCTCATCAACTATTAATATCTCTGGATCAATATTAATTGCTACTGCAAATGCTAATCTTACAAACATACCACTTGAATACGTTTTAACTGGTTGATTTACAAAATCGCCTATATCAGCAAAGCTAAGAATATCATC
This sequence comes from uncultured Lachnospiraceae bacterium, assembly GCA_964572475.1. Classification (GTDB taxonomy): domain Bacteria; phylum Bacillota; class Clostridia; order Lachnospirales; family Lachnospiraceae; genus CAZNEZ01. The sequence continues at coordinate 6,343 of CAZNEZ010000054.1, forward strand.
CATTCTGCTTTTAATCTCTTCCTCAGAAAAGCCCATCATAGTTCCATTTAAATAAATATTTTCTATTCCTGTATATTCAAAATTAAAACCTGCACCTAGTTCAAGTAATGCAGAAATTCTTCCTTTAATACTTACATTTCCAATAGATGGATTAAGCACTCCGGTTATAATTTTCAGAATAGTGGATTTACCTGATCCATTTGTTCCTATGATACCTACTGTTTCACCCTTTTTCACTTCAAAATTCACATCTCTTAGTGCATAATGCTCCTGAAAAAGAGTTTTTTTAGAAAGACCAAGAGCTTCCTTTAGTCTGTCAGATGGTTTGTTATATAATTTATATATTTTTGATACATTCTCAACTTTAATTGCACTCGTTTCCATTTGTTACCTTTCTACAATACATCTGCAAAATGTACTTTCAATTTTTTGAATACCATGGTTCCTATACCGAATAAAACAATAGTACAACCCCAGAACCAAGCAGTTTCATATATTTTTTCCCAAAACCACACTTTATTGATAAGAGAATCTCTATATCCCATTACAATATAGTACATTGGCATTGTCTTAAATATCCACAAAAATCTATCTGGCAAAATGGAAATCTGCCACATAATAGGTGTCATCCATATACCAATCTGTAAAAATACATTTACAATCTGACTTGTATCTCTGAAAAATATTACGATAGAACTTGTAAAGTATATTATACCAAGAGATAGCACAAAGGTACAGAATGTATAATATATTATCTGTAATGTATATACATCAGGTGTATAACCATACAGTGAATATATCAGAACTGTTATAGCCATAAAGAATAAATGCACAAATAATGCTGATATTACTTTTACCACTGGCAGTATACTTATTTTGAATACAACCTTTTTAACAAGATATTGATATTCCATTAATGATGATGTTCCTGCTCCTAATGCTTCTGAGAAGAAGAACCATGGTACAAGACCTGCAATCAGCCACAGGATAAATGGGAAATCACCTACATTACCACTTCTAAGCCCTACCTGAAATACAAACCAGTATACAACTATAGTTACTGTAGGTTGAATAAATGCCCATACGATTCCTAAATAGGAACCTACATACTTTGTTTTAAAATCGTTCTTTGCCAGATTCATTATAAGCTTCTTATTGTTAACAAGCTCTTTAAATAAGTCTATAATCTTATATCCCATTAAACAGAATACAAATAATATTATATCTATTGCAGCACATACGATAATATTAAGTATAAAACACCAGTCTTTAGCCCAGTCATGAATAATATCTTTAAGGTATCCTTCTTCAAAATTCAAGATTTCCTGCGGATCATTTTCCGTAGTTTCAACAATGATGTTATCACCATTTTCAATAATGGCACCTAAACCCTTCGTCTGTAAATCATATTCTAAGAGTTTATCTTTAAGTTCTATCTCCTTGCCATGATATGACATCTTCATTGAGTAAACCTTAACTGTAGCTTTACTATCTCCAAAATCAATTCTCCAATCATCATAACCTATTGGAACAGAAAATGCCAATACTACTTTTTCATTAGCAGTTCCATAAGCAATGGATTGTGATTGAGCTATATCAAAAATGCCATCTTTTGCATAAAAGAACTGGTAAACACCCGCTTGTGTGGATTCCATTTCTATCTTTAATGTTACTTTTTCAGGCATTGTTACTGGCAACTTAAATAGAACTATATAATTTGATAATATCGCTAAAATCAGTGCCAAAATAATGGTTTTTTTTCGTTTCACTATGCTGTACCTTCTTTATATTATTGTTTGCTTCTATTCATAATTTCATTTATCTTTGTTGCGTCTCCCCATGTACCTGGTGAATCATAAGGTCTGTCTGGAAAAGCACCATACTTTAATCTGATTTTGAAATTATTCTTCTTAATAAAGTCCTCAACTTTTTCTGCTAAAGACATAGGTTTTCCACTGCAACAATTGATTATACCGCTAACCTTGTCCTGTAAAGCAGTTTCGCTAATCTGGTCTGACAATTCTTCTACACTTAAAAAATCATAAAGATTCTTTCCTGATGTAAAAGGGAATTCTTCCTTTCCTTCTTGTTCAGCTTGTACTAATTTGGAAAAAATAGAATTGTTTTTCAAATCATCTCCATATATATAATACCCTCTTATCCACTGAACCATAACATTTCTGTCTTGACCTAGGATAAACGTTAACTGTCTTAATGTGTTCTTTGCCACACCATATAATGATAGTGGATTAGATGGTGTATCCTCATCAATCGCTCCTTCATGATATCCTATCTCATGCATAGAACCCATAACTGCTATCTGCTTTAGCCCACCATCCATCATATTCTTTATAAATTCATAGTGTTTCTCCAAATCCTGTATATGTTTCTCGGAGTTATGTACAAAGCCATCTCTCCATGCCATATGTATACATACATCTGGTGAACCTAATTTTTCAAATATTTCTTTATCAGGTGTGAATATATCCTGCTGAATTCTAGTTGCTCTTTCATCTATTCCATCTATATTTATATCAGTTGCAATTACTTTTACGTCTTTATCAAGCAATGCATTAACTACATGCCTGCCTATATAGCCACCTGCTCCTGTTACTAATACTTTTTTTAGCATACTTAATCTCCTTGCTATTATATATTACATTGCGCCTACATACTACATTGCGTTTATATATTCTTTAATTGCATCTTTCCAATGTGCCATTTTAAAATCGCTTGTTAATCTCATCATATAATTATCTAATATAGAATATTTTGGTCTTTGAGCTGATGCTGGATTTAACTGTGCATATTGCTCAGATGTTATATGATTAACCTTTGTTTTTCTCCCTGCCAGACGGAATATTTCATCTGTAAAATCAGCCCAGTTTGTATCCCCTTCACATGTAGCATGGAATAATCCATAATTCTCTGTAGGTTCAAGAACATGTATCATTTTAGCAAGTTCCGTCGCACTAGTAGGAGAACCCAACTGATCGCATACAACACTTATTTCATCTCTTGTCTCAGACAGTTTAAGCATTTTTAGTACAAAATTATTGCCATCTCCATAAAGCCATGCTGTTCTAATAATGAAATATTTTGTTGCAAATTCTTTAACAAATTCTTCACCAGCATATTTCGTTCTGCCATAAGCACTAATTGGATTAGGGTTGTCAAACTCTGTATATGGTCTGTTTCCATTACCCTCAAAAACATAATCTGTTGAAACATGAATCATCTTAGCGTCAACCTTAGTTGCTGCTATACTTAAATTACGAGGTCCAATACTATTGATTTTGTAAGCTAAATCTATCTCTGTTTCACACTTGTCAACATTGGTATGTGCTGCACAGTTGATAATAACATCTGGCTTTACTTTATCTACTAAAGATAGTACCTCTTCTATCTTAGTAATATCTAGCACCTCATCTATTCCTTCTGTAGCAATAATATCTGTATTATAAAAGTCAATCTCTGTGTTAGCATACTCTTTAAGTATAGCTCTTCCTAACTGACCATTAGCACCTGTTAATAATATTTTTTTCATATTTTTTCCTTTCACATTACTTTTTTCATATTATTCTATCATATATTCAATATACATCTTAGATACATATCTATTCTATTGAATAATAGCCAATATTCCCCTGTATTATACAGCTCTACATTTGCAATGGTCAAGTACTATTTTAGAACCGCGCTATTTAGGCTACTAAGCAGGTATCTTATATTTATTTTCATTTATTTTTCTTATCACTCTTATCCTCATTTCTGCGCTGAATTTTGCACATAATAGATTATTCTTTTAAAAAGTATAATGGATTTATTAAGGCTTGTTATGACAGAAGATGTTTATAAAATAATTGAAGCATCAATTATTGATTAATTAAATTCATAAGATTAGCATTGTCATATTAAGTTAATATTTTTCACCATACTTCTTTTTGTCTGACTTCATCCTCTTATTGGTTTTTGCAATCTCCTTATGCCATTTTACCTTATCCTTCATATATGCAGTCTTATCTTCTGAATACCTTGCCTCATTCTTCAGATTACAATAACTCTTAAAGCGCTCCTCTGACAATTTTCCTTCTGCAATTGCTGTTTTTATTGCACACCCTGGCTCTGTCGTATGTTTACAATCAGAAAATTTACATTTTCCTAAATACTGTTCCACATCAAAGAAAGCTTCTCCCAGTCCCGTTGAAACATCCCACATTCCAAGTCCTCTCATACCAGGGGTATCAATAATCATTGCACCATTTTTCAGCATAATCAGCTGTCTATGTGTTGTTGTATGTCGGCCTTTGCTATCGTCCTCACGAATATCATTGACACTCATTACCTCTTCGCCTGCTAATGCATTCACAAGACTTGATTTTCCTACGCCAGACGAGCCAAGAAATACGACTGTATTTCCGGGTTTCAAATATTTATCTATGCCTGCCATACCGTAACCACTTTTTGCACTTACCACATATACACTTACATCTGGTGCAGCCATCTTTATTTCCCTAATATATTCTTCATAATCCTCAACTAAGTCTGCCTTAGTTAAAACAACAATCGGAACAGCACCCGACTGCCATGCTAATGTCATATACCTCTCCAAACGCTTTTCATTAAAATCATGATTCAGAGACTGCATAATAAAAACATAATCAAAATTAGCTGCTACTGCCTGTTCACCTCTTCCGGGTGTTGGATCAAGACGAGAAAAAAATGTTTTTCTTGGCAAAGTTTTAACTATCTGACTATCTCCATTTGAAATATAATTAATTAATACAAAATCTCCTGTAGTTGGAAATTCCGTAAATTCTACATAATACTCCTTTGTCTTTAATTTGGCAGATGTCTCACCATATTCGCACACCACCTGATAACGCTCTCTATGAACGGCTGTTACTCTTGCTGGTGTAAGATTCAAGGCATCTGACATTATACTCATTTCCTGCGTCATATCCATTGTAAAACCATATTTTTTTAAATTCATTTAATAAATCCTCCATTATTACTGCTGTGTTAAGTTTTGTAATTATTGTTTTTCTTTTAAATAATACTTTCATACAAACATCACTCCTTCTGTTAGAATTCACCTGAAGAAGAGTACAAAATACCGCAGAAAGCAATCTTTTTTGTATAAAAATAACACACCTTCAAAGTGTGCTACAACCGAAAGCTATAGAGTTCACAAAAAGTTACTTAAAACGGTACAGCAATAAAGAGAACTACATCTCATAATCACTTGTACACTTATTCAGTTATAATATAATTACCTCGCATAATAAAATCATAATTCATTTCTCCTTTCGTATCTGCTATCACAGATTTATTTCTAATATTATAACACTGGAATATATTTTTCGTCAACTGTATATCAAAGCATTTACTATTCTGTATATCAAAGCATTTATTATTCTTTCCAGCCTTGAATCATCGATATATATTTTTCCTGTATTCCCTCTTTTTCCGATTTTTTCTCAAATTCTTTTGTTTCTGAATCAATCTGCGCCTTTAATTGTTCAGATAGACTTCTTTCAGCAAATGTATATACTACCGAATCTTCTTTATCAATGTGACGTCTTAACAGATTCGCATAGCCAGATGCATTGGAGATAATTTCAAGTTTTCCTTCCGTTGTTGGACTTATATCATATTGATTTAGTGCTTCCTCCAATTCTCCAATATGATATCTTCCAAGGTCATGTTCTACAAGCATACCATTCCGAATTAGTTTTTCAGCAACAGGTCCTAGGCTTTCTGTCATGACACGAAATAGAACCTTTTCTTCTTTTCCATGATGCTGCTTATCCGCATAATTCCTTCCAAAATCAATGCATTCCCTAAATTCAGCTGTGCTTAGCCTTTTGTTTTCAATGATACCACAGCACAATTTCTTTATATGATCTGTAAATATTAAGATATTTTTATGTTCTTCCACCAATAACTCTATCCCGTACATTTATGCCACCTTTCTGATTTCATATACATTATCATTATACTTATATACCATTCCAGATTCCTCAAGAATTCCAGTAATTAAGCTTTTCCTGATTGCATAATATAAATCAAGATTTCCTTGTTGCGTCTCCCAATAAGATTTATGAATATCTGTTGTCATAACTCTAATCCTCCTATTATGTGTGTATTTAAATAACACACTGCTATGTATTACCCTTTTATCTTCTATTATATATACTTTCTAGTGTATTTTCTCCATCAAGTTTATAATTTATACTAATATAATCTATATATGTTTAAAACATCATAATCATTTGCTTACTCTGTTTCACTCCATTGTTTTCTTATAACCTTAAGTTATCTTTAACTCAAAAAAATGTCGGCATATTCATTATTAATATCACTTGCTAACTGGTTTTTTTCCATGTATTTTAAATGGATGCCAACAGTCTTTTGAGCCATTATTGTACTATCTTTATGCAAAAGGTTTTCATAAAGGATATAATATTTGAATCATCATTAGTTTCATAAAATTCAATTAATAATGTTTTGAATTCTTCCAGTTTTTCAATAGGTATCTGAAATATCCCAATATTGTTTTCAATCAGAATTTTATTTGCCATAAGCTGTGCTACTCTTTTATTTCCATCAATAAACATCTGCGTCCTTGTAATAAAGCAAAAATATTTCAATGCTCGTATTTCTTCAAAATCATTAACATCTGATAATATAAGGTATGTATAGCCAGCATGATTCTTCATTTTTGAAAATTCAT
>CAZNEZ010000055.1:0-13034 GCA_964572475.1 uncultured Lachnospiraceae bacterium
CATATTAAAATTAGGGAGATATAGGATGTGGAGCAGATATAAGAACAAGGTAATACTAGTAACTGGCATGATATTTCTATCAGGAGCAACATATTTAGGAATACGTTTTATACTTCCGTATATGCTTCCTTTTTTGATAGCATATCTGATAGCGATGTTTGTTAATCCTATTTCAGAGTTTATTCATCAAAGACTTAGGATTAATATGAATATAGCCACGATAATTGTTATGATAATGATACTCGCAATTCTCATAATTTTGGGAGGAATTGTAGTGGACCAGGCTGTTACCCAACTTAAGAACCTGGTATCTAATTGGTCTCAATATGAAGAATCTGCAATGTCAGAGCTTAGTGATATATGTTGCAGATTAGAAGATAGTTTTGGGATAGAGAGTGGAACAGTAATATCATTTATCAGAGGCAATGTGGATGTATTGGTTAACGAAAAAAAAGACAGGATAATGACAAAGGTACTCGGAACATCAATTCCTATGTTAGTAGGTGTTATAGATGCGTTTATACTTATAGCTGTTATCATAGTGGCTGTTTTTATATTTGCAAAAGATATGGAATCCATAAAGGCATGGAGAAAATCATCAATATTTGCAAATGAAATAGAATTCGTTTACGAAAGAATTAAGAATGTATGCAGCGCATATGTCAAGGCACAGTTAATTATTATGTGCATTACATGCGTTATATGTAGTGTAGGTCTTGCCATTATGGGCAACCCATATTTTATTATTATAGGAATTGCAGTAGGATTTTTAGATGCTTTACCTCTTTTTGGAGTTGGCGCAGTTATGGTTCCATGGACTTTATTGTGTTTAATTCAAGGGGATATTATGAATGCTGTGATAACATTTGTTATATTTGTCATATGTTATATGGTTCGTGAATATCTTGAACCAAGACTAATAGGTGATAAATCAGGTATGAAGCCGATTGCTTCATTGATTAGTGTTTATATAGGTTACAAATTATTCGGATTATTGGGGGCAATAATCGGACCTATAGCATATATTTTAATTAGTGAGACAATTAGAGCATTATGGAAAAACATAAATGCTGATAGTTAGGAGAAGATTTTGTAATGAAGATTTCTATGAAGGAACAGAGCGAAACAATGCTTAGAGAGGTTTTGGCAAGCCTCACAGTTATTCACATTTTATATGCTATAGCATTTGTTACGCAGGGAAGGTATGGACTCGCAATATATAATCTTGTTAGTGGGGTTATGTATTTTATATTTGAAAGAGTTGTTAGTGATAATAATATTTCAATTATGATTATTGCGATTACAGCGGAAATATGGATTCATGCCTTGCTAGTAGGTTTTATAATTGGCTTTGGTTTAGGGTTTGAGGTGTTTATGATAGCATGCATACCAGTATATTTTTACTTATTATTTAGCAATAAGGTAGAATCAACTATCACCTACATTATTACAGGAATTGATTTTGGGTTATATGTCTTAATTATAATAGCTGGAATGCTATTTAGTCATCCAATGACTCAGTCAAATGCATATTTTATAGGTTTTTTAAGAGTATTTAATGCATTTGTTACATTTGCAACCTTATCAGTAGTATCATATTCTTTTGTAAAGGCAACAAAGGAAAGCAAGGAGGGGTTGGAAAAACAGAATGTCGAGCTGTCGGAGCTTGCTAATGTTGAACCATTAACCGGGCTTCTTAATAGAAGATCTATTAAAAAGTTACTTGAAGAAGCGTATAAGGGAAAGCAGGAAGAAGGCAAGGAGTTTGCCATAGCAATATGTGATATTGATGATTTTAAGATATTCAATGATACATATGGACATAGTTGTGGAGATTTAGTTCTGAGAAATGTATCTGATATTATTAAAAATTCAGTACGTGATACAGATTATGTGTGTAGATGGGGTGGAGAGGAAATCCTTATTTTATTCTCTAATGCTGATATGAGCAGAGTTGAAATAATAGCCAGAAGAATACATAATTCAATTTCAAAAGCTGTTATAGAGTATGAAGGTCAAAAAGTTAGTGTTAATGTAACTGTAGGTCTTGCATATAGTAAAGACAGTGAAGATATACATGATATAATAATGAAAGCAGATATGTATCTATATGAAGGAAAGAATAATGGAAAAAATTGTGTAGTTGCAAGGTAAGGATTTTAAAGATAGATAATTGTATCTTGACAAATTGCTAAATGTGCCTTAAAATCTGCATATACTAGTACTAAACTAGATTTATTTATTACAATATTATATAGACAATGAAAAGGAATAGTAGTATTGCTCAGACAAAGAGAGAGGAAGCGGTTGGTGAAAGCTTCTTGTTATGACACTATGAACCTGCCCTTGGAGTCTTGCATGAAAGTGCACGCAGAACCAGCGTTATGGGTGTTTGAGTGAGCAGTTATGCTAATCAGGGTGGTACCACCGAGCGTTCGGTCCCTATCGGGATTGAGGCCCGGTGTTTTTTCTTTATACAAGGAAATTACGCAGAAGAATATAGTTAAACATTTTAAAGAATTTAGGAGGAATTACAATGGCAGGAGATAAGAAACTTGTAGAATCTATTACATCTATGGAAGAGGACTTTGCACAATGGTATACAGATGTGGTTAAGAAGGCAGAGTTAATTGAATATTCAACAGTTAAAGGTTGTATGATATTAAGACCAAACGGATATGCTATATGGGAAAATATCCAGAAAGAACTTGATAGCAGATTTAAGAAGACAGGTGTAGAGAATGTTTATATGCCTATGTTTATACCAGAAAGCCTACTTCAAAAGGAAAAAGATCATGTAGAAGGTTTTGCACCAGAAGTTGCATGGGTTACACAGGGAGGGCTTGATACATTAACAGAGAGATTATGTATAAGACCAACATCAGAGACATTATTCTGCGATTTTTATGAGAGAATTATTCAATCATATAGAGACCTTCCTAAGATTTATAATCAATGGTGTTCAGTTTGCAGATGGGAGAAAACAACAAGACCTTTCCTTAGAACAACAGAGTTTTTATGGCAAGAAGGACACACTGCTCATGCTACAGCCGAAGAGGCAGAAGAGAGAACAATTCAGATGCTTAATCTTTATGCAGATTTTTGTGAAAATGTACTTGCAATTCCAATGATTAAGGGAAGAAAGACTGACAAAGAAAAATTTGCAGGAGCAGAGGCAACATATACGATTGAAGCTTTGATGCATGATGGTAAAGCACTTCAGTCTGGAACAAGCCATAACTTTGGAGATGGTTTCGCTAAGGCTTTTGGAATTCAATATACAGATAAGGACAATAAACTTCAGTATGTACATCAGACATCATGGGGAATGACAACAAGACTTATTGGAGCAGTTATTATGGTTCATGGAGATGATTCAGGACTTGTACTTCCACCAAGGCTTGCACCAGTTCAAGTAATGATTATTCCTATTATGCAGAAAAAAGAAGGAGTTCTTGAAAAAGCACAGGAATTAAGCGAAAAGCTTGGAGGATACAGAGTTAAAGTCGATGATTCTGATAAGAGTCCAGGATGGAAATTTAGTGAACAGGAAATGAGAGGAATTCCTCTTCGTGTTGAGATAGGACCTAAGGATATAGAAGCTAATCAGGCAGTAGTTGTCAGAAGAGATACAAGAGAGAAAATCGTTTGTGGGCTGGATGATATTGATGTTAAAGTTGGAGAAATTCTAGAGACTATGCAATCAGATATGCTTGAAAGAGCAAGGAAACATAGAGATTCACATACTGCAACAGCTACAACATATGATGAATTCAAGGAAGCAGTTGCTACAAAACCAGGATTTATTAAAGCTATGTGGTGTGGAGATGAGGAATGTGAGAATAAGATTAAAGAGGATACAACAGCAACTTCAAGATGTATGCCATTTGAACAGGAACATTTGTCGGATACTTGTGTATGCTGTGGAAAACCTGCCAAATCAATGGTATACTGGGGTAAAGCGTACTAAAAGTATAGATGACAGGTTATTGTTTAAGGTGATACAGACCATGTAAAAAGGAATGAGGTAATTATGAGTTTAAGCATGAATATGCCAGAAAATGTGGCCAACATAATTAGAATACTCAGAAAGAACGGACATGCTGCCTATGCTGTAGGCGGCTGTGTTCGTGATACCATTCTTAATAGAGAACCAAATGACTGGGATATTACAACATCAGCTCTTCCACAACAGGTGAAAGAGCTTTTTAGTAGAACAATAGATACAGGAATTAAGCATGGTACTGTAACAATTATGATGAAAAAAGTTGGATATGAAGTTACAACATTTCGTATAGACGGTGAATATGAAGATAGCAGACATCCTAAATCAGTAGAGTTTACATCGGATATTGTAGAAGATTTAAAAAGACGGGATTTTACTATTAATGCTATGGCATATAACAAAGAAGATGGAATTGTTGATGTATTTGGTGGTATAGATGATATTAATAAGAAAATCATTAGATGCGTTGGAAACCCAGAAGAGAGATTTACTGAAGATGCTCTTAGAATATTGAGAGCAGTAAGATTTGCTGCGCAATTGGGATTCGCAATAGAAGAAAATACCTTATCGGCTATGAAAAAACTTTCGGGAAACCTTAAGAATATAAGTGGTGAGCGTATTAGAGTAGAACTTGATAAATTATTAATATCTAAAAATCCAGATATGATAAGAATCTGCTATGAAACGGGTATTACTAAGGTGATTTTGCCTGAATTTGATAAAATGATGGAAACAGAACAAAATTGTGAACATCACATTTACAGCGTAGGAGAGCATACTATACGAGTTTTGATGAATATCAGACAAGATCGTTACCTTAGATGGGCAGCGTTATTACACGATGTATCAAAGCCAGATACTAAAACAACGGATAAAGAGGGAAAAGACCATTTCTTTGGACATTCTGAAAGGGGATATGAAGTTTCCAGAATAATTCTTAAGAGACTGAAATTTGATAATAAGACAGTAGATACAGTAAGTAGGCTTGTTAAATGTCACTCGTATCAGCTGGGAGACAATATCAGGTCTGTAAGAAGGAGCATGATAAAAGTTGGTACAGATATTTATGAAGGATTATTGGAGCTTAAGATTGCTGATGCATCTGGCAAAATAGAATCAGATTATATTGAGGTACAAAATAATATTAAAAAAGTGCAAGAATTGTATAATGAAGTTATAGAAAACACTAATTGTCTGGCAATTAGTGACCTGAAGGTAAAAGGAGCTGATTTAATGTCAATAGGAATTACAGAGGGTAAAAAAATCGGAGAGACTTTTAATAAATTACTAGATATGGTTATTGATGAACCAGAATTAAATACAAAAGAGAAACTTTTGGAAATAGCAGAATATTTGAATAAAGGTACTCATACTATAGATTAGGGACTCATTGAGTCATAAAAGTGTGGGGAGGAATAACCGGTGAATGAGAAAAGTACAACAGTTCTAGAGCAATATGGACTTAAAGTATATGGTAGTAGAAGAGCTCGTGGTGGAATTATCTGTGATACTGATTGTGGCATTAAAATTCTGAGGGAAAGCAATGAAAGTGCTAAAAGGCTTGAATTTGAATATAATTTGCTTAAATATATCAGACAAAATGGTCAAATCTTTACAGATTGTCTGATTGAAAATCTTGAAGGAGGAATGACGGTAGCAGATGAAGAAGGTACCATATATGTGCTTAGGGATTGGCACATGGGTAGGGAATGTGATGCATATAGCGATTCGGATATCAACGCAGGAGCCAGAAGTCTGGCACAATTACATAATCTGCTTAAAGAATACAAGCCTGAGGAAGGAAGTATTTGTGAACAATTACTGCCGGTTAATCTGTTAGATATTTATGAGCGACATAATAAAGAATTAAAACGTGCAGGAAAATTTCTTAGAGAGAAAAGACATAAGCTTGAATTTGAAGTAACATTACTTGAAAGCTTAGATAAATATTATGAAATGGGGAAACAGGCATTTGAAGAGCTTTCAACGCTTCAATATGAAAAAGTTCTGATGGATACCTGTGAAAACAAGATAATTAGTCATGGAAATTACAATTATCACAGCATAGTATTTATTGAAGAGGTCCCAGGAATAATCGGCTTTGAACAGGCTGGTCTTAATCCACATATAATGGACCTCTATTATTATCTGCGAAAAGTTATGGAAAAACAAAACTGGAATGTGGATACAGGTATAAGTATAATGGAGAATTATGTAAAGATACGCCAAATCTCTGATAATGAAATAAAACTTTTAAAAGTTATGCTTAGTTATCCGGAAAAATATTGGAAAATAGTAAATCATTATTTTAACACAAATAAAGCATGGATTTCTATTAAAGACATAGAAAAACTCAAGATGATTAATAAGCAGGAGGAATTGCGAAGAGAATATATTAAGGAATACTTGTAAATATTTATAAAGTATTTATTTTTCAGCGCATTTATTATATAATAGACATTATAAATATAGTAGATGAATAGAAAGGCATAAAAAGAAAAATAGATATGAATACAAAAAAATTGATATATATCGCATTTTTACTCTCTGCTATAATTATCATCAGTTCGGGCTGCAAATCAGATAGTGCTGGCAGAATAACGAATGGGAATGAGGTTGGTGGAATTGCAACCAAGACTAGTGAAGAAGAGAGTGAAACAGAGTACAAAAGATATAATGCTGAAGATAAGGCTGTAGTTTTAGACATTAACCTTACAGAGAATAAAGTTAGTCTTCAGAGTCTATCAGATTCCTCGAAGTATATAGTTACATATACTGGAGCAAGTATAGTTCTTGATAAATTTGGTACTAACCTTACCATGGCACAGCTTGTGCCTGGAATGACGGTTGATGTTTATCTTGTAAAAGGAACACAGAAGCTTATTAAGATACAGGAGACCACTAGTGGATGGCAGAATTCTCAGGCGACTAATCTAATCGCTGATGAGGAAGAAAAGATTATTACAATAGGATCTAATAAGTACAAGTATGATGATAGTCTTGTTATTGTTTCCAATGGTAAGGCTATAAATATTGAGCAGGTTCATCATTTGGATGAATTAAAAGTATATGGTGTTGATAACAAGATTACCTCCATTATAGTTACAAAAGGTCATGGTTATATTAAACTACTTAATGAAACCAATATGGTTGGAGGTATTATAGAAGTAGGAACAAAGATTATTACACTTATAACTAAGGATATGATTATTGTTGCTCCAGAAGGTGATTATACATTAACTGCCAGTAAGAATGGAACAGGAGGTTCCAAAGAGATATCCGTAAAGCGTGATGAAGAGATTAACGTATCTGTAGGAGAATTTCAAGGTGAGGTTACTAGAGTTGGTACATATAATTTCACAGTTGAGCCTGAAGGTGCAGTAATGAAGATAGATGGAACTACAGTTGATTATAGTGAACTTGTTTCTCTTGATTATGGTACGCATTCTATAGTGGTAAGTGCTGAAGGCTATACAACATATAAGTCTACACTAGTTGTTGAGTCAAGTTATGTTAACAAGACGATAACACTTACAGATGAAGATGAAACTACAACAGCAGAAGAGACAACTACCTCAACTTATAAGATAAAAGTTACGACACCAAGCGATGTAGAGGTTTATTTTGATGGTGTATACAAAGGAACATCTCCCGTTTCGTTTACAAAGTCATCAGGAACACACGTTATAGTTCTTAGGAAGACAGGATATACATCAAAGACATATACCGTTAGTGTTACAGATGATAATAATGATGTGACATTTAACTTTGATGATTTGGTAGCATCTGAATAAGTATTAAAGAGCAAGACAAGCCCTTTATATAAATATTATACAAGTATGAAAGGAGTAAGTATATGAATTACAAGGAAATTTATGAATCATGGTTAAAAAATCCATATTTTGATGAGGCAACAAAGGCAGAACTTATGTCTATAAAAGATGATGAAAAAGAAATAGAGGAGCGCTTTTATACTGAGCTTGAGTTTGGTACCGCAGGACTTAGAGGAATTATAGGGGCAGGTACTAATAGAATGAACATCTACACGGTTCGTAAAGCTACACAGGGGTTGGCTAACTATATTATTAAGGTTGGTGGTCAGAATAAAGGTGTCGCAATTGCATATGACTCAAGAAGAATGTCTCCAGAATTTGCAGATGAAGCAGCACTTTGCCTTGCAGCAAATGGAATCAAAGCTTATGTATTTGAGACCTTAAGGCCAACACCAGAGCTATCATTTGCAGTAAGAGAGCTATCATGTATAGCAGGTATAAATGTAACAGCTAGCCATAACCCTCCAGAATACAATGGATATAAGGTATATTGGGAGGATGGAGCACAGATTACACCACCTCATGATGGTGGAATTATGGATGAAGTTAAGGCAGTTACTGATTTTAATACAGTTAAGACAATGGACAAGGACACAGCTGTAACTACAGGACTTTATGAAGTCATTGGTTCAGATATTGATGACAAATACATTGAAGTACTTAAGAAGCAGGTAAAGAATCCAGAAGTTATTAAACAGGTTCAAAAGGATATTAAAATCGTTTACACACCTCTTCATGGAACAGGTAATATTCCAGCTAGAAGAGTATTAAAAGAAATTGGATTTGAAAATGTATATGTTGTTCCGGAACAGGAACTTCCTGATGGTGAATTCCCTACAGTAAGCTATCCTAATCCAGAAGCAGCCGAAGCATTTACGTTAGCACTTAAACTGGCCAAAGAAAAAGATGCAGATTTAGTTCTAGCAACAGATCCTGATGCGGATAGACTTGGCGTTTATGTAAAAGATGCGAAGACAGGTGAATATATAACTCTTACAGGCAATATGTCAGGATGTCTTTTAGCCGAATATGAATTAAGCCAGATTAAGGAAAAGACAGGAATACCTAATGATGGAGCTTTGATTAAAACCATAGTTACAACTAATATGGCTGATGCAATAGCAAAAAGCTATAATGCTAAGCTTATTGAGGTACTTACAGGTTTCAAATTTATTGGACAACAGATTCTTGGATTTGAGACAAAAGGAATGGGAACATACTTATTTGGATTTGAGGAAAGCTATGGATGTTTAATTGGAACACATGCAAGAGATAAAGATGCAATTGTTGCTACAATGGCACTTTGCGAAGCTGCTGCATACTATAAAACTAAGGGTAAAACATTATGGGATGCAATGATTGATATGTATGAAAAGTATGGATATTACAAGGATGATGTGAAATCAATAACCTTAAAGGGTATTGAAGGACTTCAAAAGATTCAGGAGATTCTTGAGAATCTTAGATGTAATACACCAGAATCTGTAGGAAAATACAAAGTGACATCAGCAAGGGATTATAAGCTTGATACAGTTAAGAATATGTCTACAGGAGAAGTATCACCAACAGGTTTACCTAAGTCAAACGTACTATATTATGACCTTACAGATGATGCGTGGTTATGTGTCAGACCTTCCGGTACAGAGCCTAAAGTCAAATTTTACTATGGTGTTAAGGGTACATCTCTTGAAGAAGCAGATAAATTATCAGCAGAGCTTGGAGAAAATGTATTAAAGTTACTTAATATATAATAACAAAACTAATAGAAGCAGATATGGGATAATAGTAGGTGCTTCGGAATGGAGAAAAGAGATGTCTAAAGATCTTACAGTATACAAGTGGAAGGATAGAAAGAGAACATTATTCGGACTTCCATGGTCATTTACAAAATATAAGCTTACTAATGACAAGCTTTTAGTAGAGTCAGGTATGTTAAGCACAAATGAAGAAGAAGTCAGATTGTACAGGATTATGGATTTAACTCTTAAACGTTCACTAGGTGAAAAGATATTTAAACTTGGAACTATTCATTGTGTTACTGCAGATAAATCAACTCCTGAATTTGACCTAAAGAGAATCAAAAGGTCACAAGAAGTAAAGAATCTTTTATCTGATATGGTGGAGGCTGAAAGAGTGAAAAAGAGGGTTTCTGGACGTGAATTTATGTCAGCAGAAGATACAGATGACGACCTGGAATTAAATTAGCGATAGTGATACAAAAGTATTTGGAAGAACACTTTGCATTCTTTGTTAACTCACACTTGTGTACTTTCATATAATTTACATGAAAAACGCCTTTTGATAACTTGTAATATAAGTTATCAAAAGGCGTTTTAAAAATATTATTCTGTGATTCCGTTTTTATAATCGTCAAATTTTTTAATTACAGAATCGTAAGTTTGTTGGGAAATATCTGGTAGAGCTGAACCCCAAGTTTTGGTAGCCTGCTCAAATCCTTTTTTGAATGCACTAAGCATCTGGTCCATTTTTTCTGAATCACCGCCAGATAAGGCTTTAGCAAAATCAAATATTCTGTCAGAAGTCTGATTAACTCCCCAATAGCCATTCTCACTGATATCTGCAGCTGCTTGATCAGCAGTAGCTTTATCAACAGTAAAATCACCACTTGCAAGACGTTTCCACATATCGTCAGCAGAAGTTACTTTAATGCCCTGCTTGTTAAACATTTGTGTTACAAGGTTCTGTAACTGTTGTGTACGTTGTTCTGCATCAGCTTTAAGTTTGCTAATTAGGTTGCTTCTATCGGTTGTAGAAGCAGAAGTTTTATCAGTTGTAGATTCATAGACAGCGGCATTGTCAGAACCATATGTTGATTTGGATGCTGTATCTGCTGTGTCTTTAGCTTTGGTTTTAGCAGTAGACTGTTGTTCATAGGCACTGCCAACCACGTTCGTTACGTTTGAAATTCCGTTTAAACTCATGATGTACCCTCCTTGGTATATGCGTAAGATGTAGTTACATAATAATTATCGGCACATAAGAGTATAAAGTTTAGTTTAGTTGTTTAACCAGAATAATTCTGTCGCCTTCTTTAAGATTTTCGGAAGTTAAAGAATTAGTATTTTTAATGTTATCAACAGTTGTATGATACTTTTTAGCAATTTTCCACAAAGTATCATCATCTTTAACGAGATATCCCACTATACCCGGCATATTTTTAATAGCTTCGATGTCAAGTGGCTCATATTTAAGGTCAGTAATAACATCTTCATTCATTTTTGAAAATGCAAGAACTTCAAGAAGTATTGAGGCCTTGATTTCCATTTCATCGTTGCCAGTCATAGAAGCAGAAATATTTTCAATCCAGTGATTAAGTGATATCGCAGCATTATCGCGAATTCCAGCAATATCTATTTTTGGTGAAAAAGGAATAACGGTTTTTACTGATCTTAGTGGATCAGTATCTTCAGAACCAATATAAAGTACAGATACTTTAATAATTCCATCAATTAGAAGTCCATCTTCCGTAATAGTAAAATCATCAATTTTTACAGCACCTTCACAACTGCATATCTGCATTACAGAAGGAACTTTGACTTTATCACTTACTTTACATTTAGTAGTATTTTTAAGAAGTACATTTTTATAAGAAACACGGTTATATGTAGGTATAATTTCAAGAGATGGTGAGTAAACATCACTAAGCATATCTACAGAAGACTCTTCATATAGCCGAATATCTAAATCAAGTGCAAGGTCAAGTCCGATAACTCTTTGTTCACCGTCATAGTCAGGACGTATATCAACATCACTATTTACAATCTTAATAGTAGTATCAGGAATCATAAAGTCATGTGCACCAGCAACGTCAACCATGCCATTGAAACTTACAGTAGATTCAAGCCATTGAATAGGAGCATTTTCATCTTCACTTTCATATACGATAAATACGCTGACATCGCCTAAAAGACTTAGAGAATCATCATTAATTCGTATAGACTGGTTACGGATAGCTACAGAGTTCCAGAGAATCTCCTGAACATTTGGGCGTCCAGTTCCGATATCAATCTCTTCTTTGACGCGGAAAATATCCTTTTTACAGACAGCAATACCGGTTATATTAACTGATTTTCTAATATACTCAGTAGATTCACTATTATCTATACCAGTAGCAGCTTCAATATCATATAGTTCTTCAGCAGAGCAGCTAAGCATAACAATAGCTTTAACACTAATTTTTCGAGTGTTTATTATTCCTACGGACATGTCTTCAATATCCCACTTTAGATTAATGCTGTCGGACTCTGAAACTACGTCCATATTAAGCACTTCTTCAAATGGAAGTTCTCCTGCGAGGTTATGGATTCTTCGACCTTGTGAATTACTGCAATACAAAACTTTGTAACACAGACGGCCTTTGACAGTAATCTTGCCCTTAGATACTTTGACATCATCTATTTTAAGCTCGCTACAGTCTTTGATAAGCCAGTCAATGTCAGGCTTGATGTCAGGTACAATAAAGTCGTCATTCAGGGTTATCTGTGAAGTTGCATTTCCTTTAAGCCTGTTCATATGAATATTCTTTTTGATAAGTTCCATATGTATAGTTCCCCCTATTATTTATTTGCTAATATATACTATTCAGAATGTTACAAAATATTCAACATATTTAGAATACAACATTTTTGTCACTATATTCCATTTTAATGACTACATAAGGACATGTTACAACCTGAGATACGGATTCTGTTTTTGAAGGTCCAGATAAAGTAGTCTTTACATAAATGGCATTTTCAGCTTCATAGAGTTCCCTAACGGAAATACTGTATCCAGTTGTAGGTTGATCTCCATAGCTTATAATAATGTAAGTATTTTCATTATTGGAAAAAGTTTTTCTAAAATATTGACCATCACATTCATTGATGATAGATTTAACCTCGTCTGGTATATTTTCCTGTGTAACAATGGTAAAATCAATATCGCGAAGTTTTTTATCATCTTGTTTTTTGAGACTGCATCCAGTTATAAAAATAAGAAGAGAAATAACAAGAATACTGAGTTTACATAAATTGCTTGTCGCATTTGACGGCATATACGCATAATCCTTTCAATGAAGAGTATTATTAATAATAATATGTATAAAATAAGATTATATTACTTTATAAATGAGATTTTATTACCTTGAGTTTCCGCAAAATGTAATTAAAAAATGAATATATCCTTCCAAAGTACAA
>CAZNEZ010000056.1:0-12056 GCA_964572475.1 uncultured Lachnospiraceae bacterium
CACGGTTCAAGTCCAATACCAGTTTTTTTAAGTTTTAATGCCGGCGACCGGACTTTGAACACGGTTCAAGTCCAATACCAGTTTTTTTAAGTTTTAATGCCGGCGACCGGACTTGAACCGGTACGGGTTTGACCCCGCAGGATTTTAAGTCCTGTGCGTCTGCCAATTCCGCCACGCCGGCATAGTCTACTAAGGATACCTATGTATTCTTAATCGACAGTGGATGGAGGTGGATTCGAACCACCGAAGCAATTTGCAGCAGATTTACAGTCTGTCCCCTTTGGCCACTCGGGAATCCATCCATTTTGCCTGACAATATATATTTATACCATATGACTTTTATCATTGCAAGCACTTTTTATCATTTTAGCAAATTTTTTAATCACATTTTCGTCTATACACAGATGCCGATTTAGCTGGTAAATCAACTTCTAATATACCATTTGAATTAGGCATTAAAAGCTTACCAACATTATAACTATTCTCAGATGTCAGCATAATTCGCTCAATCTGCTCTTTTCTACCTATACCTGCCACCCATACTGGTATCTCTACATGTTTTTCCTCTTCACTAATATTTATCACAGTTACTACAACACTTTCCCTCTTATAGAATCTTGCATATGCTATTACATCTTTTTCTTTGTATATTGGGTCATATGAGCCTATTTTAAGTGCAAGGTTATCTTTATGCATTGCTATCGCATCTCGATGAAATTCAAGCAATTCAAGGTCCTCATTTCCCCATGGATAACTCCTTCTGTTATCTGGATCAGTGAATCCACATACTCCAGCCTCGTCACCATAATAAATAGTTGGTGCACCCGGCCATGTCATCTGCATAATCACAGCCATCTTCATAACAGCCTTGTCTACATTAATGTTTGCCAGCTTTGGTCCTAAATCTGCTGTTCTGCCTACCACATGATTAGTCCTTGAGTAGAACCGCGAATGATCATGATTAGACAATTCGTTCATAGCAACAAGTAATGATGGTTTTGGAAATGTAGCCATATTATATCTCATTATTTCAAAGAAATAATCCGCATTTCCCAGATAATCATTTCTAAATTCATCACTATGCTTCTCCATACCAGTTAAAAACCATGATATAGGCTCCATAAATGCGTCGTAATTCATTACAGAATCCCACTCTTCACCACGTAGCCAGGCTGAAGGATTTCCATAATGTTCAGCCAAAATCAGCGCTTCAGGATTTGCCTCTTTTACATTGCGTCTAAACTCTCTCCAAAACTTATGGTTAAATTCTTCTGTATTTCCGAGGTCCGCTGCTACATCTAGTCTCCAGCCATCGGCATTATAAGGAGGCGATACCCATTTACGTCCAATATTCATTATATATTCAAATAACTTATCCGATTCTTCGTAATTCAGTTTAGGAAGAGTGTCATAATTCCACCAGCCATCATAATCATTGTTGAATGGCCATTTATCACTGTTAAATTTGAAAAAGCTTCTATATGGACTATCTTTAGCAACATATGCGCCGTGTTCAAAGCCTTCTTTACCATCATAAATGCACTCTTTGTCCATCCATTTATTAAATGAGCCACAATGGTTAAATACACCATCTATAATAACTTTAATTCCCAATTTATGAGCCTCAGTAACAACCTTAGCAAAAAGTTCGTTAGAAGCCTCAAGATTAGCTAATCCTGTTACACGCTTAATATATCGTTCTGCAGTCCTATTATCACCATTATTAACTTTTTCACCCCCATCATCTAATATTACTCCAAAATGCGGATCTATATTGTCATAATCTTCAATATCATATTTGTGATTAGATGGCGAAACAAATAAGGGATTAAAATATATAACCTCAACACCTAATTTGTGAAGATATGGAAGCTTTTGTATAACTCCTGCGAGGTCTCCGCCATAGAATTCCCTTATACCATCAGAATCAGGATATTTATTCCAGTTTTTTACCTGAACAGAATCTTTACCAATATATGAATATTCACCGTCTAAAACATCATTTGAAGAATCCCCATTGTAAAATCTATCTACAAATATCTGGTACATAACAGCACCCTTAGCCCAATCAGGAGTTTTATATCCTGGTATTATTCTAAATGCAAAGGATTCATTTAACTCATTTACAGCTCCAAGCTTATTATAATAACACATATCACTGCCTTCTATTATCTTAAACCAATATACAAACGGCTTCTCTTCAAGTCTTATTGTACTTTTGTAATATCTAAAATCAGCCTCTGAATATATCAGATGCATTAGTATACCATCAGGAAATTCATGAGAGCATAAAAATACATATGATAAATCTTCTTTAGCTGCTCTAAATGTTATTGTAACCTCTGTATTTGCATCTGCCTCAAACGGCGTGATACACGTTTTAGTTTCATCTGAAAATAATGCTTCTCTAATTATCATTTCAATAATCACGCCTTTCTCAAATTGCTATATAAAGACTTATATTCCACTATATCTACTCTTTATTTTTAGCATGTTCTCATTCTATACTATCCAATATTATTGCACAATATGTATTTTTACTTATTCATATAAGTTTTTCGTCATTATTACTTATTGCCATTACACCATTTTTAAATATTACTATGTATTCCACATAAGACTTCCTACTATAATGTATCACTCCAAGTAAAAAGGACAGCTGGCAAGCTGTCCTTTTTAGGAGAAGGTATTTCGTTTTTATGGGGTGTAGCAAAAACTATATAATGTATTGGGGGGGTTTTTACGTTAATTATAATATCATAAGTCTTCAGATAAGTCTCAACAAAGTTGCACAAATTCAAGTACTGCTTTTTGTGCAACTTGACGAACGATTTGTTGACCAATTTTTCAATCCTAGACTTTTTTGATATAAATCTTTAAAATTTGCCATTATGTTTTGTTTTCGCCTTTTTTACGACACAAATTCAATTCTACTCTTCATTATTTTCTTCAAATAAAGCTTCAAATTCTTCTCTGCCAATTTTCTCTTTCACAATAAGTAACTCTGCACAAGAACATAATACATCCTTATGCTCTTCTATAATCTTAGTAGCCTTTGCATAACACTCATCTACAATATTCTTAACTTCTGTATCAATCAATGATGCTGTATTATCAGCATATCCTCTTGTATGAGCAAGGTCTCTGCCTATAAATACCTCATCTTCATCATCACCATAACTTATAAGTCCAAGTTTCTCAGACATACCATACTTAGTTACCATTGATTTTGCAATTCCAGTAGCCTGTTTAATATCCTGTGAAGCACCAGTTGTAATATCATCAAATATCATCTCTTCAGCAATTCTGCCGCCAAGACTTACCATAATATTCTGAAGCATTTTACCTTTGGTGTTAAACATCTCATCACGTTCTGGTAATGGCATTGTATAACCTGCTGCTCCGTTACCTGTAGGAATAATAGAAACAGTGTGAATAGGTCCAACATCAGGTAGTACGTGGAATAATATAGCGTGGCCAGCCTCATGATAAGCTGTAATCTTCTTCTCTTTGTCTGAGATAACCTTACTCTTTTTCTCTGCTCCAATACCAACTTTTATAAATGAACTTTCGATATCTTCCTGTAAGATAAACTTTCTACCCTTTTTGGCAGCTACTATTGCAGCTTCATTAAGCAGGTTCTCAAGATCTGCACCTGTAAATCCTGCTGTAGTCTGAGCAACTTTATCAAGGTCCACATCATCTCCAAGTGGTTTATTTTTTGCATGAACTTCAAGAATCTCAAATCTTCCTCTTACATCAGGTCTTCCAACAACAACCTTTCTATCAAAACGACCTGGTCTTAGGATAGCAGGGTCAAGAATGTCTACTCTATTAGTTGCAGCCATTACAATAATTCCTTCATTAACTCCGAATCCATCCATCTCGACTAACATCTGATTAAGAGTTTGCTCTCTTTCATCATGTCCGCCTCCCATACCTGTTCCTCTTCTTCTGGCAACAGCATCAATTTCATCGATAAACACAATACAAGGAGCATTCTTCTTAGCTTCAGCAAATAAATCTCTAACTCTTGATGCACCAACACCAACAAACATCTCTACAAAATCCGAACCTGAAATGCTAAAAAATGGTACTCCTGCTTCACCTGCAACCGCTTTAGCAAGTAAAGTTTTACCTGTACCTGGAGGGCCCACAAGAATAACACCTTTCGGAATTCTAGCACCAACCTCAATATATTTAGCTGGAGATTTAAGGAAATCAACAATCTCCTCTAACTCTTCTCTTTCTTCATGAAGTCCTGCAACGTTATTAAATGTTACTTTCTTCGCTGTATCTGTCATCATCTTGGCACGGCTCTTACCAAAATTCATCATTTTGTTACTATTTCCGCCGCCTTGTCCTGCACTCATCATATTAAAGAAAATAATGATAAATACAAAGCATAATACTATAGGTAATATGGTTGTTAATAAGAAACTATCTCTACTAACATCACCTATATCATAATCAATACCATTATCATTTAGAATTACCTGAATCTCATTTACATCTGAAACATAAACAATATTCTTCTCACCAGACTTAAGAGTAACCTCTATCTTACCTGTAGGAATTTCTTTATTCTGGTCAATTACAACGGTATCAACCTTCTCATCCTTAACATCCTGTAAAAATTCAGGATATCCATAATCCTTATTAGTATTTAATCCAATACTAATTGCATAAAATATACCAATCATTACAAGCAATACTATCATGTAAATAGCAAAACTTTTTCCTGGTTTATTGGGGGTTTTAGTTGTTGCAGCCATTCTTTACTCCTTCACAATGCCAATGTATGGCAGATTTCTATATTTTTGTGCGTAATCAAGTCCATATCCAACTACAAATTCATCTGGTATTTCAAATCCAGTATAATCAACATGAACATCTGTAACTCTTCTATCAGGTTTATCAAGCAATGTACAAAGTTTGAGTGATTTAGGACCTCTCTGTTCAAGCATCTCTAAAAGATATGAGAGTGTTCTTCCTGAATCAACTATATCTTCTACCACTAATACTTCCTTATCCTTTAACGATTCATCAAGATCTTTGACAATCTTAACTACACCAGAGCTATCCTTACCTATTCCATAGCTTGAAACAGACATAAAATCCATGGTTACAGGAATTGTAATTCTCTTAGCGAGTTCACATAAAAAGAAAACTCCACCTTTTAATACACAAATAAGGTGAATATTTTTTCCAGCGTAATCTTCGCTTATCTGTTTACCAATAGCCTCAATTCTTTTGTCTACATCTGACTCTGAAACTAGTACTTCGATTCTTTCACTCATTGTTGTTCTCCATTCTTAAGTATTGTATTCTGACTATATTATGTGTTTCCTCAGTTACTTTATAGTTTTCACCAATTCTATACCCAATAACCCATAGAATCTCGTGCTCATCTGCCAGAACCAGCACATTATCCCTTTCCTCTTTAGGAATCTTCATATCAATATAATATGACTTAAGAGATTTTTTTCTGCCCTCGGAATCAATGACTATATAATCGCCAATCTCCCTTGTTCTTATCCGCAAATGTCCATTTAGTATATCATAATCAAGACATTTCGTATATCTATTTTCAACAATTTTAACATTTTCTTTATAAATCTCTGAAAATTTAAAAACTGCATTATTTTGTTTTAATTCGTATGTTCCAAAGCGATTTACTGCTATAGGTTCAAATATAATATCATCTTTTTGAATATTTTTTCTGATTATTAATCTGTCATATGTTGTAATAGCTATTAAATTGTATGGTAAATTAATCTGGCTTCCAACCTCTTTAAATGCCAGTAAATATACTTGCTCTATATGCTTATTCGTTATATCCTTAAGTTTTCCCGCCTCCTGCCTGATTACACTTCTAATGGCTTCTCTTGCAGGAACAATATGTGCATCTTTTAACCATTCTTTATTAATGGCATTACCTTCTATAACCTCGCTAAGTTGTTGCGTAATTATACTTTCCAGATAATTTTCAATGTCGCTAAGCTGTTCACCCATATTATTAATATGCTCAACTGCCCTATCGTTTATATTATCGCAAATGTATGGAAGTACTACTCTTCTCACTTTATTTCTTGTATAATCCTCCTCCAAATTAGTTGAATCCGTCACATATTCTATGTTATTATCGGCAAGATATTTTTCTATTTCATCTCTTGTACAGTTAAGAAGTGGTCTAATAATACATTCTCTCATTATTGGTATTCCGCACATACCTTTAATACCAGTCCCTCTAACCATATTCATAATAATCGTCTCTGCATTATCATTGGCATTATGTGCAACTGCAATTTTATTAGCATTTATCTCCATCATTGTCTTAGAGAAAGCTTCATATCTAGCCTGTCTTCCAGCCTCTTCACATGAGATAGAAAGATTTTTAGCCATATCCGGAATATTGTATCTGTATGTTTTGCACATTATGTTCCATGAATTACATAGGTTTTCCACAAAATTCATATCTCTGTCTGCTTCTTCCCCTCTAATGCCATGGTGAACATGAACCACTGTCACCTTAAGGTCCATAATATTGCTCAATTCAATCAATACCTTTAATAAGCACACGGAATCAGCGCCACCAGATACACCTGCAATGACGCTGTCCCCATTTTCTATCAACTTGTGTGCTTTAACATACTGAATTATTTGATCTATCATAATAATCCTCATTTCTGCGCTGTCTTTTACGAATAACAGACATTGTGTCAATCAACACTCAGACACAAATCTTCGTGCAAAAGATTTATCTTCCACACTATCTGCTTCTAAGTACCTTTTTGTAATATAACTATCATATGCTAACATTATTGCAAAATCAAGCACAATTCTCCCATATTCCTGTTACTAATACTGTTTTATCATCAGAATAATTCATTTGCGAATCCCCTGAGGCCATTTCAAGTAAGCGTTTAGCTATCTCTTTGGGCTTGTTAGAATCTATATTCATAATCATTTGAGATAGTGCCTTCTCCTTATCCTCATCTGATATACTATCTAATATTCCATCAGACACCATAATTACAAAATCACCATCATATAACTTTTTAGACACACTATCAAAATTGTTATCATTTACAACACCTGCAGGCAATGATGTTGATTTTATCACTTCTACCCAGTCACCTCTTTTTATAAATGTCGCAGCCGCACCCAGCTTAATAAAGTCGCATACACCAGAATATAAATCAAGAAGCCCCATATCAATAGTTGCAGGGTTAACAGACTCTGAATTAATCAGCATCATAGAATTAATAAATTTAAGCGTAACTTCTTCACTAAATCCACCCTCCAGCATCTGTTCTATAAGTTCAATAACCATCTCACTTTCTTTACCTGCGAGTTTTCCTGATCCCATTCCATCAGAAATGCTCATAAGTGTTTGTCCACAATTCATTTCTAGAAATGCAAAGTTATCACCTGAATATGCATCTTCGTTTTTGCTTTTTCTAGCTGTTCCATTAATTACATAAAAATTTCTGTCCTCAATTAAATCGTATGTAATATATTCATTTCCCACATGTTTTCTATAATCTTCACGCATTCTGACTCTATCTCCAAATATAGATGATACAGTAGTTGTTAAATCCTTAATTGGAACAGTACACCCTTTTTCACTTCTTGCTGTAATTATATATTCTTTCATACCATTTCTGTCTTCGAGTGCAACTATCTTTTTTAATATTATTCTTTTTGCTTTAAGCTTTATTCTTAGTTTTTTCTCTTTATCCTCGTTAATTGGCAACATACTGTATATTTCTTTTTGACAATCTTCAACTATCATTGCCATCTCCTTTAATTGCTCTGATATAACTTCTTTATTTTCAAGAATTCTGCTTCTCCAGATACTGTTTAGCCTGTTTCGCTCACATACATGATTGATTTCCAACAAGAACTTGTCCACATTTATACAGCTATCAGTAAATTCATCGGGTACAGATTCCAGAGTCACAGCCCCCTCCGCCTCTGCTTTTTCAATAAGCTGCATTGTCTGTTCATACATATTTTCGTTTTTACCTTTCCAACACTTAGCACATTTACTACAGTCTTGGCACATTTTTTCCGATACTTCTTCAAATATCATAGCACTTTTTGAATTTTTATCCCCATATTCCACTGGTGTTGTATAATCCAGACATCTTGCTAACCTTGCAAATGATGCTGCAATGCCAGAAAGTCTCTCTTCTCCCATCATATCCGCATACGCTAATCCAGGTTTTAACAATTCTCTTTTACTTTCATAGATAAACACCACATTTCGGGGAAGTATCAAAAAGATTCCCATTGATAAAAGGATTCCTTTTATATTTGATTCGGCCACAAGGCTTTCCACGCCTGTGAATCCCATTAACATAAATATACTTGTAGCTCCGATAATGCTTCCTGCTCGTCCTACTTTTCTAAATGTTCCTGATGCTATTCCCATAAGCGAAAATACTGCAACCATATTAATATTATCTATACTTTGAGACATGGCTACAATTCCACAGGCTACTCCCGTCATTGCCCCAAATCCCGCTCCATATTTGTATCCTGCTACTGTTACCGCAAGATATGCACACATCTTTGCAATTTCTGCCGGAAATGTACTAGACTGCCCTATGCTATATAGTATTACTCCAGTAATTATCGCAAAACTTATCATTTCTTCGTTAGAATATGCCCTTTCCTTTGACGATTCCATTATTGCTTCTATTCCCTGACTAAATATAAGCGATAATGCAAATACCATTCCCCCAAGTCCCAGGCTTATCATTATGTTACTTAGTGTAATTTTTCCCATTACTGTATCTGTCATCTCTATGCACACCATTGAAATCGCTGTAATTGTAGCATATACATATATGCTTAGTTTTTCATTTGCAAGTTCAAATAATCCTATGACTACTGCCGCTGTTATCATTATCAGTCCATACTTTGCCGCCTCCATTATTCCCTGCGACATTGCAAGCGCACCAAACATTATTGGTATTGTCACCATTCGATAACATTTCTTTGCATATATTCCTGAAAAATATGCTACTGCAAATGGATTATATGTAAATAGACTGCATATTGCCATCAGCCCTCCTATCATTTGTACAAGTACTGCTTTCACCATCTTACTATTCATAACAACCTCTCCTTGTTCCGCCAATCGGCTAATTTTGCTGTGTAGGGGGAATTATACTCGGAGCATTTTTAATAATTTGTCGAAGTAAGGTATCAATTTTTAAAAAGTTTTCGACAAAAATTCTTATTTTATTTTAAAGAAAAAGCGTGTCCAATTTGAACACGCTAGTCTTTAATTTAATGATTATTATTAAGTATATTGCTAAATGTTAACTCTATTTAGAATTAGGTTTGAACACTATCTCATCAGGATAAACTAGTCCTAATTGTTTAGCAACCTCTTCAACATATTTCTTAGTCTGTACATAAACCCTACGTTCTTCAAGATCAAGTGATCTCTGTTTTTGTTCAGCCTCTTTATCTTTAAGTTCAGTCTCTTGTATCTCTAGTCGGGCTATCTTAGCCTGGGATTCATCAATCTGCTTCCATAATACTACTCCAAGTACTACTACTACAAGCGTTATTCCAACTATTCCCAACTTGTTAGAGCTTTTTTTTCTTCTTTTTTTCATGGACAGGCACCTCTTTGGTCTTTATTTTAACCTGTTTCTTAAGTTTTTTCAATGGCTTTAACACATTTTTCATATGTTTTAGTATCTGCTTTAATAGTATCTTTAACTTACTCATCACATACTTCAACGGCTTTAAGAGATATTTTAACAGCATCGAAATATATTTAACAAATATTGCACTAACAGAACGGTTATATAATAACATTCCTAATGCCATTCCTGCATATATGTACCATCTTACTTCTCCGTTATTATATTTGAATGTCATGTTAAATATAATAAGTGCTGAAACAATCCAGAATACTATATCCTCTACTGCTACGGCAACAACACCATGTCCTATAATCCTTCTTATAATTCTAATAATATCATATATTAGTGTTAGAATCATTCCAAATAGTGCTGCAATAAGGAAAAGAGCTGTCTCATTTCCGATAAGTTCACTTATTCCATCCATTTACTTAAACATCCTTTTTACAAATGATCCTCCTTTCCTACCGTATTTATCACTATTTGAATATTCCATACTGTTAATTGTGCCTTCAACATCAATCTCACCCTTTTCAATTGATAATCTGCTTACATGAAGATCATTTCCTTTAATATGAAGATTACCAAGCTCAGTCTCAAGCAAAACCTCCTCCAAATCAAAGGATATTACATCTTTAACTCCACTGATTGCAGCACTTTTTCTATTGTTAATTAATACTTTATGTGGTTTAACAATCTGTCTTTCTTCCAATAAAATACCCCCTATACATTTATATCTAAATATATTATGGGGGTGGTATTTCTATACATAATAATTTTCTTAATTATAAATCTTTATACATATCCTTAGAATCTTCTTTTTTAGTACTTTCCTGAATATTAGTTACTTCTACCTTAACTGCCTTAGTACCAAACTGAATTTCTATAATATCTCCTACCTTAACATCAACTGAAGCTTTTGCAACTTTATTATTAACTAAAACTCTACCTGCATCACAAGCTTCATTTGCAATTGTACGTCTTTTTATAAGCCTTGATACTTTTAAATACTTATCTAATCTCATAGGTCCTCCTCCTTCTATATTATGAAGTAACAAATCGCTTGTCGGCACAAGCGCTTTGTTACTCTGCTGCGTATTTTCCTATGACGTAAAAACAAAATCACCCCGCTTATAAATAAGCAGGGTGATTTCTACTCTCAAGATTATCCATCTCAATAATGATTATTTATTGATTGTATCCTTTAAAGCTTTTCCTGCTTTAAATTTTGGAGCCTTTGAAGCAGCAATTTTCATTGCTTTACCTGTCTGTGGATTTCTGCCTTCTCTTGCAGCTCTCTTTGCAACTTCGAATGTGCCAAAGCCAACTAATTGAACTTTTTCACCTTTCTTTAATTCTGCTGTTACAACATCAATAAATGCTTTTAAAGCTTTTTCAGAATCTTTCTTTGATAATTCTGTCTGTGCAGCAATCTCTGCTACTAATTCAGCCTTGTTCATGGATAAACTCCTCCTCTGTTATTATATAATTTAATAATCAAATGATTATTATGTCTAGATAACTGGTATCACAACCAAGCGTTATCCTTAAGATATTTATAATCTTTTCTGCGCCATTTGTCAAGGAAAATAGCTTATTTTCTTGGAAAAAATAGCCTTTTTATAGCTTTTTTAAGCTTTTGGCACCACTTTTTATCAATCTAGACCAAATCATTAGTACTAAAGTAGGATATATCTACGATTCTAACTGACCTCCCAAAAACATTGCTGCAACTGCTGACAGTTTCTGTTCAACTTCACCCATTTGGTTTCGTTTATCTTTACTTGAAATAATAACACACCCAATTACGTCACCTTCGCATACAATAGGCTGTGCAAAAAATGGTAAATCTTCAACTGTTCCAGATTCAACTATTTTTATTCCATCTTTTGATTTTATTGAATTATAGCTTTCTCTACTCTCCATAATTTCTTCTAAGCTCTTACTTATGTTCTGACCTAACAGCTCTTTTCTGCCTCCAGCTGTCGCTATTATCTGATCTCTGTCAGCTACAAGTACAATATGACCACTTGTTCTGGATATTGAATCCGCATATTGCTTAGCAAAATCGCCTAGTTCTCCAATAGTTGAGTATTTCTTTAGTATTATTTCACTCTGCTTATCAGTGTAGATTTCTAGTGGGTCACCTTCTCTAATTCTTAGTGTCCTTCTTATTTCTTTAGGTATTACAATTCTTCCCAGCTCATCTATTCTTCTTATTATGCCAGTTGCTCTCACATTATTTTCCTCCGTTTACTATAATATTCTTATTTATAGTTATTTCTAAATATCTTGCGAAGTTATTATGTGGAAAAAGAGCAATAATATACCAAAGTTTGTTTTGATTTATTATTTTATATTATAATAAATTTGCCTTATATATCTACG
>CAZNEZ010000057.1:0-11224 GCA_964572475.1 uncultured Lachnospiraceae bacterium
TTTTTGCTTATAGGAAATTGCGCAGCAGCGTGAAACATTAAAATATTGTTGAATAAGAAACTGATAAGTGTTACAATATGCTAAGTTAGTACAACTATGAATATTTTAGGAGAAAAAAATGGGATTAATTACAAAGATAATTGGAACACACAGTGAGAGAGAAATAAAAAGAATCACATCTATCGTAGATAAAATAGAGAGCTACAGACCAGAGATGATTGAACTTAGCGACTCACAGCTAAGAGATAAGACTACTGAATTTAGGGAGAGATTAGATAAAGGAGCAACACTTGATGAACTTCTTCCAGAGGCATATGCAGTAGTTAGAGAAGCAGCAAGGAGAGTCCTTAATACTGAGCATTATAGAGTTCAGTTGATGGGTGGTATTATTCTTCATCAAGGTAGAATTTCTGAGATGAAAACAGGTGAAGGAAAGACACAGACCTGTCTTCTTCCAGCATATCTGAATGCACTTTCAGGTAAGGGAGTTCATGTTGTAACA
This sequence comes from uncultured Lachnospiraceae bacterium, assembly GCA_964572475.1. Classification (GTDB taxonomy): domain Bacteria; phylum Bacillota; class Clostridia; order Lachnospirales; family Lachnospiraceae; genus CAZNEZ01. The sequence continues at coordinate 503 of CAZNEZ010000057.1, forward strand.
GTTAATGATTACTTAGCTAATCGTGATGCTGAATGGATGGGACAGGTTCATAGATTCCTCGGACTTACAGTTGGTGTAGTACTTAATAGTGCAGACAATGATGCCAGAAGAGAAGCATATAAGTGTGATATTACATATATCACTAATAATGAACTTGGATTTGATTACTTAAGAGATAATATGGCAATATATAAGAGTCAGCTTGTTCAGAGAGATCTTAATTACGCGATTATTGATGAGGTGGATTCAGTTCTTATTGATGAGGCTAGAACACCTCTTATTATTTCAGGACAGAGTGGAAAGTCAACCAAGCTATATGAGATGTGTGATATCCTTGCAAGACAGTTAGAGATTGGTAAGGAAACTGAGCTTACTAAGATGGCGGCTATGATGAAGGAAGGAACACAAGAAGAGGGAGACTTTGTAGTTAATGAGAAGGACAAGATTGTAAACCTTACAGAACAAGGTGTTAAAAAAGTTGAAAAATTCTTCCATATAGAGAATTTCTCAGATCCAGAGAATCTTGAGATTCAGCATAATATTATTCTTGCATTAAGAGCTAACTATTTAATGTTTAAGGATAAAGATTATGTTGTAAAAGATGATGAAGTTCTTATTGTTGATGAATTTACAGGTCGTATTATGCCAGGAAGAAGATATTCAGATGGACTTCATCAGGCTATAGAAGCAAAGGAACACGTTAAAGTTAAGAGAGAAAGCAAGACTCTTGCAACTATTACACTACAGAACTTCTTTAACAAATACAAGAAGAAATGTGGTATGACTGGTACTGCGCTAACAGAAGAACAAGAATTTAGAAATATTTATGGAATGGATGTTGTAACTATTCCTACTAATAGACCTATTGCCAGACTAGATAAAGAAGATGCTGTATATAAGACGAGAAAAGAGAAGTTAAATGCTGTTATTAATGAAGTAATTAAGAGTCATGAGATTGGTCAGCCAGTACTTGTTGGTACTATTACGATTGAATCATCAGAAGAGATTAGCAGACTTCTTCAGAAACAGGGGATTCCACATAAGGTCCTTAATGCCAAATTCCATGAGCTTGAGGCAGAGATTATTGCAGAGGCAGGTATACATGGTGCTGTTACAATTGCAACCAATATGGCCGGCCGTGGTACTGATATTAAGCTTGATGGAGCAGCTAAAGAAGCAGGTGGTCTTAAGATTATAGGTACAGAGAGACATGATTCAAGACGTATTGATAATCAGTTAAGAGGTCGTTCAGGACGTCAGGGAGATCCTGGTGAATCAAGATTCTTTATTTCACTTGAAGATAATATCATGAGGTTATTTGGTTCTGAGAGAATGATGAATGTGTTTAATTCACTTGGAGTTCCAGATGACGAACAGATAGAGCATAAGATGTTATCAAGTGCAATTGAAAGAGCACAGAAGAAGATAGAAGAGAATAACTTTGGTATCAGAAAGAATCTTCTTGAATATGATCAGGTAATGAATGAGCAAAGAGAAATCATTTATAAGGAAAGACGCCGAGTACTTGATGGAGACAATATGAGAGATTCAATCTATAAGATGATGACTGATGTTGTTGAAAATGTTGTTGGAATGAGTGTTGCTGATGATCAGAATCCAGCCGATTGGGATGTGAATGAACTTAATTCAGTTCTTATACCTATAATTCCTGTTAAACCAGTTATAATTCCAGAAGAAAAGATTACTTCAGGATATAAAAAGGCTGAACTTGAACATGAACTTAAAGAAGAAGCTGTTAAGTTATATGAAGCTAAAGAAGCTGAATTCCCTGAAGCGGAACAGATAAGAGAACTTGAGAGAGTTATTCTGCTTAAGGTTATTGATAGAAAATGGATGGATCATATTGATGATATGGACCAGTTGCGTCAGGGTATTGGCCTTCAGGCATATGGACAGAGAGACCCACTTGTTGAATATAGAATCAATGGTTTTGATATGTTTGATGCTATGACAGCAGGAATCCAGGAAGATACAGTTAAGTTACTTCTTCATATTCAGATAGAACAGAAAGTTGAAAGAGAACAGGTAGCTAAAGTAACAGGAACTAATAAAGACGATACTGCAGTTAAAGCTCCGATAAAAAGAGATGACAAGAAAGTATATCCTAATGATCCTTGTCCTTGTGGAAGTGGTAAGAAATATAAACAGTGTTGTGGAAGAAATGCTTAGTTGATTAGAATGTATCTTAATTGATTTTGATAATATGTGATTTATGATTGCACAAGGCAATACAGTGAATCGAAAAAGGTGGTGAAATAATGGTTGAATTAGACCAATACAAATATACATTGAATACTTACAAAGAACCATTAGCTGAACTGAGGGATTCACTTTGACCTCGCTAACAAAGAAATGCGAGTTAAAGAGATAGAGGCAACTATGGAATCGCCTGATTTTTGGGATAATCCAGAGACATCTACAGCTCAGACTAAAGAACTTAAGAATATAAAAGATACTATCTCTAAATATAATTCACTTGAGGAAGAGTATGAAGAGATAGAGACTCTTATTGAGATAGGTAATGAAGAAAATGATTTGACAGTTGTAGATGAAGTTAAAGAAAGTCTTGGCAGGTTTGGCAATGATTTAGATGTAATGAAGATTACTACCTTACTTTCAGATGAATATGATTCTTGCGGAGCAATACTGACATTACATGCTGGGGCAGGAGGAACAGAGTCATGCGACTGGGCTAATATGCTTTTTAGAATGTATTGCAGATGGGCTGAAAGAAAAGGATTTACCTATGAAGTATTAGATTCGCTTGATGGAGATGAAGCAGGCCTTAAATCCGTAACTATCCAGATTAATGGAGAGAATGCCTATGGATATCTTAAGTCAGAACATGGAGTTCATAGATTAGTTAGAATTTCACCATTTAATGCAGCTGGCAAGCGTCAGACATCATTTGTATCATGTGATGTCATGCCAGATATAGAAGAAGATATTGATATTGAGATTAATGAAGAAGATATCAGAATTGATACTTACAGGTCAAGCGGAGCTGGTGGACAGCATATTAATAAGACATCTTCTGCTATTAGGATTACACATTTTCCTACTAATACAGTAGTAACATGTCAGAATGAACGTTCACAATTTCAAAATAAGGATAAAGCAATGCAGATGCTAAAGGCTAAGCTGTTTATTCTTAAGCAACAAGAGAATGCTGAAAAAGTATCGGGTATCCGTGGAGAAGTTAAAGAAAACGGATGGGGAAATCAGATACGTTCTTATGTAATGCAGCCATATACTATGGTTAAGGATCATAGAACCAACGAAGAATCAGGCAATGCAGCTAGTGTCTTAGATGGTAATATTGATCAGTTTATAAATGCATATTTAAAATGGAATAGCTTAAACAAAAATCTACAGGAGAGGTGACGTTTATGGAAGAATTGAAAGTAGTAGTTTTTAAAGTTGGCAAAGACGAATATGGTATTGATATCTCTAGAGTTTTAGGTATTGAGAAGCTTACAGATGATATAGTAAACGTACCAAATGCACCAGCGTTTGTGAAAGGAATTATTAATCTTAGAGGCGAAGTAGTTCCTATTTATGGATTGGCAGATAAGTTTGGAATTAATCTAGGAGATACAGATTTAAAAGAGCAGAATTTTATTATTACAAAATCAGGAGATGTAACTATAGGAATTCTTGTAGATGCAGTTCAGGAAATCAAAAATACAGATGATTCTGTGGTTTGTGAGTTACCAACGATTATTCATAGTGATAATACAAAGTACATTGATAAAGTAATTAATCGTGATGGAAAGCTTATAATTGTACTCAATGTTGACTGTCTTATCAGTGAAGATGAGAAAAATCAAATTGAGAATATAGTTAATAACTAGAATAGCTGCATAAGTTTAATAATATGTACTATAAAATAAGTGCAGGCATAGCAAAAGTGCTTGCACTTATTTTTGTATTGTGGTAATATTCTTTGTGGGAAAAACAAGTGTATTTCCTAAACAAACAAAGGAGACTTTGAAATGAACGAAGATGGTAAGTATTTTCTAGTAAAAAAGAAAGCAGTACCTGAAGTATTACTGAAGGTAGTTGAAGCAAAGAGGCTATTAGAGTCAGAACGTGCATTAACAGTTCAGGAAGCAACAGAAAAAGTCGGACTTAGTAGAAGCTCTTTTTATAAGTACAAGGATGATATATTTCAATTTCATGAGAATTCCAGAGGTAAGACAATTACATTTATCTTGCAAATGGATGATGAACCTGGATTATTATCAGACGTGTTAAAGACGATAGCAGAACATGATGCTAACATCTTGACGATTCATCAGACCATTCCAATTAATGGAGTGGCTTCTTTAACTTTAAGCGTAGATATATTAACTACTTGTGATGTATCACAAATGATAGAAGAGATTGAAGGCAAAGATGGAATTCATTACTTAAAAGTATTGGCAAGAGAATAAGCCGTAAGAAAGAGAGGAAACACAATGGTTAACATAGCAGTATTAGGCTACGGTACAGTTGGTTCAGGAATAGTTGAAGTAATCAAGACAAACCAGGACAGTATCAATAAGAGAGCAGGAAATGAGATTAATGTAAAATACGTTTTAGATCTCAGAGAATTCAAGGGAGATCCAGTTGAAGAAATTCTTGTTCATGATTTTGAGACTATAATTAATGATAAAGAGATAGATATAATTGCAGAGGCAATGGGCGGATTAGAGCCAGCATATACATTTGCAAAAAGAACATTAACAAGTGGTAAAAGTTATTGCACATCAAATAAAGAATTAGTTGCTAAATATGGTCCTGAATTACTTCAGATGGCCAAGGATAATAATGTAAACTTTTTATTTGAGGCAAGTGTTGGAGGCGGAATTCCAATTATCAGACCACTTAACAACTCATTAACAGCAGATGAAATACAGGAAATCGAAGGCATACTTAATGGTACTACTAACTTTATTCTTACTAAGATGGATAAAGAAGGAAGAGCATTTGATGATGTATTAAAAGAGACACAGGAACTTGGATATGCAGAGAGAAATCCAGAAGCAGATATTGAAGGATATGATGCATGCCGTAAAATAGCCATTCTTTCATCACTTGCATTTGGCGATAATGTTGATTTTGAGGACATTTATACAGAAGGAATTACAAAGATAACAGATGTGGATTTTAAATATGCTAGAAAGCTTAATCTTTCAATCAAACTATTCGGTAAGAGTAAAAGGGTAGATGATAAGTTTTATGCTATGGTAGCACCATTTATGGTAACAGCAGATCATCCGCTTGCCAATGTACAGGGTGTTCTTAATGGAATTCTTGTTAAAGGAAATGTTATTGGAGATATTATGTTTTATGGAAGTGGAGCAGGAAAGCTCCCTACAGCCAGTGCTGTTGTAGCAGATATTGTTGATGCGGCTAAACATCTTAATAGAAATATTATGACATTCTGGAGCAGCAAGAAGCTTGAACTAGCAGATAATAAAACATCAAAATGTAAATTCTTTGTTAGAGTAAAAGGTTCTGAAGATGATAAACTGGAAGAAATAACAAAGAATTTTGGAAAAGTTGAAACAGTTACAGTTAACGATATACACGAAGAATTTGGATTTGTTACAGATATGATTTCAGAAGAAGAATATGCTAATGCAGCAGCCAATACAAAGGGTATTATTACAAGGATTAGATTATCATAATATAGAATTTGATAGTGCAGAAATGAGGATTAGAATGAAGTACGTTGTAGTTTTAGGCGATGGAATGGCAGATCAGCCAATAGAAGAGTTAGGTGGAAAAACACCACTGGAATATGCAAAAACACCAGAAATGGATAGATTATCAAAAATGTCAGAAGTCGGACAGGTATTTACAATTCCTGAAGGAATGAAACCTGGAAGTGATACGGCTAACCTTTCAGTATTAGGATATGATCCTAAACAATATTATACAGGACGTTCACCACTTGAAGCATTGAGTATTGGTGTAGATATGAAAGCAACAGATATTGCGCTCAGATGTAATATTGTAACGATATCAACAGATGAACTTCCATATGAAGAAAAAACAATTATTGATCACAGTTCTAGCGAGATAAGTACAGAAGATGCAGCGATTCTTCTTGAAGCTGTTAAAAATGAGCTTGAAGATGATGTGTACAAATTCTATGTTGGAACAAGCTATAGACATTTGACTATATGGGATAAAGGAGAGGTTGTAGAATTAACACCTCCTCACGATGTATTAGGACAAAAAATAGGACAGTACTTACCTACTGATTCAAAATTAAAAGAGATGATGAAGAAAAGTTATGATATTTTAGCTAACCATCCGATTAATCTTGAAAGGATTAAAAAAGGTCTTAATCCTGCCAATTCAATATGGTTTTGGGGAGCAGGTACAAGACCATGCTTAACTTCATTTGAAGAGAAAAATCATAAAAAAGGCGTTATGATATCAGCAGTAGATTTACTTAAAGGAATTGGAGTAGGAGCTTCAATGACTAATATAATTGTTCCAGGTGCTGATGGAACACTTCATACTAATTATGAAGGAAAAGCAATGGCGGCTGTTAAGGCACTTACAGAAGATGGATATGATTTTGCATACATTCATGTTGAAGCCCCAGATGAAATGGGACATCAGGGTAGTGTAGAGAGAAAAATCCAGGCTATTGAATATCTTGATCAAAGAGTGATTAAAGTAGTTACAGATGAGCTTGATGCCAAAAATGTTGACTATAGAATGATAGTTCTTCCAGATCATCCTACACCTATCTGCATTAGAACTCATACAAGTGATCCGGTTCCTTATATGCTATATGATAGTACAAATAAGCAGAACAATACTTGGGATTATAATGAAAAAGCTGGTGCAGCTAGTGGATTTGTTATTAAAAGAGGATGCGAAACAGTAGAACATCTATTATCTAAATAAAGTAAAATATAAAGCGCATATTCTATTGAATTCAAAGGAATATGCGCTTATATATTATAATGAATAATCAATATTACTTCCGATTAGACCATTAGCCTGATCAAAAGACTTCTGTTTTTGCCCATACGGATTATCCTCTGAATACTTGATGGTTGTATTAGTTGTTCCACCTGCAACATAAGAACGTCCACATTCAGGGCATATAGATGTCTTTAAAGAAACACTTGCATTGATTACTTTACCATTGTTCTTATTAGAAGCTGAAGAATAAGCATTAGCTACATGTTCCTGCTCATGTGCACGAACTCTGCTAGCAGAAGCTTCGGGAGAAATGTGAGAGGCAGACTTGAAAGAAACCATCTCGTCAGAACCATCCTGATATTTCCTACTGCTACAAGTTTCACATTCTACCTGTCCGCTTCGTTTAAGAGCTTTTTCCTCGGAGACACTAAAAGATTCAGAGCTATCAGCAGGGATACTAAGACTGGAAGAAGTACCAATAGCAGAATTCGTATTGTCATAAATATATGGATTAGATGCCACGTTTGTGAATATTCCACCAATCATAGAGAACCCTCCTTTCATAATGGTAGTAAAATAAGTATAACAATAATTATCACAAGAGGATATATACCTATATTATAATATAAGACATATAAATAATCAAATTTTCTTATAATCCCGCTAATAAATATATTATGACAAAAAAACTGCCCACAAACGTGAACAGTTTTTTATATTGGAAAATCACACAAAATATAGCCAATATTGATAAATATAATATATTAAATATTCTAATTAAACCTATCTAATATATCGCCATATGAATTAGCAACTGAACTGTATTGTTCGTTAACTTTATCTTCCACCTTGTCATTAACCTGACAGTTATATGTACAAATTGTTAAGTTTGGAAGCATACCAAATATAATGGCGGCTACTGCAAGAGCTGCGCCGACAGTACTGAAAATACCTGTTTTCTTGCCACCCTTCTTAGACTGTATAGTTGAAATGATTATAAGAACAATACCTGCTGCTGCTACAACAACTCCAACGATTGCAAACCATATCATTGCTGAACCAGACATAAAGCGTAGTGTTTTAGACATACTGTTTACAGAGTTTGAGGCGCTAAATGCACATGACAAAAATGTTCCTAATATAGCAAGTACAAAACCTACTGCTGAACAGATAAAACCAGCAAGCTCTAGAACATTAAGATTTGAAGGAGCTTTAGGCGGTACATAATAACCTCCCTGTGGCTGATAAGCTTGTTGTGGCTGAGACTGCTGTTCCTGCTGCTTTTGAATTGGCTGGCCTGTCATTGGGTCAAAATTATGATTGCTATCCATTAATAAATCCTCCTTAAAATTTTCTTAAAAAATTATATCATATATGTAAACTTTTGACAATTGCTAAAAGTGCAATTACTTTTGTAAAAAAGGTTGCTAAATCAACTACAAAATGCTTGATTGACCTTAAAAACTTAATAGGATATAATATAAAAATACGAAAATAGAAAAGGACAAGAATATGGACATATTAAATAAGTTAAAAGACGAATTAAAAATCAAGTACAGTCAGGTTGAAGCTACAGTTAATTTGATTGATGAAGGGAATACAATTCCATTTATAGCCAGATATCGTAAAGAAGTAACAGGTTCTTTAGATGATGAGGTATTAAGAAATCTATTTGAAAGACTGACATATCTTCGTAATCTTGAAGACAAGAAAGCTACAGTACTTGCAAGTATTGAGGAACAGGGAAAATTAACAGAAGAACTAAAAAAGCAGATTGAAGAAGCAGAAGCATTAGTTGTTGTTGAAGATTTGTATAGACCATACAGACCAAAGAGAAGAACGCGAGCTACAATAGCCAAAGAAAAGGGATTAGAGCCACTTGCTAATATTATAATGCTCCAAAAGACAACAGAACCTATTGATAAAATAGCACTAGAGTATCTTTCCGAGGACAATGGTGTATCTACAGTGGAAGAAGCAATAGATGGAGCTAAGGATATAATAGCAGAGTTTGTATCTGATACACCAGAGTATAGAATATACATAAGAAATATTACATTTAATAATGGAAAGATAATATCGACGGCTAAAGATGAAAAGGCAGAATCAGTTTATGAGATGTATTATGACTTTGAAGAAGGTCTTCTAAAATTAGCAGGACATAGAATATTGGCACTTAATAGAGGAGAAGCAGAAAAATTCTTAACAGTTAAGATAGAAGCTCCAGAGGAGAGAATACTAGGATATCTTATAAAGAAGACAGTAACTAATGAGAATCAATATACAACTTCAATAATTGAAGCAGCACTTGAGGATAGTTATAAGAGACTTATTGCTCCTGCTATTGAGAGAGAAATCCGCAATGACCTTACAGAGAAAGCAGAAGATGGAGCCATAAAAGTGTTTGGTAAGAACCTTGAACAATTGCTTATGCAGGCACCTATTGCAGGAAAGGTAGTTCTTGGCTGGGATCCAGCATTTAGAACAGGATGCAAGCTTGCAGTTGTAGATGAAACAGGTAAGGTGCTTGATACAGTGGTTATATATCCGACTGCTCCACAGAATAAGGTAGAAGAAGCCAAAGTAATTCTTAAAAAATTGATTAAAAAATATGGAATCTCATTGATTTCTGTTGGTAATGGTACGGCATCTAGAGAATCAGAGATGATAATTGTTGACTTGATAAAAGAGATAGATGAAAAAGTTCAATATGTTATTGTAAATGAAGCTGGAGCATCTGTATATTCAGCAAGTAAACTGGCAACAGAAGAATTTCCTAACTTTGATGTAGGACAAAGAAGTGCAGCATCAATAGCAAGAAGACTTCAGGACCCACTTGCGGAGCTTGTTAAAATTGATCCCAAATCTATAGGAGTTGGCCAGTACCAACATGATATGAATCAGAAGAAGCTTAGTGATGCACTTACAGGTGTAGTAGAAGACTGCGTTAATAAAGTTGGAGTAGATGTGAATACAGCATCCGCAAGTTTGCTTGAATATATTTCAGGTATAACCAAAGTAATAGCAAAGAATATAGTAATATATAGAGAAAAAAATGGCAGATTTACTGATCGAAAACAGCTTTTAAAGGTAGGAAAGCTTGGACCAAAGGCATTTGAACAGTGCGCAGGTTTTATGAGAATACAGAATGGAAAGAATTCATTAGATGCAACAAGTGTACATCCTGAAAGCTATGATGCTGCCGAAAAACTTATCAAAAAGTTAGGATATGAAGTATCCGATATCAAATCAGGTAATCTTATTGGCCTTAGCCTGATGGTTAAGGATTATGAAAAAGTTGCAAAAGAACTTGAAATTGGCGAGGAAACATTACGAGACATTGTAAAAGAATTAGAAAAACCTGGTAGAGACCCACGTGAAGATATGCCAAAGCCTATTCTTAAATCTGATGTTTTAGAGATGAAAGACCTAAAAGCAGGAATGATACTTAAGGGAACAGTTAGAAATGTCATTGATTTTGGAGCATTTGTAGATATAGGCGTTCATCAGGATGGGCTTGTACACATATCACAGATGACAGACAAGTATATTAAGCATCCACTTGAAGCTGTAAGTGTAGGAGATATAGTAGATGTTATGGTAATGAGTGTTGACATTGCTAAGAAAAGAATACAGTTAACAATGAAGATTGAAAAATAGTGAAAATCGTTAGATAATGAAACTGATAGATAATTCACATTTTCTAATGCTACCAGCTTTGAGGAATAAAAACTTTTCGCAATAAATTAATTAAATTTCAAGCAGATT
>CAZNEZ010000058.1:0-11153 GCA_964572475.1 uncultured Lachnospiraceae bacterium
AGAGAATTAAGTTGCATTTTTCCGTAATATTTGCTATTATGTAGAGACTTCTTAGTTACAATAGCGAGGTGCAAAATGACTAAAGGATATACACAGGTTTTCTGTGGCGATGGAGATGGAAAGTCTTCGGCTGCAATAGGTAAAGCATTTATTGGAGCAGCTTCAGGGAAGAAAGTTATTATTATCCAATTCCTTAAGAAAAAGAATAATAATGAAGAAGAATTTTTTAAGATATTAGAACCCTATATTAAATTATTTAGGTTCGAGAAGACGGAAAAGGGCTTCGATACATTGTCTGATGAAGAAAAGGCAGATGAGATTATGAACATTCGTAATGGAATCTGTTTTGCCAAGAAAGTATTATCAACAGGAGAATGTGATATTCTCGTACTTGATGAGATTCTTGGATTAGTTGATGAAGGAATTGTCTCAGAAGAAGAGATTAATGCTATTATTACAGCTAAGTCAGAAGACGGAGTAGTATTACTTACTGGAATTAATCTTCCAGACAAAATAAAAGATAATATAGATTATGCGTCTAAAATCGTAAGTGAAACTTTATAACACTAGTTGACAATATAGAGTATTGATGCTAGTATGAAGTAACAATTTAATATTTTGAGTAGAGGTCGCGTTTTTCAATAGTAAACTGTACGATATGTCAGGCATATATGACTATAGTTGAAAGGGAACAACGCCGAAAGGATATAACAACCTGATTTATTATATCTTTGGGCATATGATTAAGAGTCATATGACTGTCATCTTAGTATAAGATGGAGGGCTATTTAAAGACAGAGAACATAACTGAATCTTTAAGAGTTGACCATCGTGTCAACTCTTTTTAAATTATAGAAAATTACATTTCCTATAATCTAAAAATACTCCGTGTGGATTGCAAGGGCGCGGAAGTGGAAGTTATTGCTATCGCAATCTCGCCCCGCGAAAGAGTCTCAACTCAATTACAAAGAAAGGATAAGCTCGATAAAGAGCAGGTGCTGATATGTCGATATTTACAGGAGCAGGCGTAGCCATTGTAACACCAATGAAATCAAATGGAGATGTTAATTATGAAAAATTTGCAGAATTAATAGAGTTCCAAATCAAGAACAATACAGATAGTATAATAGTATGCGGTACAACTGGAGAAGCTTCAACTTTAACACATGAAGAGCATCTTGAATGTATAAGATTTGCAGTTGAAAAAGTAGCAAAAAGAGTTCCAGTCATTGCAGGAACAGGATCTAATTGCACAAAGACAGCTGTATATCTCTCACAGGAAGCAGAAAAATATGGAGCAGATGCACTTTTAGTAGTATCTCCTTACTATAACAAAGCAACACAAAAAGGACTTGTAGAACATTTTTCAACTATTGCTGGATCAGTTAATATTCCTATTATTTTATATAATGTACCATCAAGAACAGGATGTAATATTCTTCCAGAGACAGTTGTTAAGATTGCAGAAGCTAACAAGAATGTAGTTGCAATTAAAGAGGCAAGTGGAAATATTTCGCAGGTAGCTAAATTAGCTCACTTAGCAAAAGGAAGCGTAGATATTTACTCTGGCAATGATGATCAGATAGTACCTCTACTTTCATTAGGTGGAAAAGGCGTAATTTCAGTATTATCTAATATAGCCCCACAACAGACACATGATATTGTAGCGGAATATTTATCTGGAAATGTTAAAAAGAGTCTAGAGCTTCAGCTAGAGGCATTAAATCTTATTGATGCATTATTCTGTGAAGTTAATCCTATTCCAGTAAAAGTAGCACTTAATATGATGGGAATGGAAGCAGGACCACTTAGGGCGCCACTTTGTGATATGGAAGAAGCTAATAAAACAAAACTTTTTAACGCAATGAAAGAATATGGAATTATAGAATAGTACTTTACAAATTGTAATACAGCAATATAGATTGAGAGGATAAATTCATGGAAATTAGAGTGATAATGCGTGGCTGCAATGGTAAAATGGGTCAGGTGATAAGTGGAATCATAGAATCTGACAGCGACTGTAAAATTGTTGCTGGTGTAGATGTGTATGATGAAGGGAAAAATTCATATCCAGTATATTCAGATTTTAAAACTATTAAAGAGGAAGCAGATGTTATTATCGATTTTGCATCACCTAATTCTTTTGAAGAGATGCTTGAATACTCAGAAGCAAATAATGTACCAGCCGTAATCTGTACTACAGGACTTAGCGAAGAACAGATTAATAAGCTAGAGGAGACTTCTAAGAAAACAGCTATGCTTCGCTCGGCTAATATGTCCCTTGGAATTAATACATTGATTAAATTACTACAATCCACTTCAAAGCTTCTTTCTGATGCAGGATTTGATATTGAAATCATTGAAAAACACCACAATCAGAAGCTTGATGCACCTAGTGGAACAGCACTTGCACTTGCAGATGCAGTCAATTCTTCATTAGATGAAGAGTTTGCATACAAATATGACAGAAGCGGTGACAGAATGAAAAGACCTAAGAAAGAGATAGGTATTTCGGCTGTACGTGGAGGCACTATTGTTGGAGAACATGAGGTTATATTTGCCGGAACTGATGAAGTTATAGAAATAAAGCATACAGCATATTCAAAAGCTATCTTTGGTAAAGGTGCAGTACAGGCAGCAAAGTTTCTTGCTAAAAAGCCTGCTGGTATGTATGATATGAGTAATGTTATTGATGCAGAGACAAAATAATAATGCATAATCATAGCAATAATAATCGAATATAGAATAAAAAACGAGAAGTAGTATGTTTTTTTTGTGAAAAGCAAGAAAAAACATACTATTTTTTATAAAATTATGATAGAATAATCGGTGATTGTTATTGCAATAAATTAAGGAGGTACTACCGTTGATTGAAGTTAAAAATCTGGTAAAGAGATACGGCGATCATCTTGCTGTTAATGATCTTAGCTTTACCATTGAAAAAGGAAAGATATATGGCTTTTTAGGACCTAATGGAGCCGGAAAATCAACAACAATGAATATAATTACAGGATACATCGCAGCAACTGAAGGACAAGTGCTTATAGATGGTCACGATATCTATGAGGAACCTGAGGAAGCTAAAAAGTGTATAGGATATCTTCCTGAGATTCCACCTGTATATCTTGATATGTCCGCTGTTGAGTATTTACAATTTGCAGCTGAACTTAAAGGAATTCCTAAAAAGGAGCGCAGAGATAGAATACAGGAAGCAATAGAGATGACTGGTATCATAGATGTTAAGAATCGTCTTATCAAACAGTTATCAAAAGGTTATAGACAGCGTGTTGGTCTTGCACAGGCTATACTGGGATATCCGGAAGTTATTATTTTGGATGAGCCTACAGTAGGACTTGATCCTAAGCAGATTATTGAAATCAGAGACTTGATAAAGAAACTTAGCAGTAAACATACAGTTATTCTGAGTACTCATATTATGCAGGAAGTTAGTGCGGTATGTGATGAAGTACTTATTATTGCTAATGGTGAGCTTGTAGCACAGGATACACCTGATAATTTAGGTAAGCATGTTACAGGCAATAATACACTTGAACTTACAGTAAGAGGTGCTGATTATAAGATTAAGGCTGCTTTACAGAAAGTTAAAGGTATAGGCAAGATAGAAGTTCATAATTCTACAGAATATGAAGGCATTGATGTATTAATATCATCATCCATAGAAGAAGATATTAGAGATGAAGTTTTTTATGCACTAGCTAATGCTAAGTGTCCAATATTGTCTATGAAGCCTTCTAATCTTACACTTGAAGATATATTTATTAAGGTTACAGACAAGAAAATTAGAAATGAAAGGAAGCATAGATAATGTTAGCTATTTATAAAAAAGAATTTAAGTCATATTTCATTTCAATGATTGGATATGCTTTTGTAGCTTTTCTATTATTGGTATTAGGCCTGGTTTACTACATAGTAAATATTAAGAATGCATCACCATTTATTGGTTATGTTCTTAATAATCAGGTTGTTACTATAGTTTTACTGGTACTTATACCAGTTATTACGATGAAAGCATTTGCAGAAGAAAGACAGTCAAAGACTGATCAGATGCTTTTCACTGCACCTGTTAGTGTAACTAAAGTTGTTATGGGCAAGTTCCTTGCTGCTGCAACTATATTTACTATTCCATTACTGGTATTTTCAATTTATCCACTTATTCTTACAGAATATGGTACAGTTCCAGTTCTTGCTTCATATGTGGCAATATTAGGATTCTGGCTTGAAGGACTTGCATATTTTGCTATCTGTATATTTATTTCATCAATTACAGATAACCAGATTATTTCAGCAGTAGTATCATTTGCAGTATTACTTGCAACGGTTCTTTGTGAAGGTCTTGCAAATGTATTACCTACAACTGCAATTTTTTCACTTATAGCATATATGGTTCTTGTTGCAGTGGCAGCAGTAATGTATTATATGATTACAAGAGGTTCAAGGCTTGCAGTTATAATTTCAGCAGCAGTTTTAGTTGTTGGTGAAGTAGCAACAGTTATTTTGTACTTTGTTAAACAAAGCATTTTTGAGAGTGGATTCCAGAAATTCCTGTTATTATTCTCAGTTAACCATGAATATGAGAACTTTACATCTAACTATTTTGATGTGACTGCCGTAGTATATTATGTTTCTATAATAGTATTCTTCGTATTTTTAACTAACCAGTCAATTCAGAAGAGAAGATGGAGCTAGGAGGTAATAGGAGATGTCAAAACAAAAAGAACATAAAAATAACAGATTTAGAAATGCTAACTATAGCGTTATTATTACTTCCCTTGTTTTAGTAGTTATTGTAGTAGTAAATTTACTTGTTTCATCACTTAGTTCAGATTTTACTAAATTTGATACCAGTGATTCAAATGTATATGCTATAGGTGATGTTACAACAGGAATATTGGATGAACTTAATAAAGATATAACGATATATACACTTGCAGAACCGGGACAGGAAGAAGCACAGCTTCAGACAATGTTAGAAGTTTATTCAGCCTATAGTGATCACATTAAGCTACAGACGATTAATCCAGCTGAGAATCCAGAATTTATCAATGATTATCAAGCTAATCTTAATCAAGGAAGTATAGTTGTATCATGTGGGGACAAGCATAAGTCAGTTGACGTGTCAGATATGTTCATTTCGATTGATGATACATCAACCGGAGAAACAAAATACAGAGTAGATATGGAAGGTCAGATTACAAGTGCTATTTCATATGTAATTGCAGATAAAATTCCTCATGCTTATGTTTTATCAGGTAATAATAAAGAATATCTTACAACAGAAGTTGGTAATAGTATAATCAAACAGAATATTGAAGTAGCTAATCTTAATCTTACAGAAGATAGTAAAATTCCTGAAGACGCAGATATACTTATACTTAACCAGCCAACAGAAGATATAACAGATACAGAATATAACCTTGTTTCTGATTTTTTAGATAATGGCGGTTCAATTTATTTTGTGGAATCAGCTAAGCCAGGAGCTGATGTTGATTTTACGAATATAAATAAAATCTTAGACAGATATGGTGTCTCATTTGATATGGGTACTGTTCTAGAAGCTGATTCAGACCAACTTATTGATGAATCAAAGCCATATTATTATATGCCAACATTGGTTAGTAATGATATTACAGACTCACTTATAGATGGTGAAAAAAATGTATTATTATATATGCCTGATAATATTAATGTAGGCGAATCACCTGAAGGTGTAAAAGTTAAAACTATAGTAGAAACATCAAAAAATGCATATTTTAAAGAAAAAACAGGTAGTTATTCTATGACTAAGATGCCTACAGATCCAACAGGTGTATTTAATTTAGGAGTAGCTATAACAGATGATATTAGCACCGATATTCAATCAAGAGCAGTTATCTTTTCATCATCTTCTATTGTAGATGAAGAAGCTGATACTACTATTGGAGGCGGTAATATTAGTCTTACAGTTAATTCGTTACAATGGTTAGCTAATCAGGATACAGATGTATTCATAGCAACTAAACAGCTCAGTTTAACAAGCCTTGTTATAAGTGCTGCTCAGGCTAAGAGAAACTTAACATATCTTGTAATTATAATGCCTATAATAGTACTTGGATTTGGCTTTTATGTATGGTTTAGGAGACGTAGAAGATGACAACATTGAAACAAAAAAGAAAGAAGAATCTAATAGCAGTTTTAAGTGTTATAGTGGTTCTTGTAGTACTCGTTGTTGCTGTAAAGCTTTTAACATCAGAAAAGAGCAAGGATGAGGATACAGAAGGTGTAGTAACAGAAGCATTTAAGATTGCTACAATAAGTGAGTCTTCGGTTAAAAAAATAGATTATGTCTCTGATGGCAAAACATTTTCATTTGCATATGAGAATGATGCCTGGACATATACAGATGATAAGAATTTCCCACTTGACCAGAACAGAATTACATCTAAGTTTTTAGATTCATTTTTCGCAATTACATCTGAAAGAAAGATAACCGTAGAAGATGGCAGTTATGCAAAATATGGATTAGATAATCCGAGTATTACACTTACATTTACAGATAATAATAAGATAGCAACAACTTATCTTATGGGTTCATATAATAGTGTAATTGGAGGATATTATGTAACTGTTAAGGATAGTAAGGAAATATATGTTATTGACGATACAATGCTTCAGATTTGTAGAGACAATATATATGATTTTGCTACTGTAGAGACAATTCCATCATTTTCGACAGACGCACTTAATAGTTTAAGTGTCACTAACAATGGCGTTAAGGTTAGACTTCTTCTTAAGACTGAGGGTGATGAAAGTGACCTTACAGGATATGCAAAATGGTTCTTTAAAGAGCCATTTCAGAATATCAGAGGTTGTGAAAGTGGCAAAATTAATAATGATGATATGACTATGTTTACTGGTCTTCAATATACTAAGATGGCAAAATATAATCCTACTACTGATGATCTTACTGAATATGGTATTAAAGGAAGTAATAATACCTATGAGTTAAGTTATAAAGGTACTGATGAAGAAGGAAATGACGAAGAACATGTATTCAAACTTAGTATTGGCAAGTTAGATGATACAGGAAGTTATTATTATGTTCAGGGTGTTGATTATGTAGGATTGATTAAAAACCAGACGAGTGCAGTTTATTTAATGGATACATCACTTGTTACAGCATTGCTTGCATTTAACCCAATGGATTACTTATTTAAGTATGTAGCTTTTGTAAAACTTGATGATATAGCTAATAGCTCAATTGATATAAAGACACCTGATAAGTCATATAAGCTTGAATATAAGGTGGTAAAATCAGTTGGTGGTTCATCAGGCTCAGAAGAAAGCACAGATGGTGAAGCATATTATGTAGATGGAGAACTTATGGATTCAACTAATTTCAAGACATATTATACTGAATTCATTAAGCTTTCAGCTGAAAGAATAATATATGATCAGTCTACAGTAGTTGAAGGTGAGCCAGATTATACATTTGTATATCATAGAGTTGTAGATGATGTGTATGGTGAAATCACAGTTAAATTTATTCCATATAATGTTAATTACTATGAAGCAAATATTAATGGAGTAACAGAATTCCTTGTAAATAAAAGAGATGTTAAGAATTTGATAACAGATCTTGAATCACTTAAAGCAGGAACGTATAATCAGGACTAGTATTCTGAATAAAAAAATATAAATTAGAGCATATTAGTAGTAGAGATTATTGCTAATATGCTCTTTAATTATATATTAGGAAAGTAGTATTATTATATAACATATCTTATATGATAATGCTGATAATCGCTAAAACAGAGCATATTTATTAATCTTAGAACCATAGTAAGGTTACTTGATTTTAAGAGAATGGAGATGTCTAGATGAAAAAAATATTATCAGTTTTATTAATTGTTTTGGCAATGTGCTGTTTGGGTGCTTGTTCATCAAGTCAAAACGAAAGTGATACAAATAGTAGTTCAACAGCAGAAGACGGAAGTTCAGGTGTACTTGAAGATGTTGGAGATGATATCGAAACAGGTGTAAGTGATATAGGAAATGATATCGCTACAGGTGCAAGTGATATCGCTAATGATGTAAGCAGTATGGCTGAGTAAAGACAATATTTAGTAGTAAAGTTAAAAGGTACTTGCCAGCACAAGTACCTTTTAACTTTATAGGAAATTGCGTTGTAATTTATTTAAAAATATTTTATACTAGAAATGTAATTATAAAATTAGAACGTCAAGGATGGTAGAGATACAAATGAGAATAGCAGTTTGCGATGATATAAAGGATGAACTAGATGTTGTATCCAATTACATAGAGAAATATTTAAAGAATGCCATCATTATAAGGTATGAAGATGGTAACAAACTTATATGCGACCATCAAAATCAGTCATATGATTTAATTGTTATGGATGTATTAATGCCAGCAATAAATGGTATGGATGCAGCTGAAAAAATACGTAAATTCGATAGTAATACACCTATTATTTTTATTACCACATCACAGGAATTTGCAGTAAAAAGTTATCGTGTATTGGCTTTTGACTATATTTTAAAGCCGATAAATGAGGAGCAAATAAAAGAATGTCTTAATAGATTTTTATTAACTAAATTAGATACACATACAATTACTGTGAAATATATAGGAGTAGATACCAAAATCCGCATAAATAATATTATCTATATGGAAAGCAGACTTCACAATGTTATTTTTCATCTTATAGGAGGAAATAATATTGAGGTAACAGCTAAACTTTCGGATTATGAAAACCTTACAAAGGCGTATCATTTTTGCCGATGCCATAAGAGCTATATAGTTAATGTTGCTAATGTAAGTAAAATATCAGGTATTGAATATACAATGACTAACGGAGATGTTATTAAGATATCAAGAACCTTTAGCGCACAAGCGAAAAAGGCATATTTTGATTATGTGTTTGGTGGTGATAGAAGTGAGTGAAGAAGCAAGACAGATTTTAGAAGTAGTAAGAATGCTTGTTAATCTTATCTTTTTAATAATACTTGTTTTTACTATGGCTGATTACAAAATTAAAAAGGGAAAGGCAATGCTTGCTATAGTATTGACATCAATCTTTAGTATAACAATTAATACATTATATATTGCCTTTTATGGCATTGAATTCTTTGGAAAAATGTGCCTGTTTACAACAACAATTCCATTTTTGATTGTAATAATTATTATTACAAAGGATAGTTTTTCAAAGACTATGTACAATTTTTGGTTTCAGGTAAATATATTTTGTATAATATGGATGATAGTAGCATTTTGTTATTATCTCTTCCATATAGATATTGTTTTTGATATTATTATTCGTGTAATCTGTTATTTGCTGTTTGCATTATTTACTTTATTTTTTATAAGAAAGCCATATAGAGTTTTTGCCGATAATGTGTGTGCAAATTGGGTGGGCATAGGATTGTTACCTATGTTTCTCACATTTGCGTTTTTTCAAAATAGATTATTGTATTCAGCAGAAGGAGAAACACCTAGAAAGTTATTTCAAGGTTCTATAATTGTTCTTATTATGATTTTAGTGCATTATGTCATAATCCAAACCTATCGTACTTTATATGAATCTATGCTTAAGACTCAGCTTGAACAGAATATGAAGGGACAGGTTGCGCTATATAAGGAACAGTATGAGGCTGTAATGCAGAAAATAGAAGCTGATAAGGTATTTCGCCATGATATACGTCATCATTCACAAATAATTATGAATTTGCTTAACAGTAGTGATATAGTAAAGGCAAAGGAATATCTTATTAATCTTTACAAAGATACACAGAATAGCTGCATTACTGAATATTCTGAGAACCTTGTAGTTAATTCAGTATTATCTCATCACATTGATAAGGCAAAAAAACAGGGAATTGAGGTTAAATGTAAATCAATACTGCCACCTGAACTTACTATTGATGAAATGGAGTTTTGTGTAATATTATCCAATCTTATTGAGAATGCTGTTCAAAATGCGGTTAGCTATATTGATATTTCGGTACTACAAAATGGAAAGCAGTTTTGCATAAATATAGAGAATGATTATGCAGGTGAACTAAAAAAGAATAGTTCTGGTGATTATATAAGCACTACCCAAGGAGGAAGTGGTATTGGTCTTAAAAGTGTACGATATTTAGTTGACAAACAAGGTGGAATAATAGATATATTAGAAGATAAGAGCGTATTCTTAGTAAGGGTTGCAATCAATAATAGAGATACATAGTAATAGATTAATATGGCTTCATAATTCTCATAAGTACAGAAAATAATGGGAATTATGGAGTTTCTTTAATTCTAACCTTTCTAAGAATTAACCAAATACCTATTGGAAGAAGAATAAGACTTACCCATTGGGATGTTGAAACGCCGAAAAATACACCTCTCTCAACATCGCCACGCAGGAATTCAAGTAAAAATCTTTCTATAGCATAAACGATGAGGTATATTCCCAAGATGCTTCCGGGTTTTCTAGGCTTGCGGCCATAAGCAAATAATACAATAAAAAGAATCATATTTATAGCGCTTTCAAGGAGCTGAACTGGGAATCTTGGAACGTCATCCAGAGCTGCAATAAATGGATTCTCATGGAAATGTATTGAAAATGGTCCATGATATTCTATGCCATAGCAGCAGCCACCAAGGAAACAACCAATTCTTCCAATACTATGAATAAATGGAATGGCTGGAGCTATGACATTTACCATAGAGAAAAAATCATATTTGTATATCTTGCAAAATAGAATAAGGGTTATTAAAACACCTATTAATCCACCATAGAATACAAAACCACTAAACATATATGAAATGACGGCAGCTGGATTACCATAGTCTACAAACTTATCAAAGTTGCGGATAAGGCCAGGTGTAAGTGATAGAGCATATAAAAGCTTTGCACCAATTAAAAGTCCGATAGCAGAATAAAGCGTTGCAAAGAAAACGTAATCTTTGCCAATTCCATAAATTTTACCTCTTCCGACAGTGAAACAAATTGCAATTATGTATGCAATAACGATGACAGAGCCATATGCGGGAATCTGTATTGGTCCTATAGTGAAATATGGTAACATAGTAATCTCCATTCTTTGTTAAGGTGCACAAGCTTTTAACATATCTGAATAGTAAAGTATAAT
>CAZNEZ010000059.1:0-10345 GCA_964572475.1 uncultured Lachnospiraceae bacterium
GATAAATAAAGAATAAGTAGCAGACAAGTAGAAAACGAACAACAAATAAGTAACAGATATATGTGATAAGACCATATAGAAATGAGGTAATATGCAAAGTGGAATCGTGTATTGGATAACAGGATTATCAGGTTCAGGCAAGACTACTATAGGTAATATGTTATACTATAAACTTCGTGAAGAGCGTGATAATGTTGTTATCCTTGATGGAGATATACTAAAGGAGATTGTAGGAAAAAGTGGATATTCTACTGAAGAGAGGAAACAAAGAGCATACAAATATTCTAATATGTGTAAAATGTTGGCAGATCAGGGAATAACGGTTATATGCTGTACAATTGCAATGTATGATGAGGTTAGGCAGTGGAATCGTGACAACATTAGCAGTTATGTGGAGATATATCTGGATGTTCCTATGGAACTACTTATTAAGAGAGATCAAAAAGGTCTGTATTCAAGGTATAATAATGGAGTTATAAACAATCTTGCAGGTATGGATATTGAGGTGGAAACACCAAAGAATCCAGATATTGTATTCAATAATGATGGAACAAAAAATGTTAAGCAGATAGTAAAAGAGATTAAAGAATACAAACCTAAAGATGGCGATGATTATGATAGGGATACAGAATATTGGAATGATTATTATAAGAATCGTAAGGAAATTGAGCCTCCTACTGAATTTGCAAAGAGTGTTTCGGATTTTATATTAGATGAATGTAAAAAAGAAGAATCTATTCTGACAGAAAAAAAACTTATGGATATAGGATGCGGAAATGGAAGAGACAGTAGATATTTTGCAGGTTTAGGATTAAATGTTATAGGTGTTGATGCAGCCAAGGAGGCAATATCTGAACTCAGTGAAGAGTTTGATAATAGCAATATTACATTTGTTTGTGATGATTTTGTTAAATCAAAAACACTATATCAGATTGGATATGATTATTGTTATAGTCGATTTAGCCTGCATGCTATCAGTGCTAAGCAGCAGCATATTCTACTAAAAAACATATATACATGTTTAAAAAAGAGCGGGTTGCTTTTTATAGAAGTACGAGGAATATCAGATACATTGTATGGAAAAGGAAAGCAGGTTTCAAAAAATGCTTTTATTTATAATGGACATTATAGAAGATTTGCTGATAAAGATGAATTAAAGGATGAATTAGAGAATATAGGATTTGATATAGAATATGCAGAAGAAAGTTCTGGATTTGCAATATATAAAGATGAGGACCCTGTTGTTATAAGAATAATTTGCAGAAAGGCGAACTATAATGATTAATCAATTAAATTGTGAGATTTATAATATATATGATGAAGAGATGAGTAGAGAAGAGATGATTATATTCTTTCTTCAGGGTAATAGAAAGTCAATAATAATACAATATAGCGAAGATGCAATAGTTAATCATTACACATATGATTCTGTATTGTTTCAAAAATCATATACTACTGAAGTTGTTAAAAAATCAGAAAAGACTATCCGACAGGCTTTAGAAATATTAAATCAGAAAAAAACGGATATGGTTTTTGTTACTAATTCAGATAATCAAATCATAGATGTACTTATATGGAGAGACAGCATTGTTGCAATTAAACAGGAAAATATTTCGGAAATTGCAGATAGTCTTGAAAAATATGAGATTGTTTATGTTAATGAACTAAATGAAATAGCTTATGAATATCTGGAATATGTTAAAAAACATCACGTTAATAATATGGTTGTAGCAAACCCGGACATATGGGATACATATAAAGAAGACACAGAGTACAGTTCAGATATTATTTTTAAAGACATTAATGATGATTTAAGCAAAAATGAGAATTGCTTTGAGTTTGACATTGCTCCAATATATTTTTGGAAACCTTCAATATTAGTCTGCTATACCCCTATAACAGAGCATATTATGAATGAGCTTGGTGATTTGAAATATATAAGTGGTTTATATCAGAGTCGGCATCCAGAGAAATGTTGTCACTTAATAAACCAGTTTATGATATTTATGATATTCCCGATAATATTGATTATATTATCAGACCATCAAACGATGGAATTAATATGGCAAAGATATTGGATGAAGAATATTCAAATCTACCTGTTGTAATACAAAATGAGTTCTTTTTACTGAAGATAAAGCTTATTGACAAGTATAAGGATTCTAATGATGAGGAGATTAAAGAAATACTTAAATACTGGATATATAATGATTTAAATATATTTGGTACATATTATAATACGATGTCAACTTGTAATAAGGTATTTAGAGATGAAGATAATGGATTCCCATATATAGAATTTGATGGAAAAAGGATGTACTATCCAAAAGACTATAATGAATTTAAGCTGATAGATGGTAAAGAGTATATCATTGATATTTTGAGCGAGCAGGGAGAAAAATCACCTCATTTGTACATAGATGGTGATATACAGATTAGTAAGGGAGATGTACTTGTTGATGCGGGGGTATGTGAAGGGAATTTTGCACTTAGATATATAGATATAGTGGATAAAGTGTATCTTGTTGAGTGCGACGATAAATGGATGGAGGCATTAAAACTCACATTTAAACCATATAATGATAAGGTAATATTTTGCAATAAAATGCTTACAGATAAGGACGATGAAGATTCAATATCTCTTGATACTCTTGTTAAGGGAAGGGTAGATTTTATAAAAATGGATATAGAAGGGGCGGAGACGAAAACTCTTCTTGGAGGAAAAAGCGTATTTGCAGAAAATAATATAAAATGTGCGATTTGCAGTTATCATAAGCATGGAGACGAACAGAGTATTAAAAATATACTGGATTCTTATGGATATAAAAACTGGACATCAAAAGGATATATGATTTTTGTATATGGAGAAGATATATTCAGAAACCCAGAAGTAAGAAGAGGAATCGTATATGGGAAGAAAAGCTAAATAAACATTTTGGCCATGTTGTAGTTAGAATAGGCAGTTTATCTCTTAGAGGATTCATTTAGCTTTGTAGTCTTTTTAATCCGGCAATTGCCTTAGAATCGTTACCACATTTTCTGTAGTAATCAATAGCTTTAAGCTTCTGATTAAGACATTCGTAGATGACACCAATATTGTAGTTAGCTCTTACATTATTAGTCCCCTGTATTTTACAGGTCGAAAATGTGGTAGCTTTTTTAAACTCTTCTATAGCATTATCGAACAATTCATTATTCATATATATAAGTCCCATTAAAAAAACAAAATCACAGGAATTGGAAAAATCTTCATAAATATTTTCAAACATCAATGCGGTTGCAGCATTTCCAGAGTTAAGTAATGCATATCCGTAAGTTTCCACCATATCCTGCACATATTCAAGATTGGCATCTAAATCAAATTCAAGACCTTTTTCAAAGTAGTCACAAGCTAAATTATATTCTTTCTTCATATAGTAACTTTTCCCAAGCTGATAGATAATGTATGAGTCTGTAGGGTTTTCATCGTATTCATGTTTAAGAAGTTCTATATTTCGATTAGCCTTACGGTTTAGAAATTCGTCTGAGCCATCATAACCGATATGCTTAAATTCTAATGGAAATGTATAGTAATCAATAGGCGTATCTAAAGATATAGGTACTATCTGTTCATGAATACTTCCAGAATATCTGAATAAAGTCTTATTAAAGAATCTTCCAACTTTTTCGTTAAGCACAAAACTTTCGCTATTACGTGTATATTCATTATTACGAATTATACGGCCAATCTTATCGCTAATAATTATCTTTTCAAATGCTACATCATAAGAATTTAAAATTTCATCTGAGTCAACAACCAGAATCATATCATTAGAAGCTAGTGAAATAGAGTAATTTCTAGCCTCCGAAAAATCATTTGTCCATATAAAGGAGTAGACCTTATCAGTATATTTCCTGGCAATGTCAATACTGTTATCAGTTGAACCAGTATCAACAATAATAAGCTCTGATTCTAAAGGAACCAGAGCTTTAAGGCAATCGTTAAGAGTTGAAGCAGCATTTTTGATTATCATACAAATAGAAAACATATAGTTAGTCTCCATTCTTTAATAAAGTTATAGATATCCATCAAACATCATTCCTGCATATCTTGAAGTATTATATGGACTATTCATAGGTCTGGCAGGATTAGGGTATGTTAACAACTTTTTGTTCACATAATTCATAGGATTAAGTGATATATTATTAGCAGTTTTAAGCAAATCATTTTTAAAGTAATCTAAGTGTTTAAGTGAATCCAGCAAAGTTCCATCTTTAGAGGATTGAACCATAAGTGATTCATCTACTTCAATATGACCATCGTCTTTTACAGTAATACCCGCAGAGTCTAATTCATTTTTAAAATTATTAGCGGAATTTGTAATTCTTCTCATAAGATAATCAGAATCCTTGACCTCTGATAATTTGGTGGAAACTAAATCAATAATATCGTTATAACCAGTAACTAGATTATTAATATTATCAATTACAGAATCAAGATTCTGTGACAAGTCAATGGTAGTATTCTCTCCCTCAGGAGATACTGAGTTAAGAGAAATCTCATATTTCTTGCCAATAGTAAACTGATTAGAGGAAGATGTTTTCTCCTCGCCATTTAATGTAAATAAAGCATTGTGCGGTTCAGTTGAAATGTTATTAATACCAAGATAATCAATTACGTTTGTTTCATATAAAGGTTGAGAATTAGATAATGAGAAAATCTCTGGTCTAAAATCAGAAAGACCTATAGTATTGGACTTTATTTCAAGTGAACTATTGCCACTACTATCCTCTAATACTTTTGAACTCAGACCAATATTTGAACGATTAATCAGTCTTGAAAGTTTTTCCTGAAGAGTCTTGTTAGTGTCATCTTTATTAACACTAAACTGAAATTCATAGGCATAATCACCTACACCAATATCAAAAGAATATTCACCATTTTTAAGGGCGATTTTATTGGATGAAAGATAATTACCAGTATTAGTCTGTGCAGTAGCCAGTCTGGTTACATGTATATTAAAAGATTCATCATCAGTTGAAGAATTGACATCACTAATCAGCTCAGCAGAAACAATAGCATCGTCAGATGAAACAGCTTTTTTATTTGAAAAATTGGTTGTTCCGTCAGGGTTATAGCCAAGACTATTGGATGTGTTGATAATAGAACGAGCCATTTCCTTCAAATCTATAGCATATTTTTGCATAGATTCAGAGGTATCAACTTTATATAAAGGCAATTTGGAGTTCATCCGAACAATCTTATTATAAGTGCCTTTTAATTCACTTTTTTTGTGGGAGTCATATTTAGAGACTTCTTTTTTTGAATATGTAGACAGATAGTAATTGTATGCATTACTGATCATTCGGATCACCTCCTTGTACTTAATAATAGTTTCCTATTGTAAAAATCCTTTTTTACTCTTATATTATATTACAAAGAATATGTAAAGTCAAAAATAACTAATCACCTTTCATAAAAAATAGGTTAAAAATCATAAAAATAAATGAAAAAATTGTTAATAAAATATGTATTATTTTGACAAATAATGGTATAATAAATATTATTTTTAATTAAAGGAAGGAAATCATATGAATAAAATCAAGAGTGAAATAGCAAAAACCAATTTTTTCTTATTTTCTATAAATGCTATCATAGATATAGGTCTTATAGGAGGTTATGGAGTAGAGGTAATTAAAGGTACAAGAACAGTAGGGTATGTTGCATTTTTTGCATTATTAGTTTTAATTAACTTATTAAGCTGTATTATCCCATATATTAAGAACAGAGATAATGCTAATATTAAGTACATTAATCTATTTGGGTATTCGATAGTATATGCATTTGCATTATTTACATCGGTTAAACCACTTACATATGCATACATATTTCCAATATTTATAGTATACATTCTATATTTTGATTATAAGTTGGTATTTATTGGAATGTGGATTATAGATATTCTGAATGTGTTAAAGGTAGTGCAAAATTATCTTGGAATAGGTCAGGAAGTAATGAACACATCAGCAGATACGACCAACTATCTGCTGCAAATATTATCCGTTGGTATATTTGCATTTGCAATGCTTAAGGCAACAGGATATTCTAATAGCTTTAGTGATACAAAGAAAGCCAGGGTTAAGGAAGAACAGGAAAAAAAATACCAGTATTCTTAATGATGTACTTAATATAAGTAAGACTACAAAAGATAATGCTAGTCTTACGCTTGGAATTATAGATGAGCTTAATGACGCAACTATCAGAGTAAATGAATCTGTTGATGAGATATCTATAGGTAATCAAAGTAATGCGGAAAGTATTGAAAAGCAGACAATGATGACTACGCATATTCAGTCTGCTATAGATGAAACAAAAAGTCTGGCGGAGGCGATGTCAGATAATACTACTGAATCTTTAGAGGCCATTCAAGCAGGCAAAAAGTCGATTGATGAGGTTGTAAAAGAGTCTGAATTAATTGTAAAGAAGAATGCAGAAGTTTCAGATGTTATGAATCTGCTTGTAGATAATACTAAAGAAGTATCTAAGATAACAGAACAAATTTTTTCGATATCAAGCCAGACAAATTTATTAGCTCTTAATGCTTCTATAGAGAGCGCGCGTGCAGGTGAAGCAGGAAGAGGGTTCGCGGTAGTTGCTGACCAGATTAGAATATTGGCAGATGAGACAAGAAAACTTACTGAGAATATTACAAAGCTTGTAGGAGATTTAGGAACACATGCAGATAGTACGAAGGTTGTTGTTGACGATGTTGTTAGTAGTATGAATTCCCAAAATGAAAAAATCACTAATAGTCAAAAGCAGTTTGGCATTATTGAAAAAAAGGTTAATGTATTAAGCCAAGATGTAACTAGTATTAATAATAAGGTAAGTAATCTTGTAGAGGCTAATAATACAATTGTTGAAAGTATATCACAGATATCGGCTGTTAGTCAGGAAGTAAATGCAGGAACTTTGGAAGTGGTTGAGTTGGGAGAATTTACAAAAGGTAAAGCAGAAGAAGCAAAAAAACTGATGGAAGATCTTACTAATACAATTGAATTGGTTGATAAATACATATAATAGTAGATAAAATATATAGTAACTAACAAAAAAAGAAAAATATTCTTCCAAGTATGCACGTTGGTGAGTGCTTGGAAGATATAATCTATAAAAAATAGGAAGATATAATCTATAAAAAATATTCTTGACGTTAATAATAGAGTATGCTATAGTAAATGGGCGATGGAAGAAGTCTTTTTTTTTTGCTCTAAAATATGCAACGCAATTGCATTAGAGCAAAGCGTAATAAGAATAAACTGGAGGTGGAAGTTGTGCGCGTTAAAATCACATTGGCATGTACAGAATGTAATCAACGTAATTACAATATGACCAAGGATAAGCAAAATCATCCTGATAGAATGGAAACTAAAAAATATTGTAAGTTCTGTAAATCACACACATTACACAAAGAAACTAAGTAATTGGAGGTATAGCTATGGGCGAAGCTGAGAATGGCAGTATTATTACTGCTTCAGAAGAAACTGTTGTCACAGATAATGCTATAGATAGACAGAAAACTGCTAATAAGAATAGCAAGGCTCCAAAAAAAAGCTGGGTTAAAGGCTTAAAGGCAGAGTTCTCAAAAATTATCTGGCCTGACAAGAAATCTGTTGTTCGTCAAACAGCAGCTGTTGTGGCTGTATCCGTATTCTTAGGTGCATTAATCAAAGTTTTGGATATGATTATCAAATTTGGAATTAATTTACTATCATAAGGGTAAGGGTGAGATTTTATGTCAGAAACAAATTGGTACGTTGTACATACCTATTCAGGGTATGAGAACAAAGTAAAGGCCAACATTGAAAAGACAATTGAAAACAGAAAACTTCAAGATCAGATCCTCGAAGTAACAGTACCGATGCAGGACGTTGTTGAATTAAAGAATGGAACTAAGAAGCAAGTTGCTAAAAAGATGTTTCCTGGATATGTTCTTATCAACATGGTAATGAATGATGATACTTGGTATGTCGTAAGAAATACCAGAGGTGTTACAGGATTTGTAGGACCTGGATCTAAGCCTGTTCCACTTACAGAAGCAGAGATGAGACCACTTGGTATCAGAACTGAAGAAGTAGTTATGGATTTTGCTGTAGGCGATACTGTAACAGTAATAGACGGTGTATGGGAAAATACAGTTGGTTCTATTAAGAGAATCGATGAGCATAAGCAGACAGTTACAATCAATGTTGACATGTTTGGTCGTGAAACACCAGTAGAATTAAGTTTCACAGAGATTAAAAAGATGTAAGAAGCTGTTAAATTAACAGCAAGTGGGAGGGATTCCCGATATTACCACATTTTAGGAGGTGCCTATCATGGCGAAAAAAGTAGAAGGATATATTAAATTACAGATCGCAGCCGGAAAAGCTACACCAGCACCACCTGTTGGACCAGCACTTGGTCAGCACGGTGTTAACATTGTTCAATTCACAAAAGAATTCAATGCAAGAACTGCAGATCAGGATGGAATGGTTATTCCTGTAGTTATTACAGTTTATGCTGACAGAAGTTTTAGCTTTGTTACTAAGACTCCACCAGCAGCAGTATTATTAAAGAAAGCATGTAACCTCAAATCAGGTTCAGGCGTTCCTAATAAGAATAAGGTTGCAACAATTAGTAAAGCAGATCTTCAGAAGATCGCTGAGACTAAGATGCCAGATCTTAATGCAGCAACAGTTGAGAGTGCTATGAGCATGATCGCTGGTACAGCAAGAAGTATGGGAATCAAAGTTGAAGACTAATTTAACAATTGAAACTGAAAATAACAATGCATGTGGGAGGAAAGATTATTTTCTTCCGATATTACCACTAGGAGGTTTACAATGAAACGAGGAAAGAAATATGTAGAAGCTGCTAAGTTAATCGACCGTGCAGCTGTCTATGATAGAGACGAAGCAGTTGCTTTAGCTAAAAAATCAGCAGTTGCTAAATTTGATGAGACTATCGAAGCTCATATCAGAACAGGTTGTGATGGACGTCACGCAGAACAGCAGATCCGTGGATCAGTTGTTTTACCACACGGAACAGGAAAGAAAGTTAGAGTATTAGTATTCGCTAAAGGCGATAAAGTTGCAGAGGCAGAAGCTGCTGGAGCAGAATTCGTTGGCGGAGAAGAATTAGTACCTAAGATTCAGAATGAAGGTTGGTTTGATTTTGACGTTGTAGTTGCTACACCAGATATGATGGGCGTTGTTGGACGTTTAGGACGTGTACTCGGACCTAAAGGATTAATGCCTAACCCTAAAGCTGGAACAGTAACAATGGACGTTACAAAAGCAGTTAACGACATCAAAGCTGGTAAGATTGAGTACAGATTAGATAAAACAAATATCATTCACGTGCCAATAGGAAAAGCTTCATTTACAGAAGAGCAGTTAGCGGACAACTTCCAAGCGCTTATAGATGCTTTAATGAAAGCAAAACCAGCTACATTAAAAGGACAGTACCTCAGAAGCGTTACATTAACAGCTACTATGGGACCTGCTGTCAAAGTTAATGCAGCAAAATTTGTATAGGATTTGTAAAATTAGTGATTGACTTTACAAATTATATATGTTAATATTTCAAACGAAGCCGAAGACAGTAGGTGTAAGAGTATCTTACAGAAAGGAAACTACCTACCGAGGATATAAGAATTCAATTTTAATTGACTTTTTGCCTCTCTGTCTGACAGAGAGGCTTTTCTTTCTTGTATCGGAATGAACGGCAAAATAATATAGGAGGAATCATTCATGGCTAAAGTAGAAGTTAAGAAACCAATTATTGATGAAATTTCTGAATTACTTAATGGCGCAAAGTCAGCTGTACTTGTTGACTATCGTGGACTTACTGTTGAACAGGATACAAATCTTCGTAAACAGTTAAGAGAAGCGAATGTAGTTTATAAAGTATACAAGAACACTTTCATTAACTTTGCTATTAAAGGAACAGAATTTGAAGAATTAGGACAGCATTTAGAAGGACCAACAGCTATAGCTATCTGCAAAGAAGACGCAACTGCAGCAGCAAGAATCATTAGCAAATTTGCTAAAACTGCTGAAGCACTTGAGGTTAAAGCAGGAGTTATCGATGGAACATACTATGATGCTAAGGGCGTTGAAGTTATCGCTTCTATCCCATCAAGAGAAGAACTTATTTCCAAATTACTTGGAAGTATTCAATCACCAATTACAAACTTTGCTCGTGTTATTAAGCAGATTGCAGAGAAACAGGACGTTGCTTAGAAACTAAGAACGTATCAAATATTATCATATGGAGGAAATTAAAATGACAACTCAGGAAATTATTGAAGTAATCAAAGGTTTA
>CAZNEZ010000060.1:0-10342 GCA_964572475.1 uncultured Lachnospiraceae bacterium
TCGCATTCTTCTTAAATGTTTCACGCTGTTGCGTATTTTCCCTATAAGGCAAAAAAAAATACTCACCGTCGTGAGTACTTTCTGTAGTAGCGGAAGGGAGACTTGAACTCTCGACACCACGGGTATGAACCGTGTGCTCTAGCCAACTGAGCTATTCCGCCATATGTAATTTTGTATGGTATAAACCACCAAATGGGACCTACAGGGCTCGAACCTGTGACCCTCTGCTTGTAAGGCAGATGCTCTCCCAGCTGAGCTAAGATCCCGCATCTCTTGCAATCAAACTTGCTTAGATAGTATAATAAATGTTTTAGCTTTTGTCAACATTTTTTTACAGTTTTTTTTAATATTTTTTGACCATATTTTTTGACCTATTTTTTATCCGTATGAAATAAAATATAATAACCTTTAATTTTTATTATGCTTAATTTAATTTTTAGCATATTTTGCCTATTATACTTATTATATTTTTATAATATTTTCACTTTTAAATATTGTACCATTAAATTTACTGTGCTATAATCCACTAGGTAATCAATCGTGAATATCGATAGACTATTATAACTCTCATATGAAAGGTCGTAACAATTGAAAAAGATAACTGACTTTGTTTCAAAATATAAGCATGGATGGACTGTATTATATGTTTTCATCTATATGCCGTGGTTTATGTGGCTTGAATCACATATAACAAAATATACAGACTACACCAATATACATATTGCTATAGATGATAAAATCCCATTTTGTGAGTATTTTATCATACCTTATTTGTTGTGGTTTATATATATTCCTGTAGTATTCATATATATACTTAGAGCCTCAAAATCAGAATACTATAAGATGTCCGCCTACTTTTTTATCGGAATGTCTATTTCACTTTTAGTATGTACTTTATGGCCTAATGGTCAGGATTTACGTGTACCTGATTTCAATGGTAATGACAATGTATTTACTAAGATGCTTAGTTTTGTATATACGGCTGATACTAATACCAATGTTTTCCCTAGTATCCACGTTTTTAATTCAATAGGAGCTTTTATTGTTCTGATGAAGTGTGAGCGCCTTAAAGGTAAGCACAGAATTAAAATAGCTTCAGCAATATTAAGTACATTAATTATTTTATCTACCATGTTATTAAAACAGCACTCAATAGTAGATGTATTCGGCGGAATAGCATTAAGTATTGTAATGTATGTTCTAGTATATGTTATAGATTATGCAACTTTATTCGGCACACATCATGCTACAGAACGTGATGAAAATACAGAAAAAACAATTTAAGAAATAAAATAGTAGCAGGAAAGCAATAATTTTCCTGCTACTATTTTATTTTACTTTTTATGCTTAATTAAAACCAACTATTTTTTGAGCAATCTTATAACCTAATACAGAAAATTTTCTTCCTACTGCTCCTGGAAGATTCATCCAAACTCCAAGAATCGTATGTCTTAATTTCTTATATAGTTCTTTATCACTATTCTCAAGGTAATTCCATAACTCTTTTTTCTTTTCAAGATTAATCTTTTCTTTTGATAATATCAACATAATTGATGAAACACACATCATCATATCAAGATACTGAAGCATATATTTATCAAGATTCTTGCATTCAATGTTCATCTTAAGATATTCATCAATCATAATCTTAGTTACTCTTATCTGCTGGTCAATTCTCGAAATCATAACCTTTTCATTAACCGACTGATCATCTCTGCCAATAAAATATCTATAAAAATCAACATTTAAATAATAAACTTTTCTAACTGATGGAAGAGGTTGGAATACATATATGTTATCAACATAAAAAGTATGTTTTGGTAACTTTAATCCACAATCTCTAAGCATCTTCGTTCTATATATAACAGAATGCATCAGGATATACTGTGCTGTCTTAAACTTGATATCTGGTCCCCATTCTACAAGTTTTCTCTCTGGAAGAGCTCCCTTATATCTCATAGTTTTCTTATGTTTAACACCTTGTTTTTCATAAACAAAGTTGCTAAGAAGCATATCCATATCTACATCTTTCTCAACTGCTTTCTTAAGAACCTGCAATATCTTATTAAGTGCCTCTTCATTAACCCAGTCATCACTATCTACTACTTTAAAAAATACTCCTGTAGCATTAGCCAGGCCTGTATTAACCGCCTCGCCATGACCACCATTATCCTGATGAATAGATTTAATAATTGTAGGATATTGTTCCTGTAGTCTATCAGCTATCTCGGCTGTATTGTCTTTGACTGAACCATCGTCAACAATAAGAATCTCAACATCTTCCCCACCTTTTAATAAACTGTTTATGCAGTTTTCCATATATTCTGCTGAATTATAACATGGAACTGCCACTGATAATAATTTCATTTAATGCGGCTCCTTTTCATTATACATTATATTAATTTCTCTGCTAATCTGATTGCTTTCTCAACAATAGCATCTATGTTGTAATACTTGTATTCCGCTAATCTTCCAAGTAAATAAAAGTTCTTTTTGTCTCCCAAAGCCTCTACATACTTGTTATATAGTGCAATATTCTTTTCATTCATAATAGCATAATAAGGTATCTCTCCATCAGCTCCAGAATATGCCTTAGGATATTCCTTCATAATAGTTGTTCCCTTAATATTCTGTCCTGTAAGCTTCTTATACTCTGTAATTCTCGTAAATTCTTCGCTAACAGTATAATTTACAACTGCCTTAGGCTGATATTCATCCTTATCATAATGTTCAAAAGTAAACTTAAGTGTTCTATAAGGTAGTCTTCCATATCTGCAGTCAAATAATTCATCAATTGGACCAGTATATATAACATCACCAGTAAATGCAACGCCTTCAAAGAGTATCTCTTTTTCAGTAAATGTGATTAATTCTCTGGCATCTGTGCTAAGTCTGACTTCAATATTCTCATTATCAAGCATCTTCTCAAATAGTGGCGTAAAACCATCTAATGGCATACCCTGATATTTATCCTGAAAATATCTGTTATCTTCTGATACAAGTACTGGAACTCTTCCAGTTACAGACGGATCAATTTCTTCTGGTGTCTGTCCCCACTGTTTCATAGTATACTTAAGAAAAATATTCTGATATACATATTCAGCTATCTTTCTTATATCTTCATCATTACTTTGTCTAAGCTCAAGAATAGGTACCCTTCTACCTTCTCCATATGTATTGATAAGCTTGTTTCTAAGCTCCAATGCCTTCTCTTCTCCATATACCATCTTCAGTGTATTAAGATTAAATGGTACTGGCATATATCTATCATCAATAAATGCAACTACTTCATGTGAATAATCATACCATTTTGTATACTTAGACAGATATTCATATACTTCATCAGAATTTGTATGAAATATATGAGGACCATATTTATGAATCAGAACACCATGTTCATCTTTTACATCATAACAATTACCACCAATGTGATTCCTTTGCTCTATAATAAGAACTTTCTTCTTTCCTTGACTTGCGAGTTTATCTGCGATTACCGCTCCGGCGAAACCACATCCTATAACAATACTATCGTACATTTCGTTTGTTGCTCCCTTGCTTTTTTTGTGTTGGCTATATTATAAACTTTTTCTAAACAATAATCTAGCACTATTACTACTTTTTTAATATTTTCTCTTATTTTTCTTGTTATTTGATTTCTTTTCCCTATCCAAATATTCAGCAGGAGTAATATCCGTAGAGATTTTAACCTG
The DNA here is from genome assembly GCA_964572475.1 of uncultured Lachnospiraceae bacterium. Classification (GTDB taxonomy): domain Bacteria; phylum Bacillota; class Clostridia; order Lachnospirales; family Lachnospiraceae; genus CAZNEZ01. The sequence goes on from CAZNEZ010000060.1 coordinate 3,711, forward strand.
TTGAAAATACTTTATAAATCTATAAGTAATAAACAATCCCAAAACAGCTACAATAATCTTAATAAATATATTACTATCAATTGCATCTCCAATTCCTGTTACATTTAGCAGCACCGTTACCAGATTAATAACTGCATGAAATACAATCGGTGCTATTATAGTTTTATATCTTTCATATACATATGCCAATATTACACCAATAATAAATGTGTACATTCCCTGAACCAGATTAAAATGATATACTCCAAATGCTAATGCTGATAAAACTGCTGCCGTTAGCCAATCTGTATAGTTTTTAGCTCTGTTGTATGCAAGTCCTCTAAAAATCAGTTCTTCAACTATAGGTGCTGCAATAACAGTAGCTAGTATCTGGATAATTATATTAGAGCTAAAAACTGCCTTTTCAACTTCTCCATAACTTCCTAGTACATTATCGAGTGGAATCAATGTAACCATTGCACTTACACCTATACATGATGCTACCGCTAATGCACATAATGGAAAATAAAAAAAAGGCTCAGGTTTTGTATACTTTCTATATGTTTTATTAATCTTAGATTTCATCACATCTCTATCCATTAAAAACAACATAATTGGAATAGTTATAATTGCTGAAACAAGAGTAATATAAACTGAGTTCTCAGATACTATCTTATCCATTTTATCTACAAAGGTTAACCCATCTGCAAATGTTATTGTTTCAGCTCCAGTAAATCTACTAAAGAAACCGTTAATAGAAGCAAATGTTGATATAACCTGAATTACCATTGAAATCCCAAGGTATATAAGAGCAGGATAGATAATCATCCATATCTTCCAGCTCATATCCTCTGCATTAGGGTTATAATTTTCTCTACTGTATTTTTCTCTATTCTTATAATTATATTTATCTTTCATATTCTCATTCTCTCTATCTTATTTTCTTTCTATCTTAATATTCTTTTCTTTCTATCTTAATATTCTTTTCTTTCTATCTTCATATTCGACTTGAAACTAGATTCATTATACTCTATAATATCTTAAGTTTCAACATATCGAAACTTAGAGAAAGAAGGATTACAATTGAAATCACAATACAGACACGGCCTAATCAAAGGTCTTCCAATAGCTTTTGGATACTTACCAGTATCATTTACATTTGGCTTTATGGCAGTTAATAGTGGAATCCCCATATGGCTTGCCGTTTTTATATCAATGAGCAACCTTACAAGCTCAGGACAGTTTGCAGGTACTAATCTAGTCATTGCAGGAGCTGGATATTTAGAGATTACATTAACTACATTTATTATAAATATCAGATATATTCTTATGTCTCTTGCGCTATCTCAAAAGATGGACAGAGGTGTTAAACTTCTTGACCGAATGATATTTAGTTTTGGTATTACTGATGAGACATTTGCAGTAGCATCAAGTGAAATAAAGCCTCTCACCACACCCTATATGTACGGACTTGTTACCGGACCATATATTGGCTGGGCGCTTGGAACTTTACTGGGTGGGTGCACCTCATCTATTCTTCCTGATATCTTAAAGGGCGCTATGGGAATAGCTTTATTTGCAATGTTTATTGCGATTATTATTCCTCCTGCCAAGAAATCAGCTTCTATATTAATAATTATAGCTATTTCAATTACTATTTCATGCATAATTAAATATGTACCATTTTTGTATTTTATATCCGATGGATTCAGAACTATTATTGCTACTATTATCGCTGCTGGAATCGGTGCTTTCCTATTCCCTGCTGAAGAAAAGGAGAATATTACTAATGATTAAATCCGCATTTATCGCAGTTCTTCTTATGGCTCTTGTAACATATCTTCCAAGAATGCTTCCTATAACTTTGTTTAGAAAAAACGTAACCTCCAAATACCTTAAAGCATTCTTCGATTACGTTCCTTTTGCAGTACTATCAGCATTGACATTTCCTGATATATTTTATTCAACCACATACATATACAGCGCTGTAGCCGGATGTGTTGTGGCCTTATTTCTGGCATATCATGAAAAAAGTTTAGTTGTTGTTGCTTTATTTGGAATACTTACAGTATTCTTATCCGAATGGATTCCAACATTTTTAACTATTCTCTAGAATTGATAATATTTGTTTTTTATAATCAATGAATTCATCGCTTACGATAAAGTTCTTATCTCGTGGCTTTGATTCATTGATTTCTATTTCATTTATTATTATACCTGGATGTCCAGTCATAACATATATTCTATCTGACAATTTAATTGCTTCATCTATATCATGTGTAATAAATATTGTAGACATCTTTATTTTCTGCATAACATCTAAATACCATTCATGCATAGCACTTTTGGTAATTGTATCAAGTGCGCTAAATGGTTCATCAAGAAGTGCTACTTCTTTAGAAAACATATATGTTCTAAGTAATGCCGCCCTTTGTTTCATTCCACCTGAAAGCTGACTTGGATACTTTTTCTCAGTACCCTTTAGTCCGAATTCTTCAAAATGTTCCATCGCTTCTTTTCTTGCTTCTCTTCTGTGTTTTCCACGAATTACTAATGGTAATGCAACGTTATCAACAACCGTTTTAAAAGGTAAAAGCATATCCTTTTGAAGCATATAGCTAACATTTCCTGCTTTATTCGTTATATCATTTCCATTAAGATATACATTACCTTCATCAGGACTAAGAAGTCCTGAAATAACATTAAATAATGTTGTCTTTCCTGAACCACTTATTCCCAAAAGGCATACTATTTCACCCTCATTAAGGTGAATATTTATATCTTCTATTATTTTCTTTCCGTCAAAATCAACTGAAACAGCTTTAACTTCAAGTTTTGTATTCATCGCATTATCTCCATTTGCTTAACTATTCTGGAAGAAATTGTTGATTTATTCTGGAAGATAGTCATTAGTAAAACCAGTTCCTGCTGAAAGCTCATTTTCTACCAGCTTATTTTCATTTAACCAGCCGTAGAATTTATCCCAACGGGCAGGATCAATATATCCCCATCTCTCAACATCATCTTTATATTTTCCGGCAAGCCATTTCTGACTAGCTAAAACTATATCTTTATCAAGCTCTGGATTACATTTGCACAATATATTAGCTGCATCTTCTGGATTCTCTATTGCATATTCATATCCTTTTTTTAGAGCTTTCATAAAGTTCTTCGCTGTTTCTGGCTCTTTTTCAAGAAAAGCATTATTTGCAATAATTACAGGATTATAGAAATCAAGCTCTTGTGCATAATCTGCAAAGTTAAAAAAGTTTGTTTCAAGTCCTGCGACCTGTGTTGCTATTCCATCCCATGCATAATAAATCCATACTGAATCAACTGAATCCGTCTTAAATGCTGAAACTACATCTGAAACTGTACTAGGTATAAGATTTACTTTTGAAAAATCTCCACCATTAGAATTAACTACTTCTTTAATTGTTGCTAACTCAACTGGCAAATCCCATGTTGCATAACTATGATTTGTCATATCCTTAGGTGTCTTAATATCTTTATCTTTAAGTGAAATAATACCTGATGTATTATGCTGTATAATTGTTCCAACCGCTGTAATTGGTAGGGCATCCTCTGATGCAAAGAGTGGAGCTAATGTATCCTGAAAGCTTACTCCAAACTGACATGTTCCAGCTCCAACGACACCTTCAGCGCCTGTTTCCATACAATCCACAAATTCTACTTTAATTCCTAATTCTTCAAAATATCCTTTTTCCATAGCTACATACATTCCTGTATGATTGGTATTAGGTGACCAGTCAAGACCTATCTTTATCGTCTCAAGTTCTTTGCTCCCTGATTCCGAACTATTATTTGAATTACTATTTGAACTATCTTTATTGTCTGATTTGCAGCCTGACAATGAAGTAATAGCCATTACTGTTATCATTGTTAATGCTAATAATTTTTTTCTCATTTTATTCCTCATTTCCACGTTAAATCGTACATTTTTATATTTATCTGTATATTTCTAATTACTTGAATTCTTTTGTTTTCTTTCATATGGCATACAGATTTTTTGCAATATATTTACCATAAGCATCAAAAATAGACTTAATGCTGATATAAATATTATTACTGCAAACATTTTGTCATATGCAAAGGATTTTCTTACTCTGGTCATATACACCCCAAGTCCACTTCTTCCACCCAGCCACTCAGATATAACTGCACCCACTACTGAATAGGAGACTGATATTCTAAGTCCTGAAAAAAATGAGCTCATTGCACTCGGAATTTTAATATGCCAAAATCTCTGGATTCTATTTGCTCCCATTGCTCGCATAAGATTAAGTGCATCCTTATCCGCTGATTTAAAGCCATTTAGCAAACCTATTGTAATAGGGAAAAATGTTGTTATAACTACAAGTACTACCTTAGGAGTAGTTTCATAACCTAGCCATAGGATTAGTAGTGGAGCTATTGCAATTGTTGGAATTGTTTGTGTGATTATAAGCACTGGATATAATGCCTTATAGCAAAATACAAACCTATCCATTATTACTGCTGTCACAAATCCCAGTATTATTCCAAACGAAAGTCCGTAAAATGCCTCTATCAGCGTTGTTTTTGCATGTGACATCAGCAAGTCAAAATCTGCCATAAATGCTTTTATAACCTTTTCAGGTGTTGGAAGCATAAATGACGGAACTATATCATTGCCTGAAACATATTGCCATATTAATAATATTAATGCTACTGCAAATACAGGAGCAATCTTATTGATGATGTTTTGTGACTTTCTTCTCAATAGTAAGTACATCCCCTTCTGGTTCAAATGAAATCTTAACGTAGGTCGCCATCTTCTTACAGCCTGCTTTAGCTGCAATATAATTACATTGCTTAACAACTTCCATTAATTCCTCATACTCTCCTTCTATTGAAGTTTCACAAGGTCCGACATAATATGATAAACCTGTACTCTTAATATAAGCGATAACTTCATCTACTATACGAATTACTTCGTTATCGTCATCAACTATAGGTAAAACCTGAATTGCTACATTTGCGTTCATTTTAAACACCTTTTGCCTCTATGGCATCCTTTCATATTTGAATAACTTAGTCCATGCTCGTAGTGAACTTCTTATAAAGAAAAAAACTCTTCGACTAACAGCCGAAGAGGGAAGTATACTAATATATTCACATTGAAAATTTTTCTAATCTACAATGCAAATGCATACACTATCCCTACGCCAGCATTATCTGGATCAGGTACAGAGCCAACATACAAATTACACTTAGAACACTTTAAACTTTCTTAATTCATAGTGTTGTGTATCTGCTTGGCTTCAAGGGTTTCGACATATGCATAGTCTCATCTCAGCCTGATTCATCAGGCACCCCTAGCGAAAATAGTGTACTCTATTAATTACGAAAAGTCAACCTTTCTTACACTTCTTATAAGCTTTCAACATTTCTTATAAGCTTTCTTGTTACATATTTATTTTACTTTTCATATCACTTCAATATTCTATCATCTTGTCTGACTCTTCTATTATCTCTATATCTTTCTGGTTTTCTATTATGTACTTTCCGTCCTTGTAAGTAAGGTACATATCTGTTTTTTCCAGTTCCATAACTGACCATTGGTTTTTAGATTTATTATAATATGCTGATGCAGGGCTTGTTTTATCATGAATTCCAATATTAATACATATTTTATTATCTTTAAAATCTCCTACTAGATATGAATAAAATCTATCATAATCTGTATTATTTAGATTTATATACCTTACTCTATAGTTATAATCGAGTATGTATATATCTCTTTTATCTTTTTTAAATATTCTTATTGTAGAATCTGTTTTAGCAGAATCATATCCATCAAGACACTCTGAACTGCATATGAATTCATCAATTCCGTCTGAATCTATATCATAAAATCTACACTCAGATGCCGATGAATATGAAAAAATGTATGGACTTAATAATACAATTTTATCATTTTCTTCAATACATGCATATGATTGAAATCTATCATCTCCTGTTTCATACTTGACCATATTAAATATTTTTATATCTGTTCTATCTGTTATTTTATCTGTTGGTAATTCTATAATAAATGAATTCTCACTAGTAAAATCATACCCTAGCTTCTTAAGCTGTTCTTCAAGAGTATTTATTTTTTCTTTATTACTTTCTTCCTCTTTACCCATTATAAATGTTAAATTAAATTTATTTTCTATAAATTCACTATTCTTATCTCTATTTTTAGTTAGTATAAGTGCCATATTATTTTTAAGAAAACTGTAGATACCACTCTCGTTATTTGTATAGCAAAACCAGTCATCTAATTTCATATCATTTACATATTTATCAATATCAGACTTATTGCTACATGTCAATTTGATATTATACCCCTCTTCAGTAGATATCTCTGCTTGTGAATTTTGTGGATTTTGTACGGGCAAAACAATTCCTTTTCCCCATTTATAAAGTTCTTTATTAGTATAGCCTGTATAATCAAATGTCTCATTTACATTGGGTTCACTAAATGATGATAATGATTTTAGTGTTTCTTTTGTTGTATCTTCATTAGTTGTTGTATCATTCGTCGTTGTATCTTTCGTTGTACATGCACTTAAGGAAGTTAACATACAGATACATAGAATAATTGATAACATTTTTTTCATAACATT
>CAZNEZ010000061.1:0-10243 GCA_964572475.1 uncultured Lachnospiraceae bacterium
ATTGAATTTTCAAGGTACATAGGCACTTATTTAAGTGCGAAGTTTGAGTAATATACATCTAAGTGAAGGATTTATGTTTTACAGGATGATTCCACCAATACTTAAGATGATAGGATATCTTTTATTTGTTATTTCTATTATCACCATAGTAGTCCATAATACTAAAAGTATCAAAGCCAGAACTGGAGAATTAGGATTACTTAAGGCAATAGGATACAAAGATAATAATATCTTTGCTATATTTATTATAGAATTAGTAATGACATTTCTGATTTCTATTGTGTTAAGCATTATAATAATTGGATTATTACTAATAGGAGCTAATCTATATATTCAGAACTTTTTAAATGTATTTATTAGATTTTTACATATTGAAATTCCACTTAGCACAATGGCAATACTAGTAATATATTGTTCTGCTTCATTTACAGCAATATCTGGAATTATAAAACAAAAATTGCATAAGATTGTTTTGCCTGAAGGTCTGATGGAGGAATAAGACAAGTTTGGCTATTGTTAAAGAGTTAATTAGAATAACTTTCACCACTTGAATATGTATTGAAATATTATCGACAAATATGTGTAAAAAGTTTTGACCGATTATTACATATCTATTGAAAAGTTATATTAAAAAGAGTACACTATACCTATTAAATAGATTGATGTTAGCATATATGAAATATTAGGAGGAATGGTTAGGTGTCCCTAAAACATCAGGGGTACCTAACCTAATATAGGATATGAAGAACAAATTAAGGATTTATATATGGGCTGCTTCTGCTATAGTCATAGCAGTATTAGGAATTGTCACTTATAATCTTAATAAGAATGTAGCAAATATGAGAGAAGAACTTAATGCATGGAAAGCTTCACCTGTTAGTAAGACGGTATATGCGTTGGGCATTAATGATGCTGATTATAAAGGATTTATGAATAAGTACAAAGATGGTAAATCAATTATATCTATTAGAGGTATTGGCGATGTTATTAGTGTATCATGTTTAGAATATGATGAATCAGGGAGTAACAGTAATATAAGTGTAGATTGTTATGAGGCTGGATATCAGGATTGTACAGATGTTAAAGGACTTGACGATGGAGAGATTATTATTCCAGAGCAGTTCAAGCCTAAGTTATATGGAAAGTATGATAATGGAAAAAGTTATATTGATGGTGATACTCTTATAGGCACTACCATTACATTAAGGTTTTATAATATAGAGCGCTCGACAGATAGTGTGAACACAGAAGAAAATATACAAAAAACATATTTTGAAAAAGATTACAAAGTTGTTGGTACATATGATAGCGAATTAGCAAGAAAATCTGATACACTATTATTAGTGAATCAAAATGAATATTATGAAGACTGGTGCAAGGTATATAGCATTAAAAGAAGTGAAATAGAAGATATTTATGAAAGCACAATATATATGACATTTATAGATAATGAATCAGCTATAGAATTCTATAGTAATGTTAAGGAAGAAGGATTTATCTTAGGAAGTCAGTGCGATGATCAAAATTATATTAAAATGAATGATGATATTGCAAATTATAAAATAGTAATAATGATAATGTATGTAATTATAGTATTAACAATAATTCTTAATATAGTATTGTGTATTATTTGGAGGAAAAAGGATAGGAGAGTATGATATGAAAGTACAGAATATGCTATTTGTAGCAAAGAAGAATTATAGAGCAAGAAAGAAGGCTAATAGAATAAGTATTATTTTATTAGTTATATCTATTATAGCAATTGCATTATCAGATATAATGATTAATGCGATAGATAGTTTTTCAAAATACACAATATATGATACACCAGATGCATCTACTTTGAGGTTGGATTCCTATATAGAAGAGATTGCAGACCAGATTATTAATGATTATGATGGTGATTCCAGAATAGTAGATATTGACGAGTTTAATGCATATAATTTAGCTAGTCAGATTAGTGAAACACAACAATATGTTACGGTAAAGAGGTTTAATCCAAGATTTAGTGAGTATACAGAGAATATATCAGAACTTAATAATGATGAGATTCTAATTCCTAAGTATTATAATGCAAAAGGTGAATATCCAATAGCTCTTTCAGATGAATTTGAATATGAAGATGGAAGCAAATATATAGGACAAAAGATTAAAATATCTTATCCTATGTATGAGAAGATAGCAGAAGAAGATGGTGGAAGTGCCAGAGAAATAGATGAAAAACTAGAAAAAGAATATACAGTAGCAGGTGTATATGATAATTCAGCTATCGGAGGGGGAAGATTTTTGATATCCCAGGATGAATATAAAACTGTGGTTGATACTACAGGCAAAAAGTATAAAAACATTGGAAAAGGAGTAATAATTGTTGCCAAGTCATATGACTATGTTCAGGAGCTAGGAGATGAGCTAGGTGCAAGTAATAATATATATCTAAGTGAAGGATTTATGTTTTACAAGATGATTCCACCAATACTTAAGGTGATAGGATATCTTTTATTTGTTATTTCTATTATCACAATAGTAGTCCATAATACTAAAAGTATCAAAGCTAGAACTGGAGAGTTAGGTTTACTTAAGGCGATAGGATACAAAGATAATAATATCTTTGCAATATTTATTATAGAATTAATAATGACATTTCTGATTTCTATTGTATTAAGTGCCATAATAATCGGATTATTAGTAATAGGAGTTAATCTATATATTCAGAACTTTTTAAATGTATTTATTAGATTTTTACATATTAAAATTCCACTTAGCACAATAGCAATATTGGCAATATATTGTGTTGCTTCATTTGCTATAATATCTGGAATTATAAAACAAAAATTACATAAGATTGTTTTGCCTGAAGGTCTAATGGAGGAATAAGAATGTTCATATATATGATAAAACAAAGAATACACAGTATACAAATAGTTCTATTGAATTCGATTGTAAATATAGCTTGCATTTTATTAGCATTTATTACTATGAACATGTTTTTGCAGTTTAAAGAGATTGTTAGTACAGAATGGTTTAAGACTACACAGAATGCCATTTCAGACATTAATGCTGATATAGAAGCTAAAAATATGATGTTTATTACAGCAGTAACTGGATTACTAATGGCGGTTACAATTGTTATTTTAATTATTTTTCTAATATTTTTTAATTCATCTCTTAAGCGTGAATACAAGAATATTTGCATGTTAAAAGTAAGCGGATATAAAAATAGGACGATTTTTGCCAATTATGTAAAATATTATATTATAGAAGTTGGGACATCAATGGCAATAGGTTATGGCTTATCTTCCTTATTATGGGATGTATTGGCTAAATCAGAGATAGTATCACTTATTGTTGAAAAAGTTGAGATGACGGCCTATATGGACATCAGATGTACTTATTTTTTACCAATAGTAAGCGTTGTAATACTAATTAGTATATATATCAATGTTAACAAGGTTAAACTTGATAATATAAATAAATATTTTAAGATAAAGGAGTAAATGAGATGGCGGTATTAGAAGCAATTAACATTACGAAGGAATATAGCAATGGAGTATCACCCATTAAAGATTATAGTGTAAGGTTTGAAGAAGGAACTTTCAATTGTATTATGGGACCATCTGGCGCTGGAAAGTCTACATTACTGAATGTATTAGGAATGTTAGATAAGCCAACTAAGGGTGATGTGATGCTAAATGGAGAAAATATTAAAGATTTAAAAGAGAACGAATTGGCTGATGTCAGAATGAAGAATATAGGCTTTATTTTTCAAGCATTTTACCTTAATCAGAATCTGAATGCACTTGACAATGTTATTATACCAATGCTTATTAATGAAAAATATGGCAAAAATCATATAGATATGAAAAAAGCAGCACATGAATTACTTGAGAGATTTGGACTATCAGATAGAGAAAAGCACTATCCTACTGAATTGTCAGGTGGAGAGCAGCAAAGAGTTGCAATTGCAAGAGCAATGGCTAATGATCCAACAATTATCTTTGCAGATGAACCAACAGGTAATCTGGATGAAAAGAACGAACAAATAATTTTTAAATATTTAAGAGAACTGGCAGATGAGGGAAAAATTGTTATTGTAGTGTCACACAATAATAACATCAAGGATTATGCAGATAATATAATTGAATTAAAGAAAAATGCATAATAAGTATAATTGATTATTTAGGAGACTGAAGAATATGAATAATAAATTTGAAATAATAACTAAGGAAGATAATAAAGTATATATATCTACTAGATTTGGGTATGAAGAAAAAATGATTGAATTAGACAGTATTACATATATTGAGAGTAATAAGAGAAAGATTACTATACATAACGATAAGGAATATAAATTTGAATTCTACGGAAAGCTTAACGATTTATATAGTTATATTGCAATATATTCTGATACATTTATAAGAATAAATCAATCGGAGATTGTAAATTATAATAAAGTCAATAAATTGGAAAGTTTTGAAATTATATTAATAGATGAAACTATTCATTATATTTCAAGAAGATATAAACTTAAAATCGGTAGTAAAATATTATAAATGAATAATTAGTAAAAGTTAAAATAAATAGTTAGTAAAGGCGGACATGATTTTGTTGTATGGAAAAACGGACTTTATAACTTTGCTAAAAGAATATTTTGACTTTGTACGGATATGATGTATAATAATATATAAATATGGGAACGAAATAAAACGAGAGAAAGGTCGCCACATATATACTTTCGTTCTTGATTTGTGGTAATATTATATATAATTATATATATAACGTGGGTGGAAAAATGACAGAGAATCAATTTAAAAGAGCGAATGGAGTATCGTATCCAGTTATTTTGTCAATGGAGCTATTTGTTGTTGTTGTATTAATGGGATATGCATCACAGAATGGAATGCATGCTAATACAATAGCACAGATAGCTACTTCTTTGATTTGCGCGATTGTTGCAACTATAGCATTTATTATGAAGAGAAACACAAGATTGTGTGAAGTAATTTTAGTTAGTTCTGCAGCACTTATGTATACAGTGGTTATGATATTTGGAACAGCAACAACATCATACATGTATGTCTTTCCTATTTTAATAGTAAGCGTTGTATATATGATGAAAGATATAATAATATGTGGCATATCAGTTACCATTGTAACTAATATTATACATATGATAGTACTAGCAGGTAATAGCACAGAGCCTGATTTAGCAACGGTATTTATATTAGAAGGATTCTTAATAGCACTGATATGCTTTGCATCATATGCATCTTGTAGTTTGTTAATTAAGTTTAATACTGAGAATATGGCAGAGATTAATAATAATATCGAAAAACAAAAGGCTTCGGCTGAAAAGATGTCAGAGACAGCAGATCAAATAGCAACGAATTTTGTTGAAGCGCAAGATCTTATGAGAATTCTTGAGGATTGTATTAAGACTAATCTTTTTTCTGTTGGTAATATTGCAGAGAGCAGCGAAAGTACAGCGGCTGCCATTCAACAGCAGGCAGAAGTATGTATAGGTATCGAAAAAAATACTGATGAAGCGGGCAAAGAAATGGATAATATGGTAAAAGCTTCGGAAGTAGCAAAAGATAATGTACATAATGGTAAGGTTATAATAGAAAAGCTTAAAGAACAAGCTAATATTGTTGGTGAAGCAAGTAAATCTACAGTAGAATCTACTAAGAGACTGGCAGATAGAATTACGCAGGTTCAAAAGATTCTTGAAGTTATTCTTAATATTTCATCACAGACTAATTTACTGGCCCTTAATGCATCAATTGAAGCAGCAAGAGCAGGAGAAGCAGGAAAAGGTTTTGCAGTTGTTGCGGATGAGATAAGACAGTTATCTGAACAGACAAAAGATGCTGCTAATAATATTTCCGGTATAATAGGTGAGTTGGTAGTTGATGCTAAAGAGACAACACAAAGTGTTGATAATTCTGTTGAATCAATATTAAAACAGAATGATATGATTGAGGTTACTAAAGAGAAATTTGATGTTATTAATGACGAAGTAGAAGAATTAATTGTTAAAATTGGTAATACAAGCGCAATTATGAAAGAAGTCCTTGACTCTACTGGAGTTATCTCTGATAATATTAATCAGTTATCAGCTACTAGTGAGGAAGTATCAGCTTCTTCAACTGAGGCAGAGAAGACAGCAGAGAATGCAATGACAGAGATGAATAACTTTGTCAATGTCCTTGAAGCGATAAATAAACTTGCAGAGGGATTGAAAGACTCTGCACTATAGATTGAGGTAAAAATGGCTAAAAGATCAAAGAATCAGATAAATGAGTTTAATGTTAACGATGAGGTTAGGCTTAACAAGTTCCTTAGTGATGCAGGGGTATGTTCGAGGCGTGAAGCAGACAGACTTATTGATGCAGGTAGGGTTACTGTTGACGGTAATAAGGCAGTAATGGGAATGAAAGTTCTTCCTACTATGGATATTGTTTGTAATGGTAAAAAGGTTAGCAGAGAGAATGAACTGGTTCTAATTGCATTTAATAAACCTGTTGGTGTGGAGTGTACTGCAGATAAAGATAATCCTGATAATATTATTGATTATATTGGATATCCTAAACGAATATATCCGATAGGAAGACTTGATAAGAATTCAGAGGGACTGATTCTTCTTACAAATGATGGTTCTATTGTAAATAAGATATCTAAAGCCTCACAGTTTCATGAAAAAGAATACTTTGTAATGGTTAATAAGAAGATAGACGATACATTTATAGAAAAGATGGCATCTGGTGTTAGACTCAAAGAATTGAATATTACTACCAGACCATGTGAAGTTGAGTGGATTGAAGAAAGAGTATTTAGAATAGTACTTACACAGGGACTTAATAAGCAAATCAGACGAATGTGTGAGGAATTTGGATATAGAGTTACTAATCTTAGAAGAGTCAGAATCATGAATATAAAGTTAGGTAAGCTAAAATTAGGCGATTATAGGAATGTTAGGTCAGAAGAGCTTGAAACACTACTAGAGCAACTTAATGAATAACTGCAAGTAATATAGTTAAGAATTATATATTAGTAATATAGTTAAGAATTATATATTAGTAATATAGTTAAGAATATTTATAGGCGTCACAATATATAGAATCAGGAGATTACTGTGGATACTAAAACAGCAAGAATTAAGGAATTAGTAGATATATTAAATGAGGCAGGAAGAGTATATTATCAAGAAAGTAATGAGATTATGTCTAATTACCAATATGATGAGTTATATGATGAACTTAAGAGACTTGAAGAAGAGACAGGTCTTGTTCTTTCTAATAGTCCAACTGTAAATGTTGAATATGGTGTAGTTAGTGAGTTGCCTAAAGTTAGACATGAGAAACCAATGCTTTCACTTGATAAAACAAAGGAAGTTGATGCACTGGCTTCTTTTATTGGTGATAAAAAAGGACTACTTTCATGGAAATTAGATGGATTAACTGTAGTATTGACATATGATAATGGCAGTTTAATTAAAGCTGTTACCAGAGGTAATGGCGAAGTAGGTGAGGTTATAACCAACAATGCTAAGACATTTAAGAATATTCCTATGACCATCGCTTATAAGGGAGAACTGATTCTACGAGGCGAAGCTGTAATTAGGTATTCTGATTTTGAAAAAATAAATGCACTTATCGAAGATGAAAGTTCTAAATACAAGAACCCAAGAAATTTGTGTAGTGGTTCAGTAAGGCAGTTAAACAGCGAAATAACAGCAAAAAGAAATGTTAATTTCTACGCATTTTCATTAGTAAAAGCTGATGATGTTGACTTTGAAAATTCAATGACAAAGCAGTTTGAATTCCTTGAAAAACAGGGATTTTCTGTAGTAGAACATAAACAGGTAACTAGTGATAATATGTCTGAAATAGTTAAATATTTTGCTAAAGAAATAGAACATTTTGATGTACCCTCAGATGGACTAGTGTTAATGTACGATGATATTGAATATGGATTATCACTTGGAATGACAGCCAAATTCCCCAGAAATGGCATTGCATTTAAATGGAAGGATGAAGTTGCTAAGACGAAGCTTACTCAGATTGAATGGAGTCCATCCAGAACAGGACTTATTAATCCGATAGCCATATTTGAGCCAGTTGAACTCGAAGGAACAACTGTTAGTCGTGCCAGTGTTCATAATATCTCTATTATGGAATCACTTGAACTGGGCATTGGAGACGAGATTGAAGTATATAAAGCAAACATGATTATTCCACAGATTGCTGAAAATATTACAAGAAGTGGAGTAAAAGATATTCCTGATATATGTCCTGCCTGTGGCGAAAAGACGGAAATTAGTGATGTAAATATGATTAGGTCCTTATATTGTACTAATCCAGACTGCTCTGCAAAAAAAATCAAGAGATTATCACATTTTGTAAGCAGAGATGCAATGAATATTGATGGACTGTCTGAAGAGACACTTGATAAATTTATCGATAGCGGATATGTAAATGAGTATGCTGATATATATAAGCTTAATAGATATGAAAATGAAATAGTGGCTGCTAAAGGGTTTGGAAGAAAATCTTATGATAATATGATAGAATCCGTTAATAAATCTAGAAAAACCACCTTACCCAGACTTATATATAGTCTTGGAATATTAAATGTTGGTCTTTCAAATGCTAAAATTATATGTAAAGTATTTGATTATGATATTGAAAGATTAAGAAATGCTAAAAGAGAAGAACTTGTGGGTATAGATGGAGTAGGAGATGTTATCGCAGATACATTTGCAGCATATTTTGAGAATTCTGAACACAATAGAAAACTTGATAATCTTTTAGAGGAAGTAACAATAGAAAAACCTAAAGAAAATACACAGGTTCAGGTGTTTGCTAATAAGAATTTTGTTATTACAGGCTCTGTAGTTCGCTATACAAATAGAAATGAAATTAAAGCGGTTATAGAATCTCTAGGTGGTAAGGTTACAGGAACTGTTACCAATAATACGGATTATCTGATAAATAATGATGCAGCCTCAGCTTCTTCAAAGAATAAAAAGGCTAAAGAGCTTGGTGTTTCAATCATTACAGAGGAAGAATTTATACAGATGCTGCCATAATGTGACGGCTGCTAATAGTAATAAAATGGTAACATATACAATAGTTGACTTTTTATCCTATTATGATAAAATAAATAAACATATTATGATGAGAGATGGTGATTGAATGCCAATTAAAGTAGTTGGAGACCTGCCAGCAAAGGCAGTCATTGAAAAAGAGAACATATTTATTATGGATGCTGACAGAGCTAGTATTCAGGACATTAGGCCACTTAAGATAGTGATACTTAATCTTATGCCGCTTAAGCATGAGACTGAAATACAGTTGCTTAGAGCGTTGTCAAATACACCGCTTCAGGTAGATGTTACATTTTTGTATGTAGAATCACATATAAGTAAGAATACGCCAGCAAGTCATCTGAATAGTTTCTATTCCAAATTTTCAGAGGTTAAAGATAAGAAGTTTGATGGACTTATTATTACTGGTGCGCCTGTGGAAACTTTAGAATTTGAAGAAGTGACTTATTGGGATGAATTAAAAGAGATAATGGAATGGAGCGATAAGAATGTAACTTCAACACTGCATATTTGTTGGGGTGCACAGGCTGGACTTTATTATCATTATGGAATACATAAGACAATTCTTCCAGAGAAAAAATTTGGAATATATGAGCATAAGACGCTTCACAGAAAGGTTCCACTTTTGCGTGGATTTGATGATGTGTTCTTAGCACCTCATTCAAGACATACAGATGTTTCTAAAGAGGAGATTGAGAAGAATCCGAAGTTACAGATTATTGCTGAATCTGATGAAGCAGGAGTTTATATTATTATTGCGGAAGAGGGCAAGAGAATATTTGTTATGGGACATCCTGAATATGACAGAAATACAATAGATTTGGAATATAGAAGAGACCTTGATAAAGGACTTGATATAAAGATGCCTGTTAACTATTATCCTGATGATAATATGGATAATAAACCATTGCTAACATGGCGTGGACATGCTAATGGACTATATACGAACTGGCTGAACTACTACGTATATCAGAGAACACCATATGAACTGTAGAGAAATCGGCGATAGAATATAACATTTCAAGAAGAATGCAACGCATTCTTCCAAACGCTTGCGCCGGCAAGCGTTTTTTTAACGAGTCTAGAGAAATCGGCGATAGAATATAACATTTCAAGAAGAATGCAACGCATTCTTCC
>CAZNEZ010000062.1:0-10177 GCA_964572475.1 uncultured Lachnospiraceae bacterium
CATGACGGCTCTCTTAGTACAGGACATGCTAACAGTTCACAAGATATGATGAATAGACTTGAAACTATGGTATTAATGGGAGTGGATATGCCAATTGCGGCAATTCGTTCACAGATAGCATCAGCACTTGATATAATAGTTCATTTAGGTAGGACAAGAGATAGAAAACGTAGAGTATTGTCAATTGATGAGGTGAGTGGAATAGAAAATAATAATATAAAGCTAGAAAAATTATTTAAATATGATGGAAAAGAACTGGTAAGGTGTGGAGAACTGAATATCAGGGATAAGCTAATTATGTCAGGATTGGAGGGATAATTTGGATTATAGTAAGTATAGGTTTTCTATTAGAGAAGTCATATTAATGTGTATAAAAGTAATTATTGTATCTATTGCAGCAGCATATTTACTGTATAGAAGTATTGCAGGAGTAATGGTTATACTTCCATTTATTCCGTGGTATATCAGGATAGACAGACTTAACAGAAGAGATAGAAGAAGAAATAGACTAAATCAACAGTTTAAGGATGCACTTATATCAATATCTGAAGCATTGTCATCAGGATATTCTATAGAGAATTCAATATTAGAGGCTGCTAAGGATATGGAATTAATGTATGGAAAAAAGGCAGATATAACACTAGAACTTATTGGAGTAGTAAGAAAGTTACAAATTAATGTAAATGTAGAGGATGCTATAAAAGATCTAGCATGTAGAAGTGGAATAGAGGATATTGAGACATTTTCAGAGATATTTTCTATTGCTAAAAGAGGAGGAGGAAATCTTATAGAGATTATATCTAAGATAAGGGATAGTATAGGAGATAAGATAGATGTTAGAAGAGAAATAGAGGTTATCATATGTTCTAAAAGGTATGAACAGATGATAATGAGAGCAATGCCAGTATTTATTATGGGTTATATAGAGATTACATCACCAGGATTTTTAAATCCTCTGTATGAGACTATTCTAGGAAGAATAATTATGACAATATGCTTTATTATATATATTTTTGCTATTAGTATTTCCAATAGAATATGTAGGATAAGTTTGATGTGATATAGATAACAGGGAGGAAAAGCTATGATTATGATTTTAATATATGGAATTTTGCTAATTGTATGTATTGTAGGGTTAATATCTACAATAAGTTATTCCAAAGCTGAAAGAAAAACTATAGATAAAAAGGAGCAGCCACTAAAGTGTCTAATGGGATTGTCGTTATTTATAATAGATTTATTTGGATTGGATAGTCCAGATAGATTTCCAAAGCTTGAGGATAAGCTTCAAAAGATTAATTTGAAAGATAAATGTGAAAATAGCAAAAGAAATTATATAGCTTCAAGGATTAACCTTGCATTATTAATGATAACGGTATTTGCAATACTTGGTTTAATTATGAGTATTGGTACAGTGTTATCAGATAAAGAAATATCCAGTATTATACGTCCCGTGAACGGAGAGGGAGTAAAGGATATCAGTATTATTGCTAAGAGTGAAAAAGAATCAGAAAAGATAGATTTGGAGATTAAAGAAAGAGAATATACATTTGAGGAAGCATTAGAAATCATAGATAAAGAATTTGATGAATTCATTATTAAGTTTTTAGATAAAAATAGTTCTTTAGGTGAAGTTACAGAGCCATTAAATTTGATTAGTAATTTGGGAGAATATAATAATATAGATATTACTTATAATATATTGGATAAAGATATTATTGGAATGGATGGACAAATTCTATATGAGAATATTCCAAACGAAGGTATAAGCGCACAAATTGATGTTACATTCAAAATCTCAGGGTACGAATTAGTAAAAGAGCTTATGCTAGGGGTGTATCCCCGGAGATTAGATAATACTGAACAATTAAAGCAAGTAATTTCAAAAGAGATTAATGAGAATAACGATATTCACAATGATAAAGTGATTTTGCCAGAAGAGATTAATGGAGATAAGATGATTTACTCATATCCGAAAGAAGATACTAACTACATATTTCTTATACTTTTAGTAATATGCATTAGTGTATTAATAATATTTGGTAATAAAGAGCTAGATAATAAGCTAAAAAATAGGGAGGAGGAGATGGAAAATGATTTTTCAGAGATAGTATCAAAGCTAACATTGCTATATACGGCTGGGTTAAGTATTAACAAAGCATTTGAGAGAATTATTATAGATTATCAAAAAAGGCAAAAAGAAAATAAAAAAATTAGATTTGCCTATGAAGAAATAAGGCTTACTATGGTTAATATTAATAACGGAATGTCGGAATCAATTGCTTATAGTGAGTGGGGAAGAAGATGTGGAATACATAGTTATGTCAAATTTGGGCTATTGCTTAAGCAAAATCTCCAAAGAGGTTCAAGTGACTTAAGATACTTACTGGAGGAAGAAGCAGTAAGTGCATATGAGAATAAAAAGGCAGGTGTAAGAAAAAAAGGAGAAGAGGCAGGGACAAAGCTATTATTTCCAATGGTTATGATGCTATTAATAGTTATGATAATCATTATATTTCCAGCAATGGTATCAATTAACATATAGACAAGAAGACAAGAAGGCATACAAATTATATGGGAGGAATCATATGAATAATGATTATAAGAGTGAAGAGAAAGAAATAAATAATAGTATTGGAAAAAATAAAGTATCCTTTATTAATACTATTTCTTGTAAAATTTTTAGGGCGAGAACAAAAGCATATAACATAATTAGTAATGAAACAGGTATAGGGGTAGTGGAAATGATACTGATTCTTTTAGTTCTTGTAGGACTAGTGGTTATATTCAGAACACAGATAACAGCTATTATTACTTCTGTTTTTTCCACTATCACTAGGCAGATTAAAAATCTTTAATGCCTATGGTGAAAAAAACATATAAGGGTAGTATTACTATTTTTTTAAGTATGATTCTAATGGTGTTGTTTACCTTAATAGGATTATTGATTGAATCAAGCAGAATAGCAGCAATTAAAGTAAGATCCAAGGAAGTAACATATATAAGTAGTGATTCAGCATTTGCACAATTTTTAAATCCGCTACTTAATGAGTATGGAATACTTGGATTGTGGAGCAGTGAGGAAAATCTAGCATCAGAATGTAAAAAGAGAATTAGAGATAATCTAGATGAGGCGGCATTGCTTAATGAATTTGAATTATTTGGAATTGGTCTTAATGGTGTTTGTGTATCAAATATTACATATATAACAGATAATGATGGAGAGGTATTTTCAGATGCTATAAACGATTATATGAAATATGCAGTAATTGGGAGAGTAGTAGAATACACAAATGAAGTAATTGGCATGAGATCTAATACTGGAACCTCAGAAAACAGCATGGATTTTCAAAAAGTAAAAGAAGTAGAAATGAATGAGACAGAGATAGAGCAAGCACAGGAGATAATAGAAGGTTTTGAACAGGAGAACAAAAAAGAAAATACATTAAATCCAGGTAATGGCGATAACGAAAATAATACGGAAAATTGGAGTGTCTCAGAAGCTAAAGAAATAAAAGATACAATATTTGACAAAATTTCAGAGATATTAAAAAATGGGTTGATGGCATTGATTGTTAAGGAGCCGCAAAAGGTTTCAAAAAGTATAATTGAAAAGACTATACTGCCATCTAAGACAGTTCAGTTATCAGCGGAAGGAACAAAAAGTGTTGAAGAAAAAAGAATATCAAATGGAGGAACAAAAAAACTGGCTGTAGTTAGTTATATTACATCGAAGTTCGGTAATTATTTGGAAAGTAAAGAGGATAGTTTATTAAAGTATGAGATGGAGTATATAGTAGGAGGCTCTGATGAAGATTCACTTAATCTTTTAAACACAGCTATATCTATAATATCAATAAGGTCAGGCTTTAATATGATTAGTATAATGAAGGATTCTTCAAAAATAAAGGAGGCAGAAAAACTTGCAGAGCTAACAACCGATATGATACCTATTCCAGGGATTAAATATGTTGTTGAGTATATTATAGTTCAGGCATGGGGAACAGCTGAAGCAGTTATAGATGTTAGAGATTTGCTTGAAGGTAAAAAAGTTAATTTGATTAAAAGTAATGCTGAATGGACACTATCCCTTAAAGGAATTATAAGTCTTGGGAAGAATACACCATCATCAAATAAAGGTGAAAAAGGATTATCATATACGGACTATATTAATACAGTTTTATATATGCAGAACGATATTTCAACTTATTATAGAACTATGGATTTAATACAGATGAACATATGCGATAAATATAATAATGGATTTAGAATGAATAGTGTGATTAGAAAAGCCAGTATTGAAGCTGAATATAATGCTAATCAAGGCTATTCAAGATTATATAGGATTACAGGCAATTACAAATATACTATAGAGCAAACACAAGCTTATTAATATACAAGTGATACTCTAGAATAACAATATTTAGTTAAAACATAAGAGGCGGGCACAGGGAGGTGATTAAAAATGTTCTTTCTAAGGATAAAGGAGTTAATAAAAAGAAATATAGTAAATAGGAACCCGTTAATTACTCATAAAAGGAAATGCGTCTCTCTCCAAGCACACATGCCCGGCAATAAAGAAAACTATATTTTAGATGAAGAACACAAAGCATCTAAGGAAAGAACATTTTTAATCATCTTCCAAAGTGTCATTATCAAGGCTTATTATATGTGCTTTAGATATAAAGTAAACGCAGGAATAACGCTGGAAGCAACTTTAGTAGTTCCCATTTTTGTATTTAGTATATTATGCATGATATATGTAATAGTAATTATAGATATTCAGATATCACTTCAGTCAGAATTGAATACTCTGGCAAAAGAGATATCAAAAGAAACGTATGTATATGTAGAAGAGGCTAAAAAAGCAAGTACAAAGGATAAAATTAGCGATGTTATGTTTGGACTTTTTGATATATCTGTATTAACAAGAATAAAAAATAGTAAAGTAACTAATATTGCAGAGAATTCCTTTATAGTAGGTGGTATTTCTGGAATAAATATAGCAGGTTCTAATGTGGATTTAACTAGCGGTGAAGGAAAGCTATGTATATCTTATAATATAAAAATTCCCTTTATATCACAGGATATATTTAATAAAAAGTGTTTTCAAATGGTAAAATTCAGGACATGGACAGGAATCGACATGGATAATGAAGAGGGAGCGGATAATCAATATGTATATATAACAATGAGTGGGGAAAATGTGTATCACACGAATAAGTATTGTTCATATTTATTTAGAAATCTAACATTTATTACATATGCAGAAGCTAAAAACAATGCAATATTGCACCAATGTGGTAACTGTGGTCATAAAGTTATTGATGATAATGAGTATGTAATAGTAACTGATGAAGGCAGCAGGTTTCATACAAATAGAGATTGTGGATACCTGTATAGAAAAATTTATAAAATAAAAAAAGGTGATTCAGTCCGCACAGAGTGCACGTTATGTGCAAGAGGAGCATAAATGTAAAGATCAAATTGTTTACTTGCAAGTTTATAATAAGTAAAACTTGTACAATTATTGCTTTTAATAATAGTCTTGGCATGGAGGAAAAATGGAAAATATTAATATAATAGTAGTATTATTGTTTTTAATAATAAGTTCATTAACAGATATTAAGAATAAGCAGATATATATTATACCAAGTATGGTATTTGCATTAGTAGGTTTTATTATTAATGCATGTACAGCTAACATTTCTGCATATAGCTTAATATTAGGCGTAATTACTGGTTTATTACTTATTGTAATAGGAATTATTAGCAAGGGAAAAATAGGCATAGGAGATGGAATAGTAGTGGCAATATTGGGAATATTTTTAGGATTTGAAAGAAATATTTTAACATTAATATTGGCATTAATGCTGTCTTCTACATATTCAATTGGATTAATACTTATAAAGAAATACAGCAAAACATACACAATTCCATTTGTACCATTTATTACAGGAGGGTTTTTAATATGTACTTTATTATAAAACGTATTATAAAAAAAATAGTAAATATACACAGCTATTTTAAAGCTAAAGGATATGGAGAATTTGAAGCAAGTATAACAATTGAGGCAAGTTATTTGATGCCATTAATACTACTTATTATAGCTGCAATAATTGTAATTGGATTTAGACTAAATAATAATGTTATAGATAATGTTGAAAAAAGATACAGAGTAATAGAGAATTATAGCAATGATAGAAGTTCATTTATAATAAAATCAAAAGTCGCATTAGATAGTATAAGTAATAGTTAAATCCAAGACAGTAAAAATATAAAAAACAATTATAGTACGGAGGCAAATATGGATGTAGAGTATAAAAGAGAAGCTAATCATAATTATATGATTAAGGTACAAAAGAATGTAGAAACAATAAGAGATTATAGAATTAGAATGTTGTTAGAGAATAAGGTGGATGGATTAATTCCAATGCATGCTAATTATGTAGATGGGAATCTATACTTATCATATGATATTACTTCTAAACAGCCATTAAGCAGCATGCTTTTATGTAGAACATTAACATATGAGAATATACATACATTTCTAATAGTGCTTAATAATGTCCTGGAGCAACTGCAAATGCTGTTAATTGATATTGATACAATTCAGGTTAAGTCTGAGTATATATTTGTAGATCCAGAAAAAATGACACCATTTTTTTGCTGCAATCCATGTGAAAAAAAAGATTTTTATTCAGAATTTCAGGGCTTTTTACAATATATATTAGGTAATATAGACCATAACGATAAGGAGGCAGTAGTATTAGCATATGGTATTCAACAGGAAAGTATAAAAACAAATTATTCTTTTAAGGATATTATGAAGTATTTAACTAATGAAAAGGAACTTGAATCTCATGAAAATAAGATATATAGAATGGATAATATTGATATACAAAAGCCTAAAGATATGTCATCACATATAATATTAGAAAAAAACAAGGTTTCCAAAGAGATAGAAGCTAATCCACCTAAACTATGTTATTTAAAAATAACTGTAATATGCCTGTTAGTGTTAATATTAATTACAATTTTATTTTATTTGACATGGATATTAAAAATAATCTCAGGAGGAATTGGAACTATGCTAATTGGCATAGGGATAGTATCTATATTCCCCATAGGAATAAAGATAAAAGAGTATCTGGAAGATAATAAAAGAAGTAAAGTAATTGAAGTGGAGGAACCTATTCCATATATTAAAAATAATAATAACTTGCATAATGGTGTTAAAGATAGGGTTGAGATGGAGCATATAGATGGAATTGATGATGAAACAGGAGAAATAATGGAAGAGGGCAACGCTTGTCATTTCTATAATAAAGGCAATATTTCTAAAGCTAATGAATATGGAAATACAATGTTATTATCTGTAGCAGATGAAGTTAATCGAAAGTTGATTCTTTTAGAAGGCAGGGAGCAAGAGGAGGTGACAATTTCTAAAGATATATTTCTTATTGGTAAATTAAAAAGTAATGTAGACCTTGCACTTATCCATCCAATGGTAAGCAGATTACATAGTAGATTGCTAAAAAAGGAAAATGGTTATTATCTTGAAGATATGAATTCTACCAATGGAACGTATATTAATAATATAAGAATAGAATCAGGAGAACGAAAGATGATATCAACTGGAGACAAGCTTACATTTGGATGTGTTAGCTATATATTTAGATAATATATGCAAATATTGACATTCGGTGTTAGTAATGTTAATGTTAGAGAAAATACTTGAATGGAAGAGTTGCTTATGGGATATTTAGATATATGTAAAGTTCTAGCTAGTGGTGGGTTTACAAGAGTAGCAATTGCTAAGGCTAAGACAGAAGAGAATAAAGACTTAATAGAGAATGTAGTAGTAATGCTAAGGCACAATACATTGACAAATATAGATGAGTACTGTTTTATTATGCGCAAGGATAATAGGAGTAGAATTAGTGCAGATAGAATCTATCATATTGAACAACAAATAATTAACAATTCAATACTTATAGGTAAAATGCCTAGTGACATTATGAATTTAATTATAACAGATGATGAGTATGAAAAAGGTAGTGATTATGCAGAATTAGGAATGAAGTTCTGGGTTATGGATGAAATAAGTGGCAGCATTAGGATATATGAGAATCAGCCAGAAGAATATTGTGGATTAAAAGATAAGCTTGAAGCCGCTTTATGTAGTAATATTTCAGTTAAAGAGATTCTTAATCATGTTCCAATAGTTAGTATTTTATTGTTAATAGCTAATGTGTTAGTATTTGTAGCGATGGAGTCAATAGGGAATACAGAGGATACAGAGTTTCTATTAAGCCATGGAGCAAACTATTGGCCATATGTTTTTGAAAATGGAGAATGGTATAGATTATTTACCTGCATATTTATACATATTGGAGGGTATCATTTGTTAAGTAATATGATAGCACTGATATTTGTTGGTAATACTTTGGAAAAATCAATAGGAAAAGCTAAGTTTATACTGATTTATTTTATAAGCGGATTAGGAGCAAGCTTTTTTGCAGATATATTTAATTATTCAGCTAATAATATGGTAGTCTCAGCAGGGGCTTCAGGAGCTATATATGGAATACTTGGTGCATTAGTATATGTAATGCTTAAATATAGGAAGAATGCTAACTGGGGAATTGTTATTATATTAATATTAATGGTATCCAGCGGATTTTCACAAACAGGAATAGACAATGTTGCACATATAGTTGGATGCGTAATAGGAATTATATCTGCAGTTATTTGTTGCAAGCGAAGCAAAAATATACTAATATAACTTATAGGAAGAAAATGAAGAAGAATTGTGAAAGGTATATACGGTAAGTTAAATGAATGTAAATATATATTATGGCGGAAGAGGAATCATTGAAGATCCAACACTATATGTGCTAGAGAAGATGGAAGCAGTACTTGATGAACTTCGTGTAAATGTTACAAGATATAATCTATATGATATGAAGAATTCTATTACGACATTACCGCAGACACTAAAGGAGGCCGATGGAATAATTCTTGCAGTTAGTGTTGAGTGGCTAGGTATAGGTGGCTATATGCAGCAGTTTTTAGATGCATGCTGGCTATATGGAGACAAAACTAAGATGAACAGTCTATATATGTGTCCAGTTGTTATAGCTACAACCTATGGTGAAAAAGAAGCTTTATTGACACTTAATAATGCATGGGATTTATTAGGGGGAAGACATTGTTCAGGAATAAGTGCATATGTAGATGATAATATTGACTTTGAAATGAATAAAGAATATGGTGAGTTAATTGAAAAAAAGGCAGAAGATATATACAGAGCAATTTCTCATAAGGTAAAGTCTTTTCCAAGTTCAAGTGCTACTCTTAGAATGAACCTTACAAGGGGTACAATTGATCTTACACCGCAGGAAAGTGAGCAGTTATCAAAATATGTATCTGATGATATATATGTTAAGAAGCAAAAAGAAGATATAGAAGAATTGGCATCTATGTTCAAGGGAATGCTTAATCAGCAGGGAGCAGATATAGAAGAGGAATTTGTTAAGGATTTTCATAGAAAGTTTTCACCACAGGTGGATTTTAAGGCAGTATATAAGTTTATAATAACAGATAAGAATAAAACATTAGTAGTAGATATAGATAATGATAAATTGAATTGTTTATATTCTAATAGAGAAGAGTTCGATGTTCTGGCTAAGCTTTCACATGAAGTTCTTGAGAATATAGTGAGAGGTAGAATAACCTTTCAGAGAGCGTTTATGACTGGGGAAATGACAGCTAAAGGAAACTTTAAGACGTTAAGAATGTTAGATCAGGTTTTTACATTTGTATAGGGTAGTTCGATTATTGTTTATAGTTGAATAAATAACAACCTATTTAAGTTGTAAAAATTGGAATAAGAATTGTGAAAGTTGTGCCATCACCAGCAGTGGATACAACTTTTATTTTACCTTTATGTGCATTAATTATTTTTTTTACAAATAGATAAACCTAGTCCAGTTCCATCAGGTTTATAGGTAACAAGGGGAGTAAATATATTTTTTAATTGTTCTGGAGTAATACCACATCCATTATCTTGAATTATAATTTTGACATATTCATGAAACTTGGAAATATTTATATTAATTATTCCAGAGGATTCAATTGAGTCGCAAGCATTCTTTATAATATTGATTAATAA
>CAZNEZ010000063.1:0-10126 GCA_964572475.1 uncultured Lachnospiraceae bacterium
CAAAAGGAAGTTATTAATGAATGTACTTGTAGAAAATTAGGTTATGCAGCAGACTTAGAGTTTGATATCTGTACTGGCTGTATTAAGGCCATTATAGTACCAGGACCTGGAAAAATGTGTGGCATTTTTGGACGCGTAAGTGAATACGTTATTCCTTACAAGTGTGTTACACAGATAGGTGATGATATTATTCTGGTTAAAGTAAATGAAGAAGAGGTACTTGTAAAGGTAATTTAATTAGTATTACTTGACATTATTTCAAATTAATTTATAATCAGATATATAATTTACTTAGGAGGGAATCAGGTGAAGTGTCCATTTTGTGGTAAAGAAAATACAAGAGTAATTGATTCAAGACCGGCTGAAGAGAGTAATTCTATCAGAAGAAGAAGACAGTGTGATGAATGTGGCAAGAGATTTACAACATATGAGAAGGTTGAAACTATACCTTTAATCATTATTAAGAAAGACAATAATAGAGAGCCGTTTGACAGGTCTAAGATTGAGGCTGGAATTATTCGTTCATGCCATAAAAGACCAGTATCAATCAATGAGATTAACAGAGTTGTTGATGAGATAGAGACAGCAGTATATAACCTTGAAGAGAAAGAAGTTCCAAGTTCTCAGATTGGACAGATGGTAATGGACAAACTAAAAGATTTCGATTCCGTAGCCTATGTCAGATTTGCATCCGTATATAGAGAATTTAAGGATGTGAATACATTTATGAATGAAATTAAGAAGTTATTAGACAAATAGACTGGAAGGTAAACCATATGTTTTCACGATTTTATCCTAAAAAATATGTAAGATCGACTTATGCAATTAACTATAAGAAGTATTATAATAAGGGGTTTAGAGGCGTATTATTTGATGTAGATAATACATTAGTTGCGCATGGAGCCCCCCCTAATGATAAGGCAATTGATTTTTTTGAAAAATTAAGAAAGATTGGGTTTCAGACATGTCTTATTTCTAACAATAAGGAAGAACGAGTAAAACCATTTGCCGATGCAGTTAAATCACCATATATATTTGATGCACATAAGCCGGCAACAAAGAGCTACATAGATGCTATGGAGATAATGGGAACAGAGATGGGCAATACTCTATTTGTTGGAGATCAGGTGTTTACTGATGTATACGGAGGGAATAGAGCTAATATGTATACGATTCTGGTAAGACCTATTCATCCAAAAGAAGAAATACAGATTGTACTTAAACGTAAGCTTGAGAAG
Source organism: uncultured Lachnospiraceae bacterium (assembly GCA_964572475.1). Taxonomy (GTDB): domain Bacteria; phylum Bacillota; class Clostridia; order Lachnospirales; family Lachnospiraceae; genus CAZNEZ01. The sequence goes on from CAZNEZ010000063.1 coordinate 1,239, forward strand.
ATTGTACTTAGAAGTTACAAACTTAGAGGACGTGGAATAAAACGTGAAGAGCGTAGATTGTTGAAGGAAGAGAAGAAAAAAGCCAAGCTTGAGAAGAGGTAGTCGCTTGGCTATTTCAGTTGGTTGTATTTAAAAATTCATACAAAGTAGTAAATATTTCTTTTTGTAAGATAAATATTAATTATATATTGAATGGTTCTAACTGTGTAAACTTTTTAAGATTAACGACAGCTCGTTGCAATTTATCTGACCTGGAGCTGACGAAGTGGCAGCAATTCCAAAAGTAATAGCTGAACCGAATGTCTCACCTGAAAGACGGCTAATCTTGCCAAGCTTACCCATTGACATTGTAACAACTGGCGTATCTGTGTGTTCTGTAGCCATTTTTGCTGTGGCAGATAATAGAGTTAAAACATCGGGTATACTTTCGGGCATAACAGCTATTTTGGCTATATCAGCGCCCATGTTTTGCATGTGACACATTCTGCTTATTAATTCTTCTTCTGAAGGAGTATGATGGAAATCGTGATTAGAAGCAATGATTTTAATGCCATGGTTGTGGGCTTCTAAACAGATTGCTCTGAATATATCATCACCTTTAAATATTTCAACATCAATAATATCGGGAGCAGATGTACAGATTATCTCTTTTATAATGCTTAGATACGTTTTATCGTCAATGACTGCTTCACCACCTTCGGTTACTGTGCGGATAGTAAAAATAATAGGGGTAGAATCAAAAAGTTCCTTTAGAGCTGAAAATGTTTGCACCACTTCATAAGGATTAAGCAAATCTTCATAATAATCTGCACGCCACTCTACAATATCGTGTGGTACTGCTTTGGCATATCCAGCATCAATCATAATGTCTCGTCTTGTCTGACCAATAATAGGTACACATATTTTAGGGATACCCTCACCGATGATAATATCATTTATTTTAACGCTATTGCTCATACTAATCTCCTTAAATAAATGTTTTAAATGAGTATAACATCTGCACTGAAAAAGTCAATAATAGAATATATGTGAATGACAATATTGACAACCTAACTTTAATGGTTTAAACTAATAGAGCTATTTTTCTTGTGTTACCAATTCGTAATAGTACATAAACTAGAAAGGCTTAATATAATGGAATATAATATTACAGGACATACAGGACTTACAGCTTTATTAGGAAGTCCCGTTGCACATAGCATTTCGCCTATGATGCATAATGAATCATTTAAAGAATTAGGGCTTGATTATGTGTATCTTTGCTTTGATGTAGGTACAGACAATCTTAAAACGGCAGTTGAAGGACTTAAAAAAATAGGAATAAAAGGTTTTAATTGTACTATGCCAGATAAGAATTTGATGTGCGAATTAGTAGACAAGCTTTCACCAGCTGCGGAACTTATAGGAGCAGTTAATACGGTACTTAATGAAAATGGCATCTTAACAGGATATAATACCGATGGAATAGGATATATGCAGGCAGCTAAAGATGCGGGAGTTAACCTTATTGGAAAGAGAATGACGCTTTTAGGTGCAGGTGGTGCAGCAACAGCTATATGTGCACAGGCAGCTATTGATGGTGTTTCTGAGATAAATGTGTTTAGTATAAAAGACCAATTTTATGCAAGGGCTGAAAGGCTTATTGCTAATATTAACGAGAAGACTTTATGTAAGGCAAATTTATATGATTTGGCGGACAGAGAAATGCTTAAGAAAAGTATTTCTGAAAGTGATATTTTAACTAATGGAACATCTGTAGGTATGGCTCCAAATGTAGATAGATGCATTATTGAAGATGAAAGCATATTTAGGGATAATCTTATAGTATCTGATGTTATTTATAATCCAGAAGAAACAAAGCTGATTAAGATGGCGAAATCTCATGGATGCAAAACATTTAATGGATTATATATGCTTTTATATCAAGGTGCGGAAGCATTTAAGATATGGACAGGACAAGATATGCCTATTGAGAAGATTAAAGAAAAGTATTTTACGAGATAGGAAACAGTGATATAAGATTGAGCTTAAAAAATATTTAGAACTCAAAAAGGCTATTTAATGTGAAAGGAGGCTAAAATGAAGAATATTTTACTTATTGGATTCATGGGTACGGGTAAGTCGACAATCTCATCAAGGCTGAGTATGATAACTAATATGTCTGAAGTAGATATGGACGCATATATTGTTGAAAAAGAGGGCGAAAGTATTGCAGATATGTTTCAAAAACATGGCGAAGAGTACTTTAGGACTAGAGAGACAGAGGCATTAATTGAGATTCAAAGTTCAGATAATAAGATAGTTTCATGTGGCGGTGGAGTTGTTGTAAAGGATGAAAATGTAAAGTATATGAAAGGCAATGGAATAGTTGTGTTACTTACAGCTAAACCAGAGACTGTGCTTGAAAGAGTTAAGAACAGCAAGGATCGACCTATTTTAAATGGAAATATGAATATTGAATTTATAGATTCGCTTATGAATAAAAGAAAATCCAGATATGAAGCGGTTGCAGACATAGTAATACCTACTGATAACAGGGATGTTAACGATATTTGTAAAGAAATATTAGAAAAAGTTGGATTTTATAAAAAAAATAGTTGAAAAAATTAGCATATTAATATAAACTAGAATAAGTGTTATTTTAAGGAGGAAATCAAGATGATACAAGCAGGCGATTTTAGAAACGGCATCACTATTGATATAGAAGGAACTGTATACCAGATTATAGAGTTTCAGCATGTTAAGCCAGGTAAAGGTGCTGCATTTGTTAGAACAAAATTAAAGAATATTGTTAATGGTGGTGTTATTGAAAAAACTTTCAGACCTACTGAGAAGTTTCCACAGGCTAGAATTGAAAGAAGTGAGATGCAGTATTTATATTCGGATGGAGATCTTTACAATTTTATGAATGTATCTTCATATGAACAGATTGCACTTAATACAGATACTGTAGGCGATGCACTTAAGTTTGTTAAAGAGAACGAAATGGTTAATATGTGTTCATATAATGGAGTAGTATTCTCAATTGAAGCTCCAATTAACGTAGAACTTGTTATCACATCTACAGAACCAGGATTCAAAGGTAATACAGCTACAGGTGCTACTAAGCCAGCAGTTGTTGAAACAGGAGCAACAGTTTATGTTCCATTATTCGTTGAAGAAGGCGAAAAGATTAAGATTGATACACGTTCAGGTGAATATTTATCAAGAGCTTAATTAAGGGTTAGTAATAAGACCTATTTGAATGCACTTTAAATTGTCGGATACTATCTGATATTTAAAGTGCACTTTTTATTTTTGTATAGGAAATTATGTAGCAGTATAGTGTGAGTTTACGAAGAATATGGAGGAAATGAGGAAGGTAATGGAAACAAGATTTAATAAACTGGAACATCTGGTAATGAGAGCGTTTGCAGCTTGGTGTTTAGCAGCTAGTTCATTTGTTGGAATACAAAGAGCTTATCTTTATAATATTACATATGTCGGAAAAGTTGATTTTGTTAAGGTGGCAGGATTATTTTTGTTTGCCTTTTTACTATTGACAATAGCTAATGCGTTATTAAAGGTGCAGAGTATAGACGCCATTGCTATGGTTGCAACATTAGTCGTATATTTACTTGAAGCATTATATATGAAAAATGATGTATATTTAACCATGGGATTTACGGCGTTTTTATTGTTTGTACTTGTTTATCTGATGAAGAGATATCGAAAGCAGATATATATGTTTGAAGTAAAAAGTAATAAAACAGTTTTTTTAGTCATTGCGTTGGTTGGAGCTATGTGGCTTATATATATGGCTGGAATAGGAGTAATCAGATATCTTTCACTTAAGACACCTACATTTGATTTTGGAATATTTTCACAGATGTTTTATTATATGAGGGATACGCTAAAACCACTTACGACTTGTGAAAGAGATGGATTATTGAGTCATTTTGCCGTTCATGTTTCACCAGCATTATATTTACTATTACCAGTTTATTATATATTTCCATACCAGATTACACTTATTATTTTACAAGCAGTAATTGTAGCTAGTGGTATTATTCCTCTTTATTTATTGTGTAAAAAGAAAAATTTATCTAAGTTTTTAATAATTGGAATTACTATAATATATTTTACATATCCAGCTTCTATGGGTGGATTGTTCTACGACTTCCATGAGAACAAGATGCTGCTTCCGCTAATATTGTGGCTATTCTATTTTATAGAGAAGAATAACAATATTGGAACAATAATATTTTCCTTGCTGACACTTATGGTTAAGGAGGATGCGGCTGTTTATGTAGCATGTATAGGTATTTATGTAATGCTATGTAGAAAGGACCTTAAGAAAAATGTTAGTAAGGGACTTGGAATGTGTGCATTTTCTATTCTATATTTTGGTGGAGTATTCATATATTTGAACAAGTATGGAGATGGAGCCATGATAGGAAGATATGCCAATTATCTAGCTAATCAGGACGATGGATTGATAGGAATGCTTCTTACTATATTTAAGAATCCTGCATATCTGTTTTCACAGGTATTTACGGCAGAGAAGATGGAATATGTGCTTTGGATGTTGGTTCCGCTTCTATTTATACCTCTAAGAAGAAAAAAGATAACAGAATATGTGCTTCTAATACCATTTTTACTTATTGGGCTGATGTCAAATAATGGATATCAACACAGTATATATTATCAGTATACATATGGAGCAACGGCGATATTTATGTTTATGCTTGTAGATTATTTTACAGATATTAAGCCTAACAAGAGAATAGGCGATATTTTATATAAGAAAAACACAATTATTTTGGCTGTATTTGCTTCTGCTATTATTGGATTTTCAGCAATAACACCAAAGATAAGTTATCTAGAGCAGTATATGGAAAATAAGGAATCTTACAATGAGATTAAAGAGGTGTTGTACTCTATACCAAAAGATGCATCGGTTGAGGCCTCTACGATGCTTGTTTCAACCATTAGCAATAGAAAAGAAATATATAGAGAAGGTACCACACATGAATGTGAATATGTAATCTATGACTTGAGGTCAGTAGGTACTAGAAATGATTTAATAGAGAAACGTAATGAGAAACTTGCTAATGGATACACAGAATTTAAATATATTGAGAATGTGATAGTGGTATTAAAGAAAAAATAGCAAAATAATGTGGAGATATATTAAATGATAAGGGGTTGACTTTTATATATTTTTGATGTAACATATTATATATAAAACTTGACGCGTTCTGCGTCGATTCTAGTTAATCAGAATTATAATCCCAAGAATAGAAGTACATAGTAAACTAATAATGTTGAGTATGAATAATTAAATATATAATATTTGGAGTATTATGAAATAAAGAATTACTATGCTTATATGGTTATTAATAGTCTGTTATATATGACGACACTGCCTAAAGTGGTGATTATGAGCGATTTTACGCGAGGATTATAAGGAGAAAAATAAGAATGAACATGAATTATGAGGAATTTATAGAAAAAATTAAAATGGGAGTTAGTGAAAAGATTGGAAATGATAGTAATGTTAAAGTGCATAAGATAATAAAGAATAATGATATTGAACTTGATGCACTTACTATTGCAGAAGAACATGCTGAGGCATCTCCGACAATATATCTTAATGCTTACTATGAGGATTATTATCATGGTAAAAGAATTGAGAGTATAGTTGATGAGATAATACGTTTGTATGAATCTCATAGAGGTACAATGGATTTTGATATTGGATTCTTTAAGGATTTCGAGAATGTAAAGTCCAGAATTGCATATAAAGTTGTAAATGCAGATTCAAATGTCAGATTATTACAAGATGTTCCGCACATAAAAAAGATGGATCTTGCAATGGTATTTTATTGCATTATTGAGAATACCCAACTAGGAAGTGCTACAGCTCTTATACATAATTCACATTTAGAGATGTGGAAGGTTACTATAGAAGATATTTATAAAATAGCACTTGAAAATACACCTAAATTGCTGAATTCTGAGATTAAAAGTATGGATGAAATAATAAAAGAAATGATAATAGATGATTTAGAGAGTAATGGCAAAGATGTTGACTTAGAACAGATTACATCGGAAGAATTTTATGATGAAGTAATGGAAGAAAGAAACGGAGTAGGAATGTATGTTCTTACTAATAAAAATAAGATTAATGGAGCAAGCTGCATGTTTTATAATAATGTACTTGATGATTTTGCAAATGAAAAAGAAAATGACCTGTATATTCTTCCAAGCTCAATTCATGAGGTGATTATTGTTCCTGCTATTGATAGCATTGACAAGGATGATTTAAATACAATGGTTAGGGAAGTTAATGCAGAAGCAGTAGAGTTAGGTGAGATTTTATCTGATCATGTATATTATTATAATAGAGAGATTAAAGAAATATCAATGTAATAAGAGATTAAAGAAATATCAATGTAATACTTGCATTGTTATATATGTTTGTGTATAATCCCTCTTAATATATTTATTGAAGAACTATTGTGTGGCTGTAGAATATCGGCAGCAATAGTTTTTCTTTAAACTATTATAGGATAAAGCAAGGAAAGGCTTGATTAGGTGCAAATGTGAAAGAAAATAAATTAACAAAGACATGGGTTGTATGTATTTTGGCTACATTGTGCTGTATTCTGTGGGGTAGTGCATTTCCATGCATAAAAATAGGATACAAATTGTTTAATATAGCTCAGGATTCAACGTCAAGTCAGATTTTGTTTGCAGGAATAAGGTTTATATTGGCAGGAATTATAGCAATTATTATTTGTAGCTTTACAAGCAAAAAGGTTTTGTTTCCAACATCCAGCTCTATTACTAAGATAATTAAGCTTAGTATGTTTCAAACAATTCTTCAGTATACTTTATTCTACATAGGACTTGCAAATACAACAGGGGTAAAAGCATCTATTGTGGAGGCATCTAATGTATTTATTGCCATTCTTGTTTCTGCAATAATATTTAAATTTGAAAAAGTAACCGCTAAAAAGTTAATTGGCTGTGCAGTTGGATTTATTGGTGTAATTATTATTAATATAGGAGGACTTTCACAAGGAATCAGTATGAATTTTATGGGAGATGGACTTGTATTTATGTCTACATTTATGTATGCATTTTCATCAGTTCTTATGAAGAAATATTCAAAAACAGAAAATCCAGTTATGATGAGTGGATACCAGTTTTTGTTTGGTGGTATTATTATGTTAATAGTTGGACTGTTAATGGGAGGAAAAGTTACTATAACAGGAATAAACGCTATTATCATGCTTATATATTTAGCGCTTATTTCAGCTGTATCATATTCAATATGGTCTATGTTACTAAAATATAATCCGGTTTCTAAGGTTACTATTTTTGGATTTATGAATCCAGTAACAGGAGTTATTCTGTCAGCAATTTTATTAAATGAAGGTCAGACATTTGGGATTGAAAGTATTGGTGCATTAATATTTGTATGCCTTGGTATTTATATAGTTAATAAAGAATAGTCAATAAAGAATAGTAAAATAGGCTTGCATAAGAATAGATTTTAAGATAATATTAAAAAATACATCTGTAGCTCAGTGGATAGAGCGTTACCCTCCGGAGGTAAGTGCGTGGGTTCGATTCCCATCAGATGTATTTTTAGTGAAAAAGTTTGCAATTAGTTAGTATATTTGATAGAATAGATGAATATTCAGTTAAGGAGGAAGTGCTGATGAGCAAGAATAATAAGAAGACAACTGATATTAATGATAATATAAATGTGATAGATGATAATAATAAAGATATGAATAAAGACATGAATAAAGACATGAATAAAGATAATAATAGAGATATGAATAAAGATATGAATAAAGATATAGATAAAGATAAAGACATAGATATTGTATATGAAGATAAAGATAATGAAGATAAGGATATTGTGAGTATAGATAATAAAGACGTTATAATAGGCAATACAAGAATCAGTGATGATATTAATGACTCAAAAGATGATGATATGAAGCGCGCTTTTGATGAATTAGCATCTATTGATGTTCCTGAATTTTTAGAGAAGAAAAGTACTAAGGAGTTAAAATTATCTAAGTTTGTACTTAATAAGGATAACCTTATTAAAATATATGGAATATGTGTGGCTATAATATTTGTTATAGTTATTGTTGCAATTGGAATAATGCATTCAAAGGATAGTAGTTCAAATTCAGAGAATGAAACAGAGGTTATAGAGGGTACGCCTAAGTCTACAGAAGAAGCAAATCATGGATTAGTAGCCGAGGCAGAGGATTCAGATATAGCGGTGCTTATTAATAATTATTATGCAGCAAAAGAGAGCTGTAGTATAGATGAATTAACTAAATATGTTGATAATATGGGCAATATTACAAGTGAACAGCTTCAAAATGAAGGTAAGTACATCGAAAAGTATAGCGATATAGTATGTTATGTTAAACCTGGCAATGATGAAAATACAAGTATTGTATATGTTAAAAATAGTATAAAGATACTTAATATTGCAACTGTAGCACCTTGCGTTAATACCATCGTAGTGGTAAAAGATAAGGAAACAGGTCAATATTTTGTTCATAATATGACTAAAGGCGGAGAGATAGATGCTTATATTGCTGCGCTGGCTAAAGATCAGGATGTTGTTGAGCTTGAAAAGCAAGTAAATGATGCGCTTAATGCGGCATTAGCATCAGATGCAGACCTTAAGAAATTTTATGAATATCTGACACAGGCGGTTGAAAGTGAAAATACTACAGCGGAAGAAACCACAACTGAAGAGATTACAACGGAAGCAACAGCTAATTAATTCTTAAATATAATAGGTATATCACAGCTTTGAGGAATAAAAACTTTTCGCAATAAATTAATTAAATTTCAAGCAGATT
>CAZNEZ010000064.1:0-9336 GCA_964572475.1 uncultured Lachnospiraceae bacterium
GTACAGGTAAATCCACGAAACTACAATTGTGAGGTCACTTCATATTATCTTTTATAATTATCTGCGTATAAGTTTTTTTAATTACATTTTTCATATTACGAAAATCTTTTAAATATATATTAAGCTCATAAGAACCTTCAATACATTGTAGATTCCAAATATTTACTCCTTTTTTAGAGCAAATATTTAAAAATCTTTCAATTTCTGTACCTGATATGATTATTTTAAGATAACCTCTAATTAATCTAATCAATTTCCCTATCACTTAGAACCTCACAAGTTATTGATAATATTTTATTTCATCGAAGACACCCTTTATCTTCATATCATCATTGGTAAAATAATCAATTACTATATTTTTACCAGTTATTCTTATCTTACATGTCTTTGTCTGCAATTTGAGCACGGTATCAGTATATTCTATAATTCCACGATAATTCTCTACAAAAGCTTCATTACGACCTGTTATTGTCAATATAGAGGAATGTAGCATGATATCTTTAGGAAGACCTAATGAATTTGTTATCTGCTCCTTCAACTAACGTCTCCTAAGCTGTTTTGTGGTTTGTAATATATATGACGATAAATGCTTGTGTTATGCAGGAAATCGAATCATATCATTATATCTATTTGGTTCTGGCACCCCAGAAGGTAATATTATCGCCAAGAACTGTAAATGTCATAGTAGTATTATGCGTTCCTAATTCATTCGGCATCTTTAAGAAAAAGCCCTTATAAGTAACATTTGCAATAGTTATTGTTGCTTGATTACCATTTACAGACCAGCTTCCAGAATAACTTCCAGTAATAGAACCATTATTATTTAGAACAATTGTTGCTACCGCACAGTTACCAGTTGTTCCATTCCATGCAAGATTAGGGGAATTTTGAACAAAACTATAGGTTCCGGCTATATCAGATTTGCTATATGAAGCAGCAATAGTTTCACCTGTATATTCATATGGAGCAGACACGAGCCAGCCATCGGAATTTACAAATAGTTGATGAACACGTACTTCATGTCCTTCATTGTTGTTTTCAAATCTTACATGATTCACTAGGAAAATCTTGCCATCTGTATCTGTAAGAACTGAATTATGCCCTTGGGCACATTGAATTAATGTGCTAACCTGTGATAAACCATAGAGTGTACTGCTTCCAATAAGTTTAATACCAACACTTCCAGTATGCGAGGTAGCTTGTAATGCTGAATTACCTTTTTGGTCTACAAAAGGTCCATTAATACTTGAAGAACGGTATACACGCATATTATATCCACCATTAGTAAGTAGACCACCATATGTTACAAATAAGTAATAATAGTTACCAATATGCTCTATATATGCACCTTCACCTGAAACCCAGTTACCACCACCAAGTTTAATACCAAAATAAGGGTCAGAAGTATCCGATATAGAGTAACTTTTACTTGTATCTCTAAGTCCTGTACTATTATTAAGTTTAATCTGATAAATACCACCTGACCATGAACCATAAGTCATCCAGAGATTACCTGAATTATCGTAGTTAATAACTGGGTCAATTGCATGTGGAAATTTCTTTTCGTTCCAGGTAGTTGGCGTTAGTGCGGTATTTCCGTCCTTACAGGTATATTCTCCTCTACTATATCTTACTGGTAATGTTGTATCACCAGTAACACTGGTATAATCTGTAGCTGTATAAGAACGTACTCCTGAAGCTGTAAAACCTGAATATATTACAGTTCCCTTATATGTCCAGTTTCCGTCCAAACTGTCTGCTGTTAAAAGTGCAATTGCTGAATTCCATGAGCAACCATTGATACTCATATACATACACCATTTATTCATAGTTTTATTATATATAACATCTGGAGCCCACATATTACCTGATGGATTATATACGGAGTCACCTTTCTTTGCCCACTCAAATTCAGTTTTAAACAGCGATGTATAATTAGAATTGATATTATTTCTAAAGGTATTCCATTTTTTTAGATCTGTACTCTTGGCAAATGCAAGGTGAGAACCAAATATGTAATAGGTGCTTCCAGACTTAATAATAGATGGATCATGTACAGAAACCCTTGAATAACTGATAGAATTAGTAGCTAATGTATAATCAGAGGTATTGTTACTAGTATTAGGTTTTACTGTAGTTGAAATATTCTGCTTAGTTGTAGATGACTCAGATTTGTTTGAATTATTATTAATATTATTGTTTTTAGTGGTACTTATTACGCTCTCATCATTAGCAGTGGTCTCAGTCTCAATTGTAATAGATGTATCATCCTGTGTTGTAGCATCATCTTGTGTGCTATCATTATTAGTGGTCTCAAAATCACTTTCGGTAGTTACTTCATTTTCATTATCAGACGACTCATTACTTGTTTTCTTTTTACACCCTGCTGTCAGTAATGATACAGATAGAAAAAATAAAAGCATTAATAGAAATTCTTTTCTTTTCATAAGCAAACACCTCTTTCATAGTTGGTATTAATAAAAAATTAAATTCAAATTATTTATTAATAAAGTAATAGATATATAAATATTTTATATAAAAGAAAGCTCATAAGGTTAAACCCTATGAGCTTTCTTAAGCACTTAGTTAAATTTTCTTTTTCTAGCAGCTTCAGATTTCTTCTTACGCTTTACGCTAGGCTTTTCATAATGCTCTCTTTTACGTATTTCCTGCTGGATACCGGCCTTAGCACAGTTTCTTTTGAATCTGCGTAAAGCACTATCTAAACTCTCGTTTTCTTTTACGATAACATTTGACATAGTCTCACACCTAACCTCCCTCCAGTTGCGTATTGTGCATAATACAACTGTTTGGGTATTTTATATTGCATTTACATGCACTTCTATAATTATAGCATAATTTTCTTGTTCGTCAAGTATTAATTGTAACTAATATAAATTACTTTAATTTCTTGATTCCCCATAATGTTTGGTTGCCACCTAATACTGAGAATGTCATAGTCTGATCTTTAGTCTGTAATTCATTCTGCTGTTTTAGGAATACACCTTTGTATTCAACATTATCAATAGTCATAACAACATTTGCACCATTTGAAACTTTCCATGTTCCCTTATGTGAACCTGTGATTGTTCCGTCTTTATTGAGAGTAACAGTTTCGCCCTCTGTTGTTGCCTTAGTATATTCCATCTTAAACTGTAACTTAATTGTCTGCTCACTTACAGTGATTGCTTTTTCAGCTACAACAAACTCGGTTTCTGCGGCTGCAACACCAGCTACACCTGTAACTTCTGTTGCTGATTTTTGATAAAATACCTGTGAATAATCATGAAGAATAAACTGATAATCACCAACTATATCATCTGTCGCATATGATGTTGTAGGTAATGTTTCATCTGCATATTCATATGGAGCAGCTACAAGCCAGCCATCTTCATTTACAAACATCTGATGTACTCTGTCTTCAAAAGCTTCACCTGTATTAGCGAATCTAGTATGGTAAACAAGATAAATCTTTCCATTGTCATCAACAAATGCTGAGTTATGACCTTGGGCTGCCTGAATTTTGGATACACCATACATTGAGTATGAACCAAAGATTTTAATACCTCTGTTAATATTATATTTGTTACTTGATTTAGAATCGCTATATCCAACTGATGACATAAATGATGTATAAATAGCTGAGTTACCATTCTCATCAACATATGGTCCGTTAAGCTTTTCTGAACGGAAGATTCTCATATTGTATCCACCACTTTGCTCAAGGTTACCATATGATATGAATAAGTAGTAGTAATTACCTGTATGAAGAATGTAAGGACCTTCACCAGAATTATAGTAACCACCAGCAATCTTGTATCCTAAGTAAGGATCAGATTCATTAACTTTGTATTCATATGTCTTATTGTAATCTCTAAGACCTGTAGCGTTATCAAGTTTCATCTGATAGATACCAGCTGACCATGAACCATAAGTCATCCACATAGTTCCATCATCATCAATCTGAATACTAGGATCAATATCATTTACACAACTTTGATTAGTTGTATTATATCTTGATAAATCAGCTCCAGCTCCAAGAACCTTGTATACATCTGAGTAATCAGCTCTCTTTTGAGCATCAGCAACAGCTGTTGCTGATTTATCATTTCCTTTTGTAAATCCTGAATATGTAACATTTCCAGCATATTCATAAGGTCCTTCGATATTATCTGCTGTTAATAAAGCGATAACTGACTGCCAGTTATTACCATTAACACTCATGTACATACACCATTTTTTCATTGTTTCATTATAAACTACATCTGGAGCCCAAAGGTTACCAGATAAATTAGAATTAGCTGGTGTTGTACAGTAATTTTTCCAAAGATCACCTAATAATGTAGAGTAATCTGTATTAATATTCATTGTAAATTTTTTCCAGCCCTTAAGGTCGGTACTCTTAGCCCATGCCATATGTGAACCAAAAATATAGTATGTTCCAGTAGATGGATCTTTAACAATTGAAGGATCATGTACACCTGCTCTTGAATAATCAGAAGATTCAGCTGAAGTTTCTGCCTCAGCAGCTTTTACGTCTTCAGCATTACCAATCATAGGAACAATTGTTGAACCTGTTAAGGCAAGAATCAAAATTGCTGAAATTGTAGCTTTTTTGCCTTTTTTACCTTTAAAGATAAACAGACAGATAAGTGCAACTGCAAGAACTACTACTACTGCAATAACAATAATAAGAACTGTAGGGAAAGCTGATTCTCCGCCAAGTCCCTCCATAAATGTTGCATTTACTTCAAACTCATATTTTTCACCTGCTGCAATAGAAGCAATATCTTTTGTAAGAGATGTATCTGCAACTGTAAATGATGCTGGTATAGTATATGAAATTGTAATATCTTCAATATCATATGAGTTAGTATTTTCAACAGTTACCTTAAATGTTGCGGATGTATCTGTTGAATAGTCTTCCTTTTCCGTTGTTGTTGTTACTTTGATACCGTTATATTCACTATAACCGTCATCTCTTGTACGAGTAGGCTCTGCGGTAGTTTCAGCTGCCGCAAAAGCTGTAAGAGAAAGTGCCATTGCTAATGTTAATGCTAGAACATACGCAAATACCTTTTTCATGTTTGTTTTCATTAAAAAATCCTCCGTTTAAAATTATTTTATCTGTTCTGATAAAACTTCCTTAACTTTTAATAATGCATCATCTATAGCAGCTGGGTTCTTTCCACCAGCCTGAGCCCTATTTGGACGACCACCACCACCACCGCCTACAATACCAGCGATTGCTTTGATAAGATTACCAGCGTGCGCACCTTTTGCCATTGCATTATCAGTTGCCATTGCTAAAAGATTAACTTTATCACTTCCTTGAGATGAAGCAATAACAATTACACCATCACTTAGCTTATCCTTTAACTGGTCACCTAGGTTTCTAAGACCATTCATGTCAACATCAGCAACTTTAACTGCTAAAAGTTTAACACCATCTACTGATATAACCTGCTCCATAACATTACCAAGAGATTCATTAGCCATCTTGCTTCTGAGCTTTTCATTTTCGCTCATAAGTGATTTGATTTCACTTTGCATAGCTTCTATCTTCTTAATAAGGGCATCTGGCTCTGACTTGGCTGCTTTTGCAGCATTCATCAATTCATCTTCGATTTTAGCATAATGTTTCATAACTCCAGCTGCTGTAAGAGCTTCTATTCTTCTAACTCCAGCTGCGATTCCCGTTTCAGAAACAATCTTGAATAGTGTAATACTTGATGTATTGGATACATGAGTACCACCACAAAGTTCAATTGAGTAATCACCCATAGATACAACTCTAACATTTTCACCATACTTCTCTCCAAAAAGAGCCATAGCACCAGTACTTTTAGCTTCGTCAATAGACATAACCTTCGTAGTTACTGGTAATGCTGAGATTATCTGCTCATTAACGAGTAATTCAACTTTTGCGATTTCTTCGCTAGTCATTGCTTGAAAATGAGTAAAATCAAATCTTAATCTATCTGGTGTAACCAAAGAACCTGCTTGTTCAACATGGGTTCCTAAAACCGTTCTTAAAGCTTTCTGAAGTAAATGAGTTGCGCTATGATTATTACATGTACTCTGTCTAAGAGTCTCATCTACATTAAGTGTAACAGTGTCACCTGTTTTAAACATACCTTTTATAACTTTTCCAATATGGCCGATTTTACCACCAACCAATTTAACTGTATCTACTACTTCAAATTCAGATGTAGGGGTTGTGATAATACCCTTATCACCTTCCTGACCACCCATTGTTGCATAAAAAGGTGTATCAGATACAATAATTGTACCACAATCACCATCAGCTAGAGCTTCAGTAAGTTCTGTTTCTGTTGTAAGAACCGAAATAGTTGATTCACAAGTAAGTTTATCATATCCAACGAAGGTTGATGTAATTGAAGCATCAATAGATTCATATATTGTAGCATCTGCTCCCATATAATTTGTCGTTTTACGGGCTTTACGAGCAGTCTCTCTTTGCTGAGTCATAGCTTTATTAAATCCATCTTCATCTATTGTTATATTTTTTTCCTCAAGTATCTCCTTTGTAAGGTCAAGAGGGAATCCATATGTGTCATATAACTTGAATGCATCAGTACCAGATAACTGTGTATCTCCTGAAGCAATCATATTATCAAGGATGCTAAGGCCCTGATCTATTGTCTTGTTAAATTTGTTTTCTTCTTCTGAAAGTACCTTGAATATCATATCTTTTCTATCTTCAAGTTCTTTATAGCCATCTTTTGAAGTGTTAATTACTGTTTCACTTAATTTAGATAAAAAATTACCTTCAATTCCAAGAAGACGTCCATGACGTGCAGCTCTTCTTATAAGTCTGCGAAGTACGTATCCGCGTCCTTCATTAGAAGGCATAATACCATCAGAAATCATAAATGTCGCAGAACGAATATGGTCAGTTATAAGTCTTATAGAGACATCTTTCTTTTCGTCTGACTTATATGCGGTCTTTGCAAAATCACATACCTTATCCTTAAGGGCTTGTAAAGTATCAACATCAAAAATGGAATCAACGTCCTGAACTACAACAGCAAGTCTTTCAAGACCCATACCAGTATCAATGTTCTTATGCTCTAACTTTGTATAGTTGCCTTTTCCATCATTCTCAAATTGAGTAAATACATTGTTCCAAACTTCCATGTATCTGTCGCATTCACAGCCAACAGTACATCCCGGTTCTCCACAACCATATTTAGCTCCTCTGTCATAATATATCTCTGAACAAGGACCACAAGGACCAGCACCATGCTCCCAAAAATTATCTTCTTTACCGAATCTAAAGATTCTTTCAGCAGGGATACCTATCTCTTTGTTCCATATATCAAATGCCTCATCATCTTCAAGATATACTGAGGGATAAAGTCTATTTGCATCTAAGCCAACTACTTCTGTTAAAAATTCCCAAGACCAGTGAATAGCTTCTGTCTTAAAATAATCTCCAAATGAAAAGTTGCCCAACATCTCAAAAAATGTACCATGACGAGCTGTTTTTCCAACATTTTCTATATCACCTGTTCTAATACATTTTTGACAAGTAGTAACTCTGTTCCTAGGTGGAATCTCCTGACCTGTAAAATATGGTTTAAGTGGTGCCATACCTGCATTAATGAGCAATAAACTATTGTCATTGTGAGGTACAAGCGAAAAACTATTCATCTTAAGATGTCCTTTACTTTCAAAAAAGTCAAGGTACATTTTTCTCAATTCATTCAATCCATAAGATTTCATGATGTTCCTCCGTTTTACTATTTTATTCTTTATCTGCATCAAGAGCCGACTTTTTGGCATCTTTTCTATCTCGTAATTTTTTGCCTACTATTATTCCACAGACAGCTACCACTCCAATTAGAATGAATTTTATTGAATAAAAAACAATTGATTGTACTAAAGTCATAAGCTAGCTCCTTTACTTGGCCTTAACCTGATGATATCCCTTTTTACCTTTTTTGATAAGTAACACACCATCAGAATCAAAGTCATCAGTTGTGAATTTACGGTCAAATTCTGTACATTTTGTATCATTTATAGTAATTCCACCCTGCTGAATTAATCTTCTACCTTCTGAACGAGTTGCAGCAAGTTTGGTGTCAACTAAAAGGGTAATCAAGTCGATGCCTGCATCAAAAGTCGATTTATCATATTCAGTTGTAGGCATATCAGATGATTTGCCGCCATCTATAAACACTGCTTTTGCAGCTTCCCTAGCCTTTGTAGCTTCTTCTTCACCATGAACAATCTTAGTTACTTCATATGCAAGTACTTCTTTTGCGTGATTAATATCAGAACCTTCGAGTGCACCAAGACTTCTTACTTCGTCCATAGGAAGGAAAGTAAGAAGTCCAAGACATTCTTCAACTTTAACATCTTCAATATTTCTCCAGTATTGGTAAAACTCATATGGTGAAGTCTTCTCTGAATCTAACCATACAGCACCTTTCATGGTTTTGCCCATTTTTATACCCTCACTGGTTGTAAGAAGCTTAAAGGTAAGTCCATAAGCAGGTTTTTGCTCTTTTCTTCTAATAAGTTCAACACCACCGATAATATTGGACCATTGGTCATTACCACCAAGTTCTAGCTTACAGTCGTGTAATTTATTAAGCTTCCAAAAGTCATATGACTGCATAAGCATATAGTTAAATTCAAAAAATGTAAGACCTTTTTCCATTCTTTGTTTGTAACATTCAGCAGTAAGCATCTTGTTAACTGAAAAATGGACGCCAATTTCTCTTAGAAATTCTACATAGTTAAGATCTAAAAGCCAATCGGCATTATTCTCAATAATAGCATTGTTATTATCAAAATCAATAAATCTAGATAATTGTTCCTGAAATCTTTTAGCGTTATGATCTATGGTTTCCCTTGTCATCATGGTTCTCATGTCAGATTTGCCAGATGGATCACCAATCATAGTTGTTCCGCCACCAAGAAGTGCAATTGGAATATGGCCAGCCTTTTGCATATGCATCATTGCCATTACAGTTAGAAAGTGTCCAGCTGTAAGACTGTCGGCTGTAGCATCAAAGCCTATATAAAAGGTAACACGCTCCTTACCCAGTAATTCTCTAATTTCTGCTTCATTAGTTGTCTGCTCTATAAAACCGCGCTCAAGCAGAATGTCGTATACATTTTGAGACATCGTGTGTCCTCCTTCTTTATAAATTGTAGTTACGCTTTAGCGTAATAATTGCATGTCTAAGGACAAGCATATATCTAATTAAATATCCTATCATAAAGAATAGCCAATTTCAAGTGAAAACAGATATTATAATTCCCAAATTCCATCATCTATAAATCTTCTTGCTGTATCTTCTG
>CAZNEZ010000065.1:0-2748 GCA_964572475.1 uncultured Lachnospiraceae bacterium
CCTTATAGGGAAAATACGCAACAGCGTGAAACATTTAAGAAGAATGCGAAGCATTCTTCCGAGCGCTTGTGCCGACAAGCGCTTTTTGCCTTATAGGGAAAATACGCAACAGCGTGAAACATTTAAGAAGAATGCGAAGCATTATTTCAATTGTTTAATAAATTACCAATAATTTTTATAAATTTTTAATTATACAAAAAATGGAAAAAGGTCTATAATTGCTTACTGCAATACATAAGAAAAGAGGCATAGATATGAATACAAAGATAAAGACATTATTAATCAATATATTAACAAAATTACCAATTTTCCTTTTTTGTGTTTTGTTCATTAATATACATAACAAAGTGTTTGGTGAAGTTAATAGTATAGTAGGAGTAGTTCTTCTTATTGGACTATTTATGTTCATGAGGGGTGACTTAGGCTTTAATGCTAAGCAGGCAAGCATCAGTATAGTTTTTTTATTTATTTTAGTGGCGGTTGCACCCAAATTATCTATTATTAATCCTTTTTTAGGCATTATCATAAATGCAATATCAATATTTATTATAATGGTAATGTCGAGTCACAATGTTACAATGAGTAATCATGTTACTTTTATGATGGGATATCTATTCTGTCAGGGATATGATGTATCAGGTAAGGATTATGGACTTAGAGTTATAAGTCTATTAGTAGGAGCAGTTATTATTGCACTTATTTATTATATGGTTAATAGAAAAAAATCTATAAAAGAAATATTAGTGATTTATTTAAAGAAATTGATATTAATTCAATAAGAACACAATGGTACATAAGGTTAACAATTACACTTACTTTGGTTATGTTTGTGCGTGATATTGTTAATTATCCAAGAGGCATGTGGGTAGCCCTTACAGTATTGTCACTTACTATGCCATTTGAAGAAGAACATGCACATAGGAGTAAAGCCAGAGTACCAGCAGCTATACTGGGAACAGTATTATTTTTTATATTATTTGAAATAATAGTTCCGGAACAGTTTCAATCTATAATAGTGCTTTTAGCTGGATTCCTATCAATGTTTATTACAGATTATTTTATTAAATCAATATACAATTCTTTTAGTTCACTTGGAGCAGCAGTACTTATATTTCCAGTAAAAGGAGCTATACTATTAAGAATAATATCAAATCTTATCGGAACAGTTATATCGGTGGTTAGCTATTATATATTTAATTTCATTTTTAGCAGGGTGAGAATTAAGGAAAAAACAAATGCTGTAAATAGCTATAAATAATATGAAAATGAATTTTTACACTATTATGAGGTACTTCTTTTTGACAAATTTTTATGATATAATAATTTGAGAATTAAACAAGTTAGAATATATACTGCTTTGAGAAAGAAGGTACATATTATAATGAGAAGAAAAAGAATCGGATTATTTGTATCAATTATTTGCATTTTCATTAATATATTCTGTGTGGCATTTCCGAATGTTGCATATTCTTCAATAACATCACGCAAATTAGAAAAAAAAGTGGTTCGAGTTGCATTTCCAGAGCAGAAAGGCGTTTCGGATGTTTCGGAAGATGCTACATTAAGTGGGTATACATATGATTATTTACAAAGAATAGCTCAGTTTACAGGATGGGATTATGAATTTATTACATTTGATGGCATGGATAGTGATGATGCTTTGATGGCCGCGCTTGATATGGTTAAAAATGGAGAGGCAGATATGCTTGGTGGCCTAATCTATAGTGATGCTATGAATGAGATTATTGAATATCCAGAGCAAAGTTATGGAACTGTATATACAACACTTTCTGTACTAGAGAATAGTACAAAGTATACAAGCACCAATTATATAGAAGCAGATGAATTACGAGTGGCAGTTTTAGAGGGAGCTACAACAAGAACTAGTGAGATTCGCTCATATATGAATGCTATAGGAGTTAATTATACGGTTGTTGATTGTGCATCAGAAGAGGACCAATATAATGCACTTATGGAGGGAAAAGCTGATGCATTACTTAGAGTTTCTATAAGTGCTATTGAAGGGACACGTCAGATAGCAGAATTTGCACCACGACCATTTTATTTTGGATTCACACTTGGAGAAAATCAACTTTCAAATGAACTAGACACGGCAATAGAAGAGGTAAATGCAGTATTTCCACTATATACGGATACTTTGCTGGAAAAATATTTTGGAAATAGTAGTGCTGGATTTGTTATTTCAGAAGATGAAAAGGAATATCTAAATAAAAAATCAACAATTAAAGTTTTATGTTCAATAAATGCAGCACCATATGTTTTTACTAATGAATCTGGAGATATATGTGGAATAGCAGTATCACTTATGAATGATTTTGCAGAGCAGACAGGACTAAATATTGAATACTCTATATTTGATTCTAAAAAGCAGGATTTTGTAGATACAATTAATTCCAATAATTTTGATTGTATTATTGGGGTTCCTTATAATACATCATACAATCCCAAGTTGGGTATCATAACATCTAATCCATATATGACGGTTAATACGGTAAGATATACAGGAATAGACTCTCTAAATAAATCACTTTCGGACTGTAAAGTTGCATTACCAAGAGGCTGTGATTGGGCAGAGGAAATAGATGCCAATAGGTTTATATATTATGACACTCTTGAAGAATGTATTAAGGCAGTAAATAACGGAGAAGCTGATTGTGGTTATGGTAATGCAAGATGTGTTGAATTTTATCAGAATTATAATTATATATCATTATCAGTCGTTCAGGT
>CAZNEZ010000065.1:2848-9259 GCA_964572475.1 uncultured Lachnospiraceae bacterium
GATGTGTTGAATTTTATCAGAATTATAATTATATATCATTATCAGTCGTTCAGGTTACTGAGATGAATCAGATGATGGAGATATCGGCGTTAACTACAACAGACAGAGAATTATTAACGTTAGTCAATAGATATACTTATAATATTGGTGAGTCAACACTTGATAATTATGCTATTGAAGCAAATCAACATGTTGATAATGATTCATTTGAACATTTTATTAATACCAACCCTGTACAGTTTGCAATATTATTTGCTTCATTTGTATTAGCTATATTTGGAGTAGTATTTTTGATTATTGTAACAATAGTTATGCATAGAAAGAACAGAGAGTTGAGATTGGCAGATCAGGCAAAGAATAATTTCTTATCTAGAATGAGTCACGATATGCGTACACCTATGAATGGTATTATCGGAATGACGGCTTTATCGCTTGATGAGAAGAATTTATCCAGTCAGTTAAGAGAGAATCTTATTAATATTGATAATTCAAGTAAGTATTTGCTTGAACTTATTAATGATACACTAGATACAAGCAAGATTGAAAGCAATAAGCTGACACTTCAGCCAGAAGTTATTAAAACCGATGTATTAACAAAGAATATATTACATGCGTTTCAGGTTTCAGCGAATAATAAGAATATTACAATCACATTTACTACAAAGGGTATTCAATCAGATTCATATATTATTGTAGACAGCTTGAGGGTTCAACAGATTTTTCAGAATATTCTTTCCAATGCTATTAAGTTTACACCAGAGAATGGAAGAATAGATATAAGCGTTGAATGTATAAAAAGAACTGAGAATAGTGTATGCGATAAGATGATTGTGTCAGATAATGGAATCGGTATAAGTAAAGAATTTTTGAACAAAATCTATGAACCATTTGCACAAGAGCATAACTCAAGGACATCTAATTATGATGGAAGTGGTTTGGGATTATCTATAGTTAAAAGTTTGGTTGATCTTATGGGTGGAACTATTCAGATAGAAAGTGAAATCGGTAAGGGAACGAAAGTCACTGTATGCTTGGATTTTGAAATAGCAAATCCTTTGGATATAGATAATATTAATGATTTAGATGAATCAATTTTGGAAGGTAAGAGAACTCTTCTAGTAGAGGATCATCCACTTAATGCTGAGATAGCTGCTAGGCTTTTGGAAAAGAAAAAGATGATAGTGGAGCGTAGCGAGAATGGAAAATTAGCCGTAGATGCATTTGCTGCAAGTGATACAGGATATTATGATATAATTCTTATGGACATAAGAATGCCTGTAATGGATGGACTTGAAGCAACAAGGTGTATAAGGTCATTAGATAGACAGGATGCAAAAAAAATTCCAATTGTAGCAATGACAGCTAATGCATTTGATGATGATATAGAGGCATCATTTAAAGCAGGCATGAATGGTCATCTGGCTAAACCTATTGAACCTACAAACCTCTATAATACAATACAAGAATTACTTAGAAAGAAGGAATAGAATATGAGAATAGGAATGGGATATGATGTCCACAAACTTGTTACAGATAGAAAGCTGATATTAGGAGGTGTTCATATACCATACGAATATGGTCTTCTTGGACATTCGGATGCAGATGTATTACTTCATGCAATATCAGATGCACTTTTAGGAGCAGCAGCTCTTGGTGATATAGGTAAGCATTTTCCTGACACAGATGATAGATATAAAGGAATTTCAAGTATTAAATTACTTGAATGTGTAAAGGATTTACTTGCAGAGAATATGTATATTATTGGGAACATTGATGCAACAATAATAGCACAGAAGCCTAAGATAGCTCCATATAGAGAGCAGATGAGGGAGAATATTGCTAAAGCACTTAATATTCCGATTAGCAAGGTAAGCGTTAAAGCTACTACAGAAGAAGGTCTGGGTTTCACTGGCTCTGGTGAAGGAATCTCGTCACAGGCAATAGTTTTACTTGAAACAGTTGATAATTACATTTACGAGGATGTAATGCAGAATAACAATGGAGGCTGTGCAGGCTGTACAGGCTGTAAAAAAGCTTAAGAATAGGCACAGAGAATATATGGAAAATATAGAGAATGTTGAATTATTTAAGGTTATACCTGAGGATTATGAAAAGCTTAAGGGATATTTTATGTTGAGATTCTCAGGTACATGTGAGAATAATATTATGGATACTTATATATGGAAAGATTATTATAATACGGAGTATTTTCATAATGATGTAGGTATTATGTGGGTATATGATAATAAAGAAGAGGTCTTTTCTACTACTCCACTTGCAAGAAGACAGGACCTTCAGGAATGCTTTGACGACTTAAAAGAGTATTTTAATAAGGTGTTGAACAAAAAGCTTACAATGTATGTTGTTGATGAAGATGCTGTTAATAGCCTTAATCTACCAGAAGATGAGTTTATAGTTGAAGAGGATAGAAGATATTTTGATTATGTATATGATGCAGATGAACTTAGAAAGCTTGCGGGTAAAAAGTTTCATAAGAAAAAGAATCATCTTAATTCATTTTTGAAAGAGTATGATGGAAGATATGAATTTAGAATGTTAACATGCTGTAACTATTATGATATAGTGGAATTCCTTGATAATTGGGAAGAAGTTAGAGGTATTCAGGATGAATATAACAGAGTTGATTATGAAGTAAATGGAATCAAATATGTTCTTAAACATTGTAATAAGTTAAAGTTTAGGATGTGCGGCGTATATATTGCTGGTAAGATGGAAGCATTTTCTTTGGGAAGCTATATAAAGACTGAAAAAACAGCATATATTCATGTTGAAAAGGCTAATCCTGAGATTAGAGGATTATATGCTTATATTAATCAACAGTTTATAATACAGGGATTTCCAGAAGCTGAAAAAGTAAATCGTGAAGATGATATGGGAAGAGAAGGACTTAGACAGGCAAAGATGACGTATAATCCTATAGAACTTGTTAAAAAATATAGTATTATTCAGAAATAATAAATCAAGGAGATTGATGATGTATAATCAGGAACAAAAAATACTGTATGAAAAAACATTTAAAGATACAAAAGAATTTATAGAGTACTATTTTGATTACCGGCTTAATCAGGCAAAACAGTTTACCTGTTACAAAGAGGACAGGCTTGCATCTATGTTATTTCTTAATAAGCATCCTGTAATAGTTAATGGACAATATGTGGACTGTGATTATATATTTGGAGTTGCTACTGACGAAGAATACAGGAATAAGGGTTATATGACAGAGCTTATTAATGAAGCACTTACAGATATGAATAATAGAAAACTTCCATTTACTTATCTTATACCAGCCGTTGAAGGTATATATGAAAAATCAGACTTTGTTAAAGTTACGGAATCTGATAGTATAACTTTTACTAGAAATATGATGGCAGAACCAATAATTAAGATATCTGGACTTCGAGTAATTAAAGCAGAAAATAGTGATGTTGAAAAACTAAGTAAGTTTGTAGATAAATCATCAATGTATAACTATGGAATTCACCATGCAAGAACGAAAGAGTATTTTGAAACCATGCTATTAGAGCTTTTATCAGAAAATGGTGAATTGCTAATGCTTGTAAACACTAACTACAATAATGAGCTTCTAGGTTTTGCATTTATAAGCAATGAAGATGAGGTTAAGATACTTGATATTGAGTGTGAAGAGGAAATAAAGAGCTTTTTTGCAACACTAATATGTGAAAGATATAATACGAGAGAAATAACAATGAACATTAATGAAATTATGATTAGAATTGTTAATATTGAAGCAATGGTTTCATTGATTAACGCTAATTATATGGTTCCAAATGATGTTGATAAAAGGCTGGAATATTTTAGAATAACAGATAGCATGATTCCAGAAAATAATGGTATTTTTAATGTGAAATATGTTGGGAAAAATGGTATAATTAGAAAAATATCTAATAAAGAAAAAGTTATTGGCAACATACATGAATTTTCAATTTCAGAATTTGCGAAATGGATGATTTGTGAGATAAATGGATTTAGTAATATTATGCTAAATGACATAGTATAGTTACTATTTTAATATAGGAAGGAGCGTACTGATGTATTTAATAACAGATACATCATACAGGTCTAGAATGGAAACTTTAAAAAAGATTGTAAAAATACTACTTCTATCAGTTGTTGCGTTGATTTTAATAGGAATTAAGCAGGAAAATGTTCTTGCGGCCTCTATGTCAGCAAATCTTACAGGACCTGATGTGGTTAGAACTGGAGATACAATGACTTTAAGTTTTAATGTAGCTGGAAGTGCAGCAGTGTATGGAGTACAGTCCAATGTATCATTTGATTCCAATCAAGTATCGCTGACAGCAGGACCAACTTTAAAGGTAGGAGGCTCATGGAAGTTAGAGACTGGAAGTACAATTATTGCATATGATGATGCATTATCTTCACCAGTTACAGGAAGTAAGACAATCTATACTGTGAGTTTTAAGGTTAAAGCAGCAGTTGGGAGTACGATAACCGTATCCATTACAGGAATTCAAGGTACAGTTGGAAGTGGAATGGATAACGTATCAAGTGGGAATGCTACATATTCGGTTAAGGTTCAGGCTCCATTAACTGGGAATACTAATCTAAAGTCATTAACGGTAAGTAATGGAGAATTGTCACCAGCATTTTTGGCAGGAACTAAGAATTATACTATGGAAGTGCCATTTTCAGTTTCCAAGCTTGACATAAGTGCAGAAGCCGAAGATGGAACAGTTAAGATTAACAGTCCACAGCTAAAGGAAGATGGAGATACTCAGGCAACCGTTACAGTTACAGCTCAAAATGGTTCTACATCTACATATATTATAACAGTACATAGAGCTAAGGATCCAAACTATGTGGCAAGCAGCATATGTACCTTGTCAGAGATAAAAGTTGATGGATATGTGTTGTCACCAGTGTTTACTACAGAAAGAACGTCGTACGTTGTATGGCTTCCATATGAGACTACTGCTGTAAATATTACAGGAACCCCAACAGACACTCTTGCATCGGTAAAAATTGAAGGTGGAACTGACCTTAAAGAAGGTAAAGACAACGAGATTAAGATTATATGTACTGCAGAAGATGGTACAGAAAAGACATATATAGTTGTTGCTAAACGTGCAGCAGGTGAGAATAGCGTAATAGATGATACAACATCACCTAATGAGATAACAACAGAAGGAATGGTTAAAGAGTCTACAGATGATGTAAAAGACGGTGATAATACAGGCTTGATTTCAATGTGGATTGTATTTGTTGTAGGAATTGTAAGTTTATTAGTAGGTGGTGCAGTTGGTTTTGTTATCAATATACTAATAAATAAAGATAAAAAGATTGACAAAACAACTAATATTGAATAGTATATTGTATATAACAAATAATTAAATGCTATGAACGAAGAAAGTAACAGGTATAATACCGAAAGAGAGAAACTGCCATCGGCTGAAAGCAGTTTGCGGGAATAAGCTTGTGAAGTGCATTCGGGAGCAGGTATCATGTAAGTGATACACGGCAGACACCGTTATATGTATAAGAGAAGGCAATAGCCTTAATCAGAGTGGAACCGCGGATATTATTCGTCTCTAATGTACATAAGTGCAGTAGAGACGATTTTTATATTTAAAAGGAAAGAAGAGAATGCTATGGGATTTATTAAGAATTTTAAAGAAGAAGCAAAGGTAATAAAAGAAAGAGACCCAGCTATTAAATCCAGTATGGAAGTCTTTTTATATCCAAGCTTTAGAGCATTATTAAAATATCGAAAAGCGCATAAGCTATATCTTAAGGGACATTATTTTCTCGCGAGATATGTATCTCAAAAAGCGGCAAGAAAAACCGGGATTGAGATTCATCCAGGCGCACAGATTGGGAAAGGTCTTTTTATTGATCATGGTCATGGCGTTATTATAGGTGAGACTACTATAATTGGCGATAATGTTACCCTATATCAGGGTGTTACACTTGGAGGAACAGGTAAAGAAAAGGGAAAGAGACATCCAACCCTTAAGGATAATGTAATGGTCAGTGCTGGAGCAAAAGTTATTGGTTCATTTACGGTAGGTGAAAACTCGAAGATTGGCGCTGGAAGTGTAGTATTAGAGGAGGTACCTCCTAACTGTACTGTAGTTGGAGTTCCAGGACATATTGTGAAGCAGGATAATATAAGAATTCCAAGAAATGATATGGACCAGGTACATTTACCAGATCCAGTAGAAAATGAACTTAAGGAACTGAGGGAGCAGAATGCTTGTCTTTGCAAGAAATTAGATGAACTTACAAAGTTTTTGGAAAAACAGCAAAAGTAATAAATTGAAAAGTAAATTTTAATATGAACAATAGGATTCAAAAGAAAGGAAATGACACATGAAGATATTTAATACATTAACAAAGAGTAAGGATGAA
>CAZNEZ010000066.1:0-9017 GCA_964572475.1 uncultured Lachnospiraceae bacterium
CGCGCCAGATTGTGGCTCTGGAGGCCCAGGGTTCGAATCCCTGTATCCACCCTTTGTATTTACCTTAGGGCTATCGCCAAGCGGTAAGGCACAGGACTTTGACTCCTGCATTCGCTGGTTCGAATCCAGTTAGCCCTGCTTATAAGCAAGGCAATTGTTTATATTTTGCATATGGGATATTAGCTCAGTTGGTAGAGCACTTGACTTTTAATCAAGTTGTCCCGGGTTCGAATCCCGGATGTCTCATTATTGAAAGTGCTTGCGTTGGCAAGTGCTTTTTTGCTTTATAGGAAATTTCATTTCCTATAAAGCAAAAACACTCCGCGTGAATCACAGGGCCGCGGAAGTGGAAGTTATTATTAGCGCAATTTCACCCCGCGAAAGAGTATGCAAGCATACTCTTTGCTCTTATAATAGGGAATTGAGCAGAAAAGTGGAACATTAAAGAAGAATACTGACATTACGAGGAGGTATCATATGTATTCAATTAAAGACGAAGATAAGAAACAGTTACGTGCTGAAATAACGCATTTCTTTGGGGAAGAGTATGAACTTGAATTAGGAATAATTGGTTCTGATAAGATTCTGGATTTCTTTCTTGAGGTGCTTGGAGATAAGATATATAATAAGGGATTAGATGATGCAAAAGCATTTTATAAAAAATATGCAGAAAATATGGATACGGATTTTTACTCATTATATAGAGAAAAGTAAGTAATAGCCATATGTGGAGGCACAAATGCAGAATAAAAAAAGTGACGAAGAAGTTAAAAAACTTATAGACAAGCTAAGAAGAGATAGATGGCTTACAAGAGATGAATTTAGAAAAATTATAGAAGAGAGAGATGAGTCATCAGCAGAATACTTATTTATGAATGCCAGGGAAGTTAGAGAAGACATTTATGGTAAAAAAGTATTCATTAGAGGACTTATTGAGTTTACTAATTATTGTAAAAATAATTGCATTTATTGTGGGATAAGAAGAGATAATAAAAATGCAGAAAGATATAGACTTACTAAGGAGCAGATATTAAGCTGCTGTAAAGAGGGTTATAAATTGGGATTTAGGACATTTGTATTACAAGGTGGAGAAGATCCATATTATACGGATGAGATTATTGTTGACATAGTTACATCTATTAAGAGACAGCATCCAGATTGTGCGGTTACGCTTTCTATAGGCGAAAAAAGCTTTGCAAGCTATAAAAAGTACTATGAGGCAGGAGCAGATAGATATCTTCTTAGGCATGAAACGGCAAATGAGGCGCATTATGAGAAGCTTCATACCGAAGACCAGAAGTTATCTAATAGAATGAAATGCCTAAGTGATTTGAAAAGCATAGGATATCAGGTAGGTACAGGATTTATGGTGGGTTCTCCTTATCAGACTATAGAATGCATTTTAGATGATATAGAGTATATTAAAATGCTTAATCCTGAAATGGTTGGAATCGGACCTTTTATATCTCATAAGGATACACCATTTTGCAATGAAGCAGATGGAACATCAGAGCTTACATTATATCTTATAGCAATATTTAGACTTATTAATCCACATTTACTTATACCGGCAACTACAGCACTAGGAACAGTAGATGGCAATGGCAGAGAAAAAGGTGTCTTAGCTGGTGCTAATGTAGTAATGCCTAATTTGTCACCTATAAATGTCAGAAATAAATATTTACTTTATGATAATAAAATCTGTACGGGTGATGAATCGGCTGAATGTAGGAGATGTATGGATATGAGAATTAAAAGCGTTGGATATGAAGTTGTAATAGAAAGAGGAGATTATCAATAGTATATAAATTGGTCGCCAATTTAGATGAGTTAAACATAATTATTTCACAAAAATAAATTTGATTTCTTGACATGTTGGAGTATAATACCATGTAGTAAATACAAAGGATGGTGCCAAGATGATAAGAAACTTAACAGAAGGAAAACCAGAAACAGTTTTATGGAAGTTTTCAATACCAATGTTTATCAGTGTAATATTTCAGCAGATTTACAGCATATCAGATAGCGTTATAGCAGGAAGATTTGCAGGTGAAAACGCACTTGCAGCAGTAGGTGCTTCATATCCGATTACTATGATATTCATGGCAATAGCAATTGGAAGTAACATAGGATGTTCGGTAGTGATTTCACAGTTATTTGGCGCAAAAAAGATTGAAGAAATGAAGACTGCGATTATGACAACTTTAACAACATCAGTTGTACTGTCAGTAGTTCTCACGGTTATAGGATTAGCCTGTAGTAGATTGTTTATGATAATGATTCGCACGCCAGAAGAAGTATTTGATGATGGTGCTTTATACCTTCAGATATACATAGCCGGATTTCTGTTTTTGTTCATCTATAACATAGCAACAGGCATTTTTACATCACTTGGAGATTCTAAGACGCCACTATACTTTCTTATAGGTTCTTCTATAGGCAATGTTGTCCTTGATATCTTGTTTGTAGCAGGTTTTGGCTGGGGGGTAGCAGGCGTAGCATGGGCAACTTTTATAGCACAGGGAGCGGCGTGCATTCTTGCAACAGTAACACTTTTTAAAAGGTTAAGAGAGATAAAAACAGATAAAAAGTATAAAAGATTCTCTATGCGTATGCTTGGCAAGATAAGTATTATAGCAGTACCAAGCATTTTACAGCAGAGTTTTATATCTATAGGAAATATTTTTATTCAAGGTTTAATTAACGGATTTGGCTCATCGGCAATTGCAGGATATTCTGCAGCGATTAAGTTGAACACATTTACAATAACATCATTTACAACTTTGGGAAATGGATTATCAAGCTTTACGGCACAAAATATTGGTGCAGGTCGCAGAGACAGGGTTGAAAAAGGCTATAAAGCGGGTGTAAAACTTGCACTTATTGTAGCGGTGCCATTTGTTATAGCATATTTTGTATTTAGTAAGCCATTACTACTAATGTTTATGAAGAGCAGCAGTACAAATGCATTAGAAGTAGGAGAAGCATTTTTAAAGATAGTTTCACCATTTTACCTAATAGCACTTGTTAAATTAATGTCAGATGGAGTACTAAGAGGTGCGGGTAAGATGAAGTATTTTATGATATCAACTTTTCTTGACTTAGGACTAAGAGTTATATTATCATTCATACTAGTAATTCCATTTAAAACAACTGGAATATGGATGACGTGGCCAATTGGCTGGACAATATCAGCAGTATTATCAGCAATATTTGCAATAAGAGGCGTAATCCATGAAAAACCTATAATAGATGAAAGGATGGACGAGAATGCTTAATCAGTTCTCAAGAACGGAGCTTCTTCTTGGAGAAGAGGCTATAGATAAATTAAAAAGTTTAAGAGTAGCAGTGTTTGGGATAGGCGGAGTAGGCGGATATGTAGTTGAAGCACTTGCCAGAAGCGGAGTAGGAACAATTGATATTATAGATAACGATGATGTTTCAATTACTAATATTAATAGACAGATTATTGCTACACATAGTACAGTAGGAAAGCTCAAAGTAGATGTTATGAAAGAAAGAATTTATGATATTAACCCAGAAGCTATTGTTAATGCGTATGCTACATTTTTTCTTCCCGAAAATGCTAATGAATTTGAATTTAATAAATATGATTATGTTGTAGATGCAGTTGATACTGTTACAGCTAAGATTGAGATTATAATGAAATGTAAAGAGATGAATATACCTGTAATAAGTTCTATGGGAGCAGGAAATAAGCTTGATCCATCTAGGTTTGAGGTGACTGATATATATAAAACTTCGGTCTGTCCACTTGCCAAGGTTATGAGAAGAGAGCTTAAAAAGCGTGGTGTAAAGAATCTAAAAGTAGTATACTCTAAAGAAGAGGCAATTACGCCCTTAGAAAGTGAAGAAATGCACAATCCTAACAATAATAAAAGAAGTATTCCGGGAAGTATAGCTTTTGTACCATCGGTAGCAGGACTTATTATGGCAGGAGAAGTAATAAAAGACTTAACGATACACAATAAGGAGGAATAGACATGAATCAGACATTATTATTTAAAGCAATAAAAAGCCTGGTAGAATATGGAATATTGCACGAACTTCTTACAGAAGATGATAGGATTTATACTACTAACATGATAATTGACACTCTTAACATAGATGAATATTCAGATGAAGGTATCATGGAAGGAGAGCTATACGATATACTAAAAGTTATTAATGATTATGCAGTATTTGCTGGGATAATTGAAAGCGATAGCACAACGTATAGAGATTTATTTGATACTAGAATTATGAATCTTTTACTTCCAAGGCCTAGTGAAGTAAGGAGAAAATTCTGGACATTATATGAAGAAAGTCCCAAGGCGGCAACTGATTATTACTATGATTTTTCAAAAGCATCTGATTATATAAGAACATATAGAGTTTCAAAGGACGAAAAATGGAAGACTAATACTGAGTTTGGAGAACTTGATATTACAATTAATCTTTCTAAGCCAGAAAAGGATCCAAAAGCCATTGCAGAAGCTAAAACAATGAAGCAGAGTGGATATCCGAAATGCCTCTTATGTAAGGAGAATGAAGGATATGCTGGTAGAACCAATCACCCTGCAAGGGAGAATCACAGGATAATTCCAATAACTATTAATAATAGGTCATGGAATCTTCAATATTCACCATATGTTTATTATAATGAGCATTGTATTGTGTTCAATGGCGAACATATTCCTATGGTAATTAACAGAGATACATTTTGTAAACTGCTTGACTTTGTAAGCCAGTTTCCACATTATTTTGTTGGTTCTAATGCGGATCTGCCTATTGTGGGTGGTTCTATTCTTACACATGACCATTTTCAGGGTGGATGTTATGAGTTTCCTATGGCTAAGGCAGAAATTGTTAGAGAATTTACTGTAGAGGGTTTTGAAGATGTTGAAGCAGGTATAGTAAAGTGGCCAATGTCTGTTATTAGAATTAGTGGTGAAAAAGATAGAATTATAGAATTAGCTGATATAATTTTAAAAGAATGGAAAGAATATACAGATGAGAAATCATTTGTATTTGCATATACAGATGGAGAACCTCATAATACTATTACTCCTATTGCAAGAGTGAGAGATGAAAGATTTGAGCTGGATTTGGTGCTTCGTAATAATATAACGACTGAAGAACATCCAATGGGTGTATATCATCCACATAGTGAGCTTCATCATATTAAAAGAGAAAATATTGGATTAATAGAGGTTATGGGCCTTGCGGTACTTCCTGCAAGACTTAAAAATGAACTTAGTGAATTAAAGTATGCAATCATGAAGGGCAGTGACCTTACAGCAAATGAGCTTACAAGTAAACATGCTAAGTGGGCTGAAACATTTATAGAAAAATATCCGAAAGAAACATTTAAAGATGAGGCTTTAACTGATAAAATAATAAAAGACGAAGTCGGCAAAGTATTTAAAGAAGTGTTATGCGATGCGGGAATCTATAAACAGTCTGAAGAAGGAATGGAAGGATTTTTGAGATTTATTCACAAAATTAAAGGTAAATACTAATGTATCAATATATACTATTTGACCTCGACGGAACACTTACTAATTCTAAAGAGGGAATAACAAAATGTGTTCAATATGCATTAAAGCATTTTAATATAATAGAGGAAGATTTGGAAAAACTAGTACCATTTATTGGACCACCTCTTGTCAATTCTTTTGAAACATTTTACGGAATGTCAAGAGAAGACGCACTGACTGCAACAGAGCAGTATAGAGTAAGATTCAAAGATATAGGTCTCTTTGAGAACTATCCATATGAAGGAATTGATGTACTGCTAGAAAAACTCGTCAAATCTGGAAAAACACTTGCAGTAGCAACTTCTAAGCCAGAGATATTTACTCATAGGATTTTAGAAAAATTCGATTTAGCAAAGTATTTTACTGTGGTAGCAGGAAGCGAGATTGATGGTACCAGAAATGAAAAGTCAGAAGTTATAGAGGAAGCTTTTAGAAGATTAAAGCTAAGTGAATCGGATAAAAACAATGCCATTATGGTGGGAGACAGGCTACACGATGTTATTGGAGCTAAGAAGTTTGGAATCCCTGTTATAGGAGTTCAATATGGTTTTGCCGAGGAGGGAGAACTTCTAAAAAACGGTGCAGATTATATTGTCAATACAGTTGAAGAATTAGGTGATTTCCTACTTAAGAATGAAAGGGCATGAAATGAGAAAAGAGAAGAATGAAAGACGCAAAGCATTAAATATAAAAAAAATAGCTGCGCTAATTATTATTGTATGTATACTAGGCTCATCAATCTATGGCATTTATAAAGGAATATCTATATACAAAGAAAATCAGGCATATAAAGTAACCATATTATCGGAAGATAAGCTTAATGATATTGACTACACAACAGCGAAAAAGCTGATGATAGTAGCGCATCCAGATGATGATACTTTATGGGGTGGATCGCACCTACTAGAGGGAGGATATCTGGTTGTATGCATTACACATGGCAAAGAAGATGACGAAAGAGCAGCCGAGTTTAAGAAAGCTATGGAATATAGCGGAAATCAAGGATTGATACTACAATATCCAGACAAGGTTAATGGAGAAAAGGCGGATTGGACTAGAATAGAAAAACAGCTTAAAACTGAACTTAAGAGAATAATAGATAAAAGTGATTGGGAGTTAGTGGTAACTCATAATGAAAAAGGTGAGTATGGACATCTACATCATAAGAAGACAGATGAAGTGGTTACAGAAATCTGGAGAGAAGAAGAGAAGAGTTTTGAATTGTGGTATTTTGGTGATTATTATAAGAAAAAAAGTCTTCCAGATGTAGAAGGTGAACTTGAATCATTAGATGAAGAGACTATTAAGAAAAAATGGGAAATGCTTGAATCTTATACTTCACAGAAAGGTACAATTGAGAATCTTGGTCATATGGTTCCTTATGAGATGTGGAAGCAATGCACAGAATGATAAAAAGTAGTATTGTGAGACTACAGCAGTATGATTACAAATCTTCTAAGCGCTTGCGCTGACAAACACTTAGAAGATGATGCTTATACATAACAATAGATGAAATTGCAACACAAGCAATGGAGATATCCATATTGTTATTATGATATCCTAATACAAGTGATATAGCAGCAAATGAAAAATAAGTTATTATACTTCTGCGGCTATGTGGATTAATTACAATTATTACAGAAAAGAAGATATAAAGTATTGCTAATATAAAAACTATGTAACTTAGCGGCAGCAGTCCAAGTAATGAGCCAAAACTCACAGCGATTGCCTTGCCGCTTTTGTCTTTGTAGAATGGAGCCATAGCATGCCCTAAAACTGGTGCAGCTATTGCGGCAGAAAAAAGAATGCCAGAACAATCGGTAAAACGACATAAAAAAGAAACTGGAAGAAATCCTTTTAGTAAGTCACAGATAAGGCAGACGATTCCAATATTAACGCCAGCATACTTAATTGCATTGGCTGTTCCCGGATTATGGTCATCACTTAACTCGGTAATGTCTATCCCTTTTAATATTTTAGGAATATGATAGCTAAATAGTATTCCTCCAAGACAAAAACCTAACAGTGCAAAAAACAGATATCTAAATATCATAGTCAGATTCCTTTCTATTCGCTTTAATAAACTGGTAAATATCGTTTGCAGCATTAGCATTAATACAATACTGCTTGTTTTTCATATCGGTCTGTTTTGCAGAACAGTTAAGAAGTTTAAGAACTTTTTTAGTTATTGCTTTGGGAGTATCAGCGCAGATACTCATTCCTCTGTCATGAAAGAAGGCTTCATTTCTTGTTTCACAGCCAGGTATGGGGGAGGTATGAATTAAAGGAACATTCTTAACAGCCGCTTCTGTGCTAGTAAGTCCACCAGGTTTTGTAAGAGTAATATCACTTGCGTCCATGTAGAGATTGACATCGGCTGTAAATGGAACAGCTTTAACGCGTGGATATCTCTTAAAACGATGTTTGATGTCTGCAAATAAATCATTATTATGACCAGTTAGTACAAGTATGTCTTCAGATGTTGTAGACCTGACAAGGCATCTTAATGTGGATATCACATCACCATATCCCATACTTCCGGTCATTATAAGTATCCTTTTTACCGCTGGATCAAGAGAAAGAAGCTTACAGGCATCAAACTTTGTCAGCTTTTTGTTGAATTTGGAGGAAACAGGAATTCCTGTTGGAATTAATTTATTCTTTGGTATACCTTTTGAAATAAATTCGTTCATTAAATCTTTATGAGGAATAAAATAATAGTCAAGATTAGTTTCCTCCCAAAAAGGAATACATGTATAATCTGTAGCTATTGCATAACTCTTAACATTATCAAAATTAGGAAAATTCCGCTTGATATAAGTTATAGTCTCGGCTGGAAATAGATGTGGAACTATTAATGTATCTATATTGTTCTTAATCACATACTTATATAACCTCTGAGCAAAAACAATATTGGCGAGGTATACAGGAGACTTGTATCTGCTTGAGGAAATCGTTCCCCCTAGCTCGTATAAAAGTCCAAAGAATCCTGGTATATGTGTAGTGGTGTCGATGTATGTCTTGCATACAATACCAGATACTTTAGTGTTATGCGTAAATGAAAGCGAGTCAAGCATCTTGCATGGAACCCCCATGGAGGTAAATGTCTCATACATAGCCATTCCGGCGGCATTATGTCCCTGACCAGTACTACAGGATAGAATAAGAACTTTCATAATGTAAATACCCTTCTGCCTTTCTTGATAGGTTGCATTGCAGTAAATAATATGTGAAAATCAAAGCTTAATTGCTAATCTAGTTAAAATTATAAAACTAATGAAGTTGATAGTCAATAAAATAGACAAAATAAAGAAAAATTAACCATATAAAATCTACATATATGTACAAAAACGACTTGCCATAACCATATGATAAATGGTATACTTATTACATAGGTTTTAATGGGAACATTCCCAATATAACAATATAAAAACGGAGGATCAATTATGAAATTTATGAAAAAAATTTCAGCGATTC
>CAZNEZ010000067.1:0-8917 GCA_964572475.1 uncultured Lachnospiraceae bacterium
CAAATAATTTTTAACTACAATATTTTCTTTTAAATCATAATAAAAATTCACACATTATACTATTGCACACATCAATTCCTTTATTAGTTAATCGCACACATTCTCCCGTATCTATTAACAAGTTCATTTTAACAAATTTGTCGGTAATATCTCCAAATATACTCTCATACTTTCTATTAAACTCAGCTTCAAACTCTTTTTTGGATATTCCATTTATCATTCTCAACCCTAAAAACATAAACTCTGACATTCTTTCTTCTATAGATAATTCCTGAATATCTTCTCTTATTAATGATACATTCCCTGAATTAACGAGATATTTCTTTAAATCATCTGTATTTTTAAATCTCACCCCATCAATAAGTGATGATGCACCAAGCCCTATGCCCAGATAGTTAGTTCTATTCCAATATGATGAATTATGTCTGCTCTCATATCCGTTTTTAGAATAATTAGATATTTCATATCTAGTATACCCTGCTTTCTCAAGCAATCTATTAGTAAGATAATACATTTCCCTCTCTGTATCTTCATCTGGCAATGCATCTTCATTGCCTTTTAGTTCATCACTAAGAACGGTTCCTTCTTCAACAATTAAACTATATGATGAAATATGTTCTGGATTTAATTCAATTATCTTTTTAACATTTGATTCGTAATCTTTTAGTGACTGATAAGGAAGACCTGACATTAAGTCCACATTAATATTGGAAAATCCTGCATTTCTTAACATATTGTAGCTTTCCAAAAATGTCTCAAAGGTATGTATTCTTCCTATTCTCTTTAGCTCTTCATTATTAGTAGATTGTAATCCAATACTGATTCTATTAATCCCTACCTTTTTATAGAATTCAATTTTTTCTGTATTAAGTGTACCAGGGTTGCACTCTATCGTAATCTCTGCGCCTATTGCTACAGTATAATTATCCTTAATTGTATTAATAATTCTTTTTATATTTTTACCATCTAAAATAGACGGTGTCCCACCGCCTAAATATATTGTATTCACTACTTTATTAACTGTTTTTTTACAAGCCAGTATTTCTCTGATTAATGATTCAACATACTCTTTACGTGTATCCTTATCACAGGAAGCAGACAAAAAATCACAGTATTTACACTTTTGTACACAAAAGGGGATATGTACATATATCCCCATAGTATTATTATTTGTCATCTAACTTTAAAACACTCATAAATGCTTTCTGTGGAATTTCAACATTACCCACTTGACGCATTCTCTTCTTTCCTTCTTTTTGCTTTTCTAACAGTTTTCTCTTACGGGATATATCGCCGCCATAACATTTTGCTAATACATCTTTACGCATAGCCTTAACGGTTTCTCTTGCAATTACTTTACTGCCAATGGCCGCCTGAATAGGAATCTCAAAAAGCTGTCTTGGAATTTCATCCTTAAGCTTTTCACACATCTTTCTTCCTCTTTCATATGCCGTACCCTCAAATACAATAAATGAAAGCGCATCTACTT
This sequence comes from uncultured Lachnospiraceae bacterium, assembly GCA_964572475.1. Classification (GTDB taxonomy): domain Bacteria; phylum Bacillota; class Clostridia; order Lachnospirales; family Lachnospiraceae; genus CAZNEZ01. The sequence continues at coordinate 1,490 of CAZNEZ010000067.1, forward strand.
CTTCTTTATTAACAAGGATGTCAAGTTTAACCAATTCTGATTTCTGATATCCTGCCATCTCATAATCAAATGACGCATATCCTCTTGATCTGGATTTAAGAGCATCAAAGAAATCATATATTATCTCATTAAGAGGAAGTTCATATTTAAGTAATGCCCTAGTTCCTTCTATATAATCCATGCCAAGATAATTACCACGTCTCTCCTGACATAATTCCATAATAGAACCTACAAATTCTGTAGTAACAACTATCTCTGCCTTTACAATTGGCTCTTCCATATAATCTATTTCAGAAGGATCTGGTAGATTAGCTGGATTAGTAAGTTCTATCATTTTTCCATCAGTCTTATAGACTTTGTAAACAACTCCAGGAGCAGTTGTGATAAGGTCCAGATTATATTCTCTTTCCAGCCTTTCCTGAATAATCTCAAGATGTAATAATCCAAGAAATCCACATCTAAATCCAAATCCAAGAGCTATTGATGTCTCTGGTTCAAAATGTAGTGAAGCATCATTAAGCTGTAGTTTCTCAAGAGCATCTCTAAGATCTGGATATTTTGCGCCATCTACAGGGTAAAGTCCGCAATATACCATACTATTAACCATCTTATATCCTGGCAATGCTGCATCACACTGATTATTATTATCCGTTATTGTATCTCCAACTCGTGTATCCTTAACATTCTTAATACTTGCCGTAACATATCCAACCATACCAGCTGATAATTCTTCACATGGAATAAACTGACCAGCCCCAAAATATCCTACTTCCACAACATTTGCAAGAGCACCTGTTGCCATCATCTTAATCTGGGTACCTGTCTTAACTGTTCCATCCATAATTCTGCAAAATACAATAACACCCTTATACGAATCATACAAGCTATCAAAAATAAGTGCTTTTAATGGCTTATCGGCATCTCCAAGAGGAGCTGGAATCTTTTTTACAATCTCTTCTAATACACTTTCTATATTAAGTCCGCTTTTGGCTGATATTCTAGGTGCATTATGAGCTTCTAATCCTATTACGTCCTCTATCTCAGACGCTACCCTGTCTGGATCAGCACTAGGAAGATCAATTTTATTAATAATAGGAAGAACTTCAAGATCATGGTCAATTGCAAGATAACAATTAGCAAGAGTCTGAGCTTCTATTCCCTGTGCAGCATCAACTACTAATAAAGCACCATCACAAGCTGCAAGACTTCGTGAAACTTCATAATTAAAATCAACATGTCCCGGTGTATCAATAAGATTAAATATATATTCTTTACCATCATTGGCTTTATATACCGTTCTTACTGCCTGTGACTTAATCGTAATTCCTCTTTCACGTTCAAGGTCCATATTATCAAGAATCTGGGCCTGCATTTCCCTATTGGTCAAAAGACCTGTCTTCTCGATAATTCTATCTGCAAGTGTAGATTTGCCATGGTCAATATGTGCGATTATACAAAAATTCCTGATTCTTTCTTTATCTAAATGAGACATTATTAACACCTTTCTCTATCATATCATTGATATTATAATTGATTTCTATCATATATTATTAGCAAAATGCTGTCAATGAATAATTATTATTTTAGAACTAATTTAACTTTTGTATTATTCTGTTATTTGGACATATTTCTTGTAGAATTGTAAACGCAAATATAGGAAAAAATGGTTTTATTTTTTATTAAAAACTTTTGTATCTAGCATAGATTCAGCATTTATATCAATATATGACTTATTCTGTTATTCCCCAATATATAGTGTTTTTTATTAAATACTTTTCTATATTTAGTAGACAAACCAAATATTGATATGCTATAATTTTGCTTGAAAGTTATTTTAAAAATAGTAAATACTATCATTACAACTATAAATCGAAAGGGAATGAAAATGAAAGTAATAAAAAGAGATGGACGTCAGGTCGAATACGATCCTAACAAGATTATCATTGCTATTCAGAAGGCCAATGATGAAGTTGAATCGCACGAACAGATAAGTGAGGATGAGATTTATTCTATCGTTGCTTCTATTGAGAATCACGGTCAGAAGACCATGATGGTTGAAGATATTCAGGATATAATAGAACAAAAGCTTATGGCTAAGAAGAAGTTTGTTCTTGCTAAAACATATATTATTTATCGTTATACACGTGAGATGGTTAGAAAATCTAACACTACAGACGATTCAATACTTAGCCTTATTAAAGCTAACAACAAAGATGTAATGGAGGAAAATTCTAACAAGAATGCTACTATTGCATCTACACAGCGTGATCTTATAGCTGGAGAAGTATCTAAGGATTTAACTAAGAGAGTTCTTCTTCCAGAGAAGATTACTAAAGCTCATGAAGCTGGTATTCTTCATTTCCATGATGCAGACTACTTCCTTCAGAGTATTTTTAACTGTTGTCTTATTAATATCGGAGATATGCTTGATAACGGAACTGTTATGAATGCGAAGCTTATCGAGAGTCCTAAGAGTTTTCAGGTTGCGTGTACTGTTATGACTCAGATTATATCTGCTGTTGCTAGCAGTCAATATGGTGGACAATCTGTAGACATCAAACATCTTGGCAAGTATTTACGTAAAAGTGCAGATAAGTACAGAAGACATTATGAAGGTAAATACCACGATACTTTAAGTCCTGAGATTATTACTCAGTTTGTTAACGACAGACTTCAGGATGAATTACGCTCTGGTGTTCAGACTATTCAATACCAGATTAACACATTAATGACTACTAATGGACAGTCTCCTTTTGTTACTCTTTTTCTTAATTTAGATGAGAATGATGAATATATTTCAGAGAATGCCATGATTATAGAAGAGATATTAAGACAGCGTCTTGAAGGTATTAAGAACGAAAAGGGTGTATATGTTACCCCTGCTTTTCCTAAGCTTATATATGTTCTTGATGAACATAATTGTCTTAAAGGTGGCAAATACGACTACATTACCAAGCTCGCTGTCAAATGCTCCTCAAAGCGCCTATATCCTGACTATATTTCAGCTAAAAAGATGCGTGAGAACTATGAAGGTAATGTATTCTCCTGTATGGGATGCAGAAGTTTCTTAAGTCCATGGAAGGATGCAGATGGCAACTATAAGTGGGAAGGACGTTTCAACCAAGGTGTTGTCAGTCTTAATCTTCCTCAGATTGGTCTGATTGCCAAAGGAGACGAAGAAGTTTTCTGGCCTTTATTAGATGAAAGATTATCACTTTGCTTTGATGCTCTTATGGTAAGACATCATGCACTTGAAGGAACTCTATCAGATGTAAGTCCAATTCACTGGCAATATGGTGCTATCGCAAGACTTAAAAAAGGAGAGTCCATCGATAAACTTCTTCATGATGGTTACTCTACTCTTTCACTTGGATATATTGGATTATACGAAGTTACTAAAGCTATGAAGGGTGTTAGCCACACTACTCCAGAAGGTGAAGCATTTGCCCTCAAAGTAATGAATAGACTACATGAAGCCACAGAGACATGGAAGCGTAACACAGGATTAGGTTTTGGTCTGTACGGAACACCTGCTGAATCACTCTGCTATCGTTTTGCAAGAATTGATCAGGCTAAGTTTGGTGATGTTCCAGATATAACTGATAAAGGTTACTATACTAATTCATATCATGTAGATGTACGTGAAAAAATTGACGCTTTTGCAAAATTTCATTTTGAAAGTCAATTTCAGGTTATCTCATCTGGAGGAGCTATTTCATTTGTTGAAATTCCTAATATGCGTCATAATCTTGAGGCTCTTGAAGAAGTTGTTAAGTTTATTTATGATAATATTCAATACGCTGAATTCAATACCAAATCCGACTATTGTCAGGAATGTGGATTTGATGGAGAAATTATTATCAATGATAACCTCGAATGGGAATGCCCTCAGTGTCACAATAAAGACCATGCTAAAATGAATGTTACAAGAAGAACATGTGGATACCTCGGTGAAAACTTCTGGAATGTTGGTAAGACCAAAGAAATCAAATCACGCGTTCTCCATATGTAATAACATTTTCAATGCTGATTAGCATAGAACGAAGGAAATAATGAATTATGCAGATATAAAAGAAATGGATGTTGCCAATGGTCCAGGTATACGAATGTCTCTCTTTGTTAGCGGCTGTAACCATAGATGCAAAGGATGCTTTAACGAAGTAGCCTGGGACTTTAATTATGGCAAACCATTTACTAAAATCGAAGAGGACTATATGCTAAACTACTTAAGTGGCAAGCATATAGCCGGTCTTACAATACTCGGAGGTGAGCCTCTCGAAAGAGTTAATCAACAAGGCTTACTTCCATTGGTTAAAAGAATTAAATCTGAGCTTCCCGATAAGACAATATGGTGTTTTACTGGATTTGATTTTACTGATAATGTTCTTAACCATATGTATAAAGAATGGCCGGAAACAAGAGAACTTTTATCATATATTGATGTTATTGTAGATGGTAAGTTTATCGAAGAGCTAAAAGACTTAACTCTCCGTTTCAAAGGTTCATCTAATCAAAGAACAATTATGGTTCAGGAAACTCTAGGCTCCGGTGATATAATTCTTTGGGACTCTACTCAAAATTAATCTAATACTCAAATATATAATATTACAATTAACATAGCACATTAAGAAAAGGATATTCCTATGATAACAAATATTAAAATCAAAAAGTTAAGAGACTCCGCTATAATTCCAACTTACGGAACCGAATTTGCAGCTGGAGCTGATTTATATTCCTGTCTAGATTCTTCTGTTACTATTGAACCTGGTCAGACACAATTTATTACTACTGGTATTGCAATGGAGATTCCAACTGGTTTAGTCGGTCTTGTATATGCAAGAAGTGGTCTTGCCTGTAAAAAAGGTCTTGCCCCTGCCAATAAAGTTGGTGTTATTGATTCTGATTACCGTGGTGAGTTCATGGTGGCTCTTCATAATCACTCTAGCGAAGCTATATCTATAGACTCTGGCGATAGAATTGCCCAGCTTGTTATTACACCATATATTACTGCTTCCTTTGAAGAAGTATCTGCATTAGAAGATACCAGCCGTGGTTCTAAAGGCTTTGGTTCAACTGGCAGCAAATAATATTCTTATACTACTTGCTATTGAAGCACCATATATAGCAGCATGGCCAGAGGCTCCATTGCATTCATTTCTTCTTCAACTGTATTGGTCTGCGCGCCTGCCTCAATAAGCATTGTTTTTGCACGGAGTTTCATATTATATAAATAACCATTCAGGTAATTTTTTCTAGTAAAGTCTGGATAATATGCCATAGCCTTTAATTTCATCTGAAGGCTCATGGCAAGATTATCTGATCTATATTTATTATATAGATAATCCACTTCTCCAATTCCATTTAATCTACTTAATCCATTAAAGAACATAACCTTAGCCGTTGGCTTACCATTTATTTCAGTAGCAAAATGTAAACTGTCGTTTACTCCATCTCTATGTAAATCTATAACCACTTCTATACTTGGATTATCTGCCAATATCTGTTGCAGTACTGGGATAGCCCTATTATATGCATTATTCCTTGTGACAACCCCATTTACAAGATCAAATGTTTCCTTACAGTGAATTACATTATATCCATACTTTTCTGTCAAAAGCTTAGTAAGATAATCGCCTACACCTACTATAGTAGTTGATACATCACCAGGTACTGAATCAGCAAAAGCTTCTTGTGAATGAGTATGATAAATTAAAATTTGTGGTTTAGAATTATCCTGCTTCATAGTCATATCTTTTTCTAACAATTCCGATGCATTCAGGTCGGCGCTTGTAACGGTAGTACTAGAATCCACTGTATATAGCTTAGATATAAGGAAATCAAAGTCATTTAGCTTAGCTATAGGGAATTCTTCCCCTACCTTATCAGGAATTTGAATAACAGCTTTTGCGTCATCCCCCTCACCCTGTGTTTCTTTCTCTCCTGTATTGTTCTCTGTATTTGCCTCAGTCTCTACATTATCCTGTTTTGTTGTTTCTTCTGGCTTAGTATTATTTTTATCATTCGCATTTGTTTCTTTTTCTTTAGCCGACTTATACCCAAGAATTGAATCATATGGATATTTCTGACTGAATGTTGTTAATTCAACATTATCACCTACATATGCATATACTCCGTCCTGCCTTAATGAACTAAGAACAATCGCAAGTAGAGAAACATCTTCCTTGTTTTCATTTTTTTTAGTATATGCTTTAACATTATTCATATTTCCTAGAATACTATCAATAACTTTTTCCGATATATTTTCCCCAGCATAAACTATCTTGTCCTTTAAGTTATCAATATCCACAAATAAAATAAATAAAATTATTATTAAAAATATTGTTGCCGCAATAGTAATTCTTTTGTTCATTCTTTCCTGCCTATTCATATATACACATCCTTTGTACATTTATATGCACTAATCACTAATAAATGCCATATTTAAAGCTTCTGAAATAGTAAAACTTAATCTCTTGACTGTTTCATCAACGTCCTTAGGAGTTACGTACATTGTACCAATATGTGGCTCAAGTAATTCTCTAATCAGCTGATACTTTTCATCTGCATCTATAGATGCAATCATATCTCCTGCGCTATTAGTAGCTCTGTCTTTTTGTAATACCTCAATTATGCAGTCCATTGCATCATTCACAATAGTTGCTGCATCTACAACAGTAGGGATTCCTATAGCTATGGTGGTAACTCCAAACAACTCTTTATTAAGACCTAAACGGTGATTTCCAACTCCTGAACCTGGATTAATACCCGTATCTGTTAATTGAATAGTATTATTGAGTCTCTTTGTATTTCTGGCAGCAAGTGAATCAACAATTACAATTGCATCTGGCTTAATCTCATTTACTATTCCCTTAAGCACTTCCGCACTTTCCATGCCTGTTTGTGCCATAACTCCTGGTGTTATTGCACTTACTCTAAAATGATTATTGAATTCTTTTATGTCATCACCATATTCTTTAAAAATATGCCTTGTAATCAAAAGGTTAGATGCAACCATTGGTCCTAATGCATCAGGTGTTGCATCTCTGTTTCCAAGTCCAACTACAAGTACTGACATGTTTTCTGCATCTGGTAAAAGTTCCTTTAAACTATTTGCCAACTCTTCTGAAACTTCTCTATGATATCCATCATCCGGCTCTCTTAGGTTCTCTGCCTCTATTGTTATATACTCTCCAACAGGCTTTCTCATTGCTTTTGAACCCTCTTCATTTTTAATAATAACCTTTGTAATCTTAATATTTTTTTCTTCTATATAATTCTCTTCAAGCACAACACCCTTAATTTCAACATCCTGATTTTTAAAACTTTCTTTAGATTCCAAAGCTAAGTCAGTTCTTATTCTAAATGAATTTTCAATAATATTATTCATATTAAACTCCAATCATAATCATATTCTATTATTAGTTTAAC
>CAZNEZ010000068.1:0-8775 GCA_964572475.1 uncultured Lachnospiraceae bacterium
GGTACTTTCCAATGCGCCTCCAGGGGTTCGAACCCTGGACACCCTGATTAAGAGTCAGGTGCTCTACCAACTGAGCTAGAAGCGCATATATATTGCGTGTTGTTTAACAACGCAAGAGTCATTATAATATAGGATATTACAAAATGCAAGTACTTTTTTTAATTTGTATTAAAAAGTTTATATTTTGTTGCATATGGTGATAATCATTGATATACTAAAGCATAGCTTATACATGACTATTATATTATCGTATCCTGTTATGTACATTAGAAAGTTTATAGATTGTTGACAAGAATGGAGATTTTATGAAACAAAGGTTTAAAAAGAATGGCAAATATTATACCATTAGTATATATACACTTGTAGTTGTTGCATTATCTGCACTTATTATAAAATTTATAATTAATTGGTCAGATACCTCTGCTTTTTTTGGGAAACTAATAAGTACAACTTCACCTTTTATATTAGGATTTTTTATAGCATATTTAATTAATCCATTAGTCAAGTTCCTTGACAGAAATCTATGCAAAAAGATATTTAGAATCAAAAAAGATGGTATCCGAAAAGCAATTTCTATTTTATTATCATATATCATTGTATTTGGAATTATTATTACTTTACTATTCTACATAATTCCACAGATAGGTTCTAGTCTTATGGGACTAAAGAATATTATCAATCCCGCGCAGAGTGGTGTTAATCAAATTCTGGCCTTTTTAGGTGAGCTTGAAGAAAAATATCCTGATTGGAATATTGCTGCTGTATCTGACGCAATTAACCAACTTCCTCGACTTATTCTCGATTATGTTAATACAAAAGTTCCTGTTCTAATCCCGTCAATATACAATATGTCTCTATCACTTATTTCATCGGCTATTAAGATTATATTAGCAATTATGGTTTCCTGCTATATGCTTATCGATAAAAACCGCTTAATTGCAGGAATTAAAAGAGCCATATACTCATTTATCCATAAAGAAAAAGCCGATAATTTTATTTCTACCATGCGCGAATGTAACTCTATCTTTAGTAAATTTATTATTGGTAAAACCATTGATTCTACAATTATAGGTATTCTTTGCTGGATTATTATGACTGCACTTAAGCTGCCATATCCACTGGTTATAAGTGTAATTGTAGGTATCACTAATATGATTCCTTATTTTGGTCCATATATAGGCGCTGTTCCTGGTGTTTTACTTATATTGCTGGTTGATTTTAATGACTCTATTATTTTCTTAATTATGATTATAATTCTTCAGCAATTTGACGGTCTTTTCCTCGGACCTAAGATATTAGGCGAAAGTACAGGTTTAAGACCAATCTGGATTATATTTGCTATATCAATAGGTGGCTGGATTGCCGGTCCTATAGGAATGTTTTTAGGTGTTCCTGCTGTAGCTGTTATCTCTTTTCTAACTGACAGATATATCATAAAGAGACTTAAGAATAGACACATTAATCCTGAAACTCTAGAAATGATTTCCATGGATTCACCTGAGTCTGATATGCCTGCAACACAGGAAACCACCTTATCTGAAGATTCTGTAAATATTATATCAATAAATGATTCTCAAAAGGACTTTGATAATAACAAAACCCAAGTTTAGGCATATTATATATTAAAAGAATTTAAGGATAATGATATGTCTAAAAAAAATTGTTTTAAAAGAGACATTATGAATATTTGTTATGATAATCCACGTTTTGATAAGAAAATAGCAATATTTAAGTCCTCTATTGAGGAAGTAAATATCATTATTAACCCTAAAAAGCATAAAAAATAGATTACCTTTCAGCAATCAATTTATTTATTGGATTGCCAATTTTGGAGAATTTTTCTTCATATTCCGTCATTATATTTCCTTCATTCATCTTTTCATTATTATGAAGATCATAGGTATATTCGGTAACTATCCAGCCAGCCTGTGGTATCTCTTCAAGTGAAAAGTCAAAAAGCATTTTATTGTCGGTTTTAAATTCTACTCTGCCATCTTTGGCTAAAATATTGTTATATCTTGCAAAAAATTCTTTAGAAGTAAGTCTTCTTTTTGCATGTCTTTCCTTAGGCCATGGGTCTGAAAAGTTGAGATAAATGCGGTCCACTTCGCCTTTATCAAACACTTCTTCTATTTCTTCCGCATCCATTCTTATAAAATACAAATTATTAAGTTCTATTTCGCTTCTTTTTTCTATAGCTCGTATTAATACACTTGAATACTTTTCTATTCCTATATAATTTATAGATGGATTTTGAATAGCTAAATCAGTTACAAACCTTCCTTTTCCCATGCCAACTTCAATATGAATTGGATTATCATTATTGAAGATTTCCCCCCATTTACCTTTTTGCTCTTCTGGATTGCTTACAGTATATATGCTTTCAGCAATCGCTTCCCTTGAACCTGGTACATTTCTTAGTCTCATTTTTGTGTCCTTTCCTATTAAATACATTCTAATGATTAATTTTATTATTTTTTTGTTTCTTTTCTTAGTACTTTGAGCTATAATACTATAAATCAGCAAATATGCAAAGTCTATTTTACTTATTTACTGTGCATTTTACAAGAGATATATTGACATAGATGCTACAAATGTTTTAGGAGTAGCTAGTGGCACAAGTTTGCATACTGTAAACTTGCGTGTGAAATATTTACTTTTACACTTATACCTCATATTATAGTAAAGGAGGCATGAACATGGATAATCGCATTGATCAGGTTATTGCTGAACTATCAAAGATTGAAGCCTCAGCTGTGAAGATTAAAGAAGAAGCTGAGCTAGAGAAAACTACATATGCCAACGAAGTTCAACACAAGACTAAAGAGTTTGATGCAGATTTAGCCAAGAAGTCAGCTGAAAAGCTCTCAAAGATTAATGAAGAGCTTCAAGCAGAAAAAAAAGCTCAATTAACCGAATGGCGTGAAGAAACAACCGTTATTCTATCGCACCTTGATGAGTCTTATGAAAAGAAGCATACTGAGTGGGCAACCACTATTATGAACAATTTAATAAATGATTCCGTTGAAAGGTAGGAGAAAAGCATGGGAAGTCTATTATCATACAGTGGTTTGACTACTAAGATTCGTGCCATGCAGAGTAAGCTTTTAACAAACGAGGATTATGCAAAGCTTTCACAAAGTCCTAATTTGGATACATTTGTTAGAACTTTGCAGCAGAATCCCTCATACCTGGATTGTTTTGACAACATTGATTCATCCTCTATACATAGAGGTATCCTTGAAAAAATGCTTATACTTTCTAACTATAAGGACTTTTCCAAGATATACAGATTTGCTGGAGTCAAGCAACGTCAGTTTTTGAATTTATATTTTATTAAATACGAGATTCAAATGTTAAAGCGAGTTATGCGTAGTATGGGTCAGGAGAACATACCTGTTAATCAGCCTACTGAGTTATTATTTGGCAAGTATTCTGACATTAACTTAACTGCATTATACGCGGCTAAGAATATGAATGAATTTGTAAATGCTTTAAGAGACACAAAGTTTTATAATTGTCTTTCAAAAGTATCTGAATTTACAAATCCCAAAATTTTTGATTATGAGATCGCATTAGATTTATTTTATTTCTCATATGCATGGAAAAAGAAAGAAACATTTTATAAGAAAAAAGAGCTTAAAACACTTACTGAATGTATGGGAAGTGAAATTGATGCAATGAATATTATGTGGATTTACAGATCTAAAAAATATTACGACATCTCAAGTACTAATATCTTATCTTTCCTTATTCCTATCAATTATAAGCTTAAAAAAGAAGAGATAAGCGCTTTATGCGAAGCCCCTAACCTCGAAAGTTTCAAATCAGTTCTTAACACCACTCATTATTTAGCACTTAATAACGAAGAGCCTGAGAATGAAACAATGGAAAAGACTTATGAAGCTGTACTTCATAAGATTTATACTTCATCTTTTAGAAAGGATCCTTATTCTATTGCATGTATCAATTCATACATGTACCTAAAAGATATACAGATGAAGAAGCTGATTACCATCGCTGAGTGCATAAGATATCAGCATCCATCTGACTTTACGCTAAAACAAATTATATAATCGAGGTGACCAAGATTGATTGCAAAAATGCATTTTGTAAGTGTAACAGGTCCTAAGAATGATATTGACCGTGTTACTGAGAAGTACCTCTCCAAATATGAGATACATTTGGAATATGCTCCATCAGAACTCAATACCATAGATACGCTTCATCCTTATGTTGAGCAAAACCCCTATACGGAAATGCTTAATGGTGCTGAAGAGATTAAGTCACTAATCACCAAACTTAGACTTGAACACAAACCATTTTCAGAAGAAGATGTCTATTCACTTGATTTAAATTCAGCTAAATCTACACTTATAGATATTTCGTCTTTTATGAATAGTAAAAGTGAAGAAATCAATAAGTTGCAAGGACAGATAAATCAGTATCAGGAAGTTCTTGATAAGATTTCACCTTTCCGTGAACTGAATTACGATATTGAGGACATATTACATTTTCAGTTTTTAAAATACAGATTTGGCCGTATTCCTGTTGAATACTGGCAAAAGCTGCAAACATATGTGTATGAGAATCTTGAATCAGTTTTCACCAAATGCTCTGAAGATTCACAATATGTATGGGGTGTATACTTCGTTCCAGATTCTGAAAAAGAAATGGTTGACGCAGCTTACACATCTCTCCATTTTGAGAGAACTTATATTCCTGGTGAAGTTCATGGACTTCTAATACAAGCATGTGCTGAGATTCAGGAACCAATTAACAAATTAAATGATCAGATTACCGCTATTCGAGCTAATATGGATTTATATCTAGAAGAACATATTCAAGAATTTTTAATGTCTACCGAAAAGATTAAACAGGCTGCAAGAATATTTGATATTAGAAAATATGCTGCCTGTACCAAAGAATCTGGTTTAGTTTACTACATTATTTGCGGTTGGATGGCTACAGAAGATGCTGCAAAGTTTTCATCCGAACTTGAACAGAATGAGCTTGACGTTATTTGCATTGTTAATAGTACTCATGAGAATTCAAATTCTACACCACCTACCAAGCTAACAAATCCACGGTTATTTAAACCATTTGAAATGTTTATTAAAATGTACGGTTTACCTGCATATAATGAATTTGACCCTACAATCTTTGTTGCTATTACATATGCCTTTATATTTGGAGCTATGTTTGGAGATGTAGGTCAGGGATTATTCCTTGCTATTGGTGGATTTATTCTTTACAAAATCAAGAAAATGCCTCTTGCTGCTATTGTTTCCTGCTCAGGTGTATTTTCAACTATATTTGGATTTATGTTTGGAAGTGTCTTTGGATTTGAAGATATCATAGATGCCGTCTGGTTAAGACCTGTTAATAATATGACTAATCTTCCATTTATCGGTAAACTGAATACGGTATTTGTAATTGCAATTGCTTTTGGTATGGGACTCATTTTAATTACAATGATTCTTCATATTATCAATGGTTTCCGCTCTAAAGATGTTGAAGCTGCCTTATTTGATACAAACGGAATAGCTGGCTTCGTATTCTATGGTGCCATTGTTTTAGTTGTTGTATTATTTATGACAGGTAACACTCTTCCTGGCGGAATAGTAATGGTCGTAATGTTTGGTCTTCCACTCTTAGCTATTGCTCTGAAAGAGCCGCTTACTAATCTCATAAAGAAAAAGTCCAAATTAATAGAAGGCGGAAAAGGAATGTTTATTACTCAAACTTTCTTTGAATTATTTGAAGTCCTTTTAAGCTATTTTTCTAATACGCTTTCATTTGTCCGTATAGGTGCATTTGCCGTAAGTCACGCCGCCATGATGGAGGTTGTGCTTATGCTAGCTGGTGCTGAAAATGGCGGAACAGGTAATATCGTAGTAATTATCCTCGGTAACCTTTTTGTATGTGGTATGGAAGGTCTTATCGTTGGTATTCAGGTACTTCGTCTTGAATATTACGAGTTATTCAGCCGTTTCTACAAAGGTACAGGACGAGAATTTAAGCCTTACACAGAAATTCATAAAAATAAAAACATTTAAATTTAAAGGAGGTCATTATCATGGCTGTTAAAATTACATTATTTATTGCATTAGTTCTTAGTATTGTTATTCCATTTGCTGCATTTGCAATTGGTGAAAAAAGTAAAGGTCGTTATAAAAAATCACTTGCTTTCAACGTTGTTGCATTCTTCGGTATCTTACTTGTAGGTACTTTTGTATTATTCAGTGGTAATGCTCAGGCAGCTGAAACTGCTACTGCTTCAGCTGGTATTGCAACTGGTCTTGGTTATATTGCTGCTGCTCTTGTTACTGGTTTATCTTGTATTGGTGGTGGTATTGCCGTTGCTAGTGCTGCTAGTGCTGCTCTTGGTGCAATTAGTGAAGATTCATCTATTCTTGGTAAATCACTTATTTTTGTTGGTCTTGCCGAAGGTGTTGCTCTCTACGGATTAATTATTTCATTCATGATCTTAGGTAAACTTTAATCACTAACCGTCATACGGTGGAAATGGAGTCAGATATGCGTTCATACATAATTAGTGATAATGTGGACACTTTCGCCGGAATGAGACTTGCAGGAGTGGACGGTGTTGTTGTTCACGAGAAACAGGAACTTATTGACGAACTTGATAAGGTGTTCAAAGATAAGGATATAGGTATTGTTTTAATTACTGAACTTCTTGTTAAGAAATTTCCTGATATCATTTATAATATTAAACTTAATCAGAGACAGCCTCTCATTGTAGAGATTCCTGATAGACATGGCAGTGAAAAACCTGCCAACTTTATAACTTCATACATTAGTGAAGCTATTGGTCTTAAACTATAATTATTTAGAGAAGAGGTGATACCATTGACAACAGAGGAAAAACTCAAACATTTTTCAACCATTACCGTTGAAAATGTTCATACGGATATGTTAAATACTACAAATGAATACAAAGCTACTGTTGATAAGCTTTATGAAGAACATGTAAAGCAAGCTACAGAGCAATGTGAACTTGAAGAAAAAATTGCTGTTGATGGACTTAAACGTAAGGCCAGTACGGAATTCAGTGCTGAGCATTCGCATATAAAAAGAAAAATAACCAGAAAGCAGAATGAACTTAAGGATAAATTATATCAGGAAGTTACACAGTTGCTTCAAGATTATCGCAAATCACCAGCTTATACTGAGCTTTTATTAAATCAAATTAAAGAAGCCCTTTTAGTCGCTAGGGATGATACTATTAATATTTATATTGACCCTGAAGACAATCATCTTTTTGAGAATCTTTGTTCTCAGAGCAACTTCCAGCTTACACTAAGCGAGAGTTCATTTATGGGTGGAATTAAAGCTGTAATTCCATCAAGAAATATTCTCATAGACAATTCATTTGCCTCCAAATTAGCTGAAAGCAAAGAAAAATACATTATAACGTTTTAGGAGGTAAAACCGTGGAAAAAGCTAATAAAATCTATGGAATTAACGGACCCGTTATCTATATTAAAGGCAAAACAGCTCTTACTATGGGTGAAATGGTTTACGTTGGTGAAGAGAAGCTTGTAGGTGAAGTTATCTCCCTTAACTCCAACATGACTACTATTCAAGTTTATGAAGAGACTAGTGGTTTAAAACCGGGAGATCTTGTTTATTCATCAGGAAGTGCTATTTTCGTAACACTTGCACCTGGTATAATTAACAACATTTTTGATGGTATTGAGCGTCCTCTTTCAGAGATTGCTAAAGATGCCGGAATATATATAAGCAGAGGTATCAGCGTTGATTCACTTGATACTTCAAAGCTTTGGGATGTTCATGTTACTCTTCAAGAAGGACAGAGCGTATTCCCTGGTACCATTATTGCTGAAGTTCCTGAATCTACAGCAATAATACATAAATCTATGGTTCCTCCTAATACTGAAGGTACTGTAATTAGTGTTGTTGCTGATGGTAAGTATACAATCAATGATACTATTGCTGTAATAAAATTAAACAATGGCCAAGAAAGAAACCTTACACTTTCACAAAAATGGCCAATAAGAGTTCCTAGACCTACTGCTAAAAGATTTGCTGCAACAAGACCTCTTATAACAGGTCAGAGAATTCTGGATACTTTGTTCCCTATCGCTAAAGGTGGTACAGCTTGTATTCCTGGCGGATTTGGAACTGGTAAAACAATGACTCAGCATCAGATAGCAAAATGGTCAGATGCAGATATTATTATCTATATTGGATGTGGTGAGCGTGGAAATGAGATGACTCAGGTTCTTGAGGATTTCTCTAAGCTTGTTGATCCTAAATCTGGCAATAAGCTTATGGCTAGAACCTGTCTTATTGCAAATACAAGTAATATGCCTGTTGCGGCTCGTGAGGCTAGTATCTATACCGGTATTACTCTTGCTGAATACTATAGAGACATGGGTTATCATGTTGCTATTATGGCTGATTCAACATCAAGATGGGCCGAAGCTCTTAGAGAATTATCTGGACGTCTTGAAGAAATGCCAGCAGAAGAAGGCTTTCCTGCCTATCTTGCAAGTAAGCTTTCCGCTTTCTATGAAAGAGCTGGTTACTTTGGTAATCTTAATGGCACAGAAGGTTCTGTCTCTATTATTGGAGCTGTTTCACCTCAGGGTGGTGACTTTTCTGAACCTGTAACACAGAATACTAAGCGTTTTGTAAGATGTTTCTGGGGACTTGATAAATCCCTTGCTTATGCAAGACATTTTCCTGCTATTCACTGGCTTACAAGTTATAGTGAGTACCTTACAG
>CAZNEZ010000069.1:0-8370 GCA_964572475.1 uncultured Lachnospiraceae bacterium
TATAGCTCTATTATACTATATCTAGACACTTTATTCAAGAAATACATTGGAAAAGTAGAAAATTGTACGATAAAGTATATTTAGTTCTTGATCTGTACTGTTACCTCTGTTGAAGTAGCATAATTATATCTATCGGCGGCAGTCATTTTAATGGTATATGTTCCAGCAGTATTAATATTAATTTCATTAAGATTATTAAGTGTAAGACCTATAGAATTGTTATCTGCATCACGCACAATTATGTATTTAAACATATCAGCCTGTATATTGGCTAGACTAGTTCCTATACTATATACATAATGCTGTTTCTTTAATGTAATGCTTGGAGCATTTCGCACCCTTAATGTTCCAGTTACTGTTTTTGGAAGTAATGCAAAATCAGACAGTTTGTATGTTAAAGTATAAAGGTCAGCACTTTTAAGTGCATCTGCAAGAGAAACAGATGTACCTGAGCTGTTAGTAATAGTAAGTCCAATTCTTGAAGTATAGTTAATACCTTTAGCATCTACAGCAGAAGCATTACCTGTAAGATTTATATTGCCATTAGGCATAGTTAGGTAGTTGGTCTGATTAACATTTAACTTAGGGGTGTAAGCAATATCAAGGTCTACACGACCCTTAATCCCATTCACACTGCCTGAGGAAGTATATTGATAAAACTGATAATCTACAACACATCCTTTGTTCCTAAGAAAATCAGGATAAGAAGTCATATTCTTTGTTGGCCACGGATAAACTGATGGATCATAATATCCGGCAACCCATGTATAATACTTGTTAGCAAGGGTATAAGGATCCCATTTGGTATATTTAGCACTTCCATTCCAAGCACAGCCAACGCTTCCATAATTCATAGCTTTGTATCCTGCGGCCTGTACCATATCACAAAAAGTTGAAGCCATAGTTGTAAGACCTGAACGTGTAAGGGTTCCAGCAGCCTGAGCAGCATAAGTTCTCCAAGTGTATTGGCCAGAAGAGTTAACAGTAGACTTGGTCTCCCAGTCAAAAACAAGAGGATAAGTTATATTGTACTGCTTAGCAACAGCAATTATGAAAGAAGCCTCTTCTCTGGCTTCCTGGACATTAATAGCCTGTGAAAAAACGTATAATCCAACCTTGATATTATTCTTAAGAGCGCCTTCTATATTATTCTTATATTGTGCATCATAGTAAAGACTTCCACTTCCATAGCCTCTTCCACCTACTTTTATTATAGCAAATTCTACGCCAGAGGCTTTAACTTTAGCCCAATCTATAGTGCCTTGATAATATGAAACGTCAATTCCTAGTTCAAAGTTTTCTCCAGCAGATCCTTTTATTGCAGCAGGAAGAGATTGAATTCCAGAAGTCAGTATATAAGTACCTACTTCATCTGAATCATTAGTGGTATCACCACTTGAATCTATAGTTACCTGAGTAGTAGATTGAATAGTATCCTGAGTAGTGGGTGTTATAGTAGTAGTAGGAGTAGGTGTTGTTGTAGGTTTGATTGTTGTAGTATCAGGAGGATTTAAGTAACTGTAATCATCATCAAACCCTTTGTTTTCTTCTCCCATAGCAACATCGCCATCTTCAACACTTTCTTTTATCTCAAGATCTTTAAATGGAATTGTAGCTGTATCAGTCTTAGAAGTAGTAGGCGGTACAGCTACAGTAGTTTCAGCAGTAGCCTCCTGCATTGTGGTAGAAATATTGGTGGTTGATTCCGTAATATCTGAGGAATATTCATCTGAACTTGATGTATTCTCATATATTGCAGCTAAATCTTTTGTTACACCAGATTCAACATAATCAGTTCTACTATTCTTAATTACAGCAATGGTAGCTATTATAATTACGGTAGCAGCAATAATAGAACAACTGGTTAGTACAGCAGGATTAATTGTATGTATGAAATCTACTAGTTTTGTCTTTAAATTTTTCATATAGTTAGTTTTCCTTTGTTTATGTTAAAGTTAAAAGTTATTCATTTGTAAAAATGTGTCAAATTAATAACTTAATTATAGATAGTTGCTAAATCAAAGTCAATTGAATAATATTTATAACTTATGGAAAATATAGGAAAAAGTATAAAATAGAAATTACAAAAAATTATAAAAAAGTGTTGACAAAATTTAAAAAGATGATATTATAAACCTATAATTCATATAGAAATACTAGGAATAAGAAAGGAAGTAGTGTTATGAGCAAAATTTATCAGAGTATTACACAGTTAATCGGAAGAACTCCTTTATTGGAGCTGACTAATATTGAGAAGAAGGAGGAACTTAAGGCGAAAGTATTGGTTAAGCTTGAATATTTCAATCCAGCTGGCTCAGTAAAGGACAGAGTTGCATTTGCAATGATAGATGAAGCGGAGAAGAGCGGAAAGCTTAAAGAGGGTTCAGTTATAATTGAGCCAACAAGTGGTAATACCGGAATAGGCCTTGCAGCTGTGGCGGCTGCAAAGGGATATAAAATCATTATTACAATGCCTGAGACAATGAGTGTTGAAAGAAGAAATATTTTAAAAGCATTTGGTGCAGAACTAGTACTAACAGATGGAGCAAAGGGTATGAAAGGTGCTATGGCTAAAGCAGAAGAATTGTCAAAAGATATAGAAAATTCATTTATACCAGGTCAGTTTGTAAATGATGCCAATCCTAAGGCACATTTTGCAACGACTGGACCTGAAATATGGGACGATACAGATGGAAATCTTGATTTCTTTGTTGCAGGAGTAGGAACAGGCGGAACAGTTACAGGTGTTGGTGAATATTTGAAGTCTAAGAAGTCTGATATTAAGGTGGTTGCAGTTGAACCAGCTACATCAGCTGTATTATCAACAGGAATAGCAGGAGCACATAAGATTCAAGGTATTGGAGCAGGTTTTGTTCCTGATATACTTAATACTAAGATTTATGACGAGATAATAACAATAGAAAATGAAGAAGCATTTGAAACAGGAAGAGAATTAGCTAGAACAGAGGGAACACTTGTTGGAATATCTTCGGGCGCAGCAGTAAGGGCAGCAATTAAGCTTGCCAAAAGACCTGAGAATGAAGGTAAAACTATAGTAGTATTACTTCCAGACACAGGTGACAGATATTTATCTACAGCGATGTTTGCAGAAAATTAAACAATATAAAATAGGTTATTAATCTTAAGTTATAATTGGTTTATATACCTAAATCTCATATTCAGCTATATATTTTTCCATAATAGCAGCGGCCATGCCAACTAACTCAGGGCATGGTCTTTTTTTATAGTATTCAGAAGTTCTTTCAGAAGGGGTGGGGGCATCTTTTGCGCTGTCTAGTCCAAGAAGGGTTCTACATACGATAGAGTGATTGTATAACTCAAATTCGGCTGCAAGTTTTTGAATTCTTGAATAATGTTCACTTTTTTCAACGGATGCATTTGCATCATCGTATCCGTATAATAATCCAGCAACCATGAACATTCCACTCACTGCACCACATACTTCTCGAAGTCTTCCCATTCCTCCACCAAAAGAAGAACTAAGCTTTAATGCCATGTTATTGTCAAGACCGGTTTCTTCAGAAAATGCAAGAAGTACAGCCTGTGAACAGTTGTATCCATCATAAAAGTATTGCATTGCAAGGTTTGAATGTTTACTTTGTGTTATATCGATATCCATAGTAATCCTTTCTACTTATGTCTAAGTAATGTAACTAATTTTTGAATTATTGAAAATGTTATAAATGCTATTAGGTTTATCACAACTATACTCGCTCCAGCGGGAGTTTCATAAATATATGAAGCTAAGATTCCAATACAGAAGCATATAATGGCTAAAATTCCCGAACTGATAACAACACCTTTAAAGCTGCTAAAAAGTCGCATCGAAGTCAATGCAGGAAAGATGATAAGACTTGAAATAAGCATAGCACCCATCATTCTCATTCCAAGCACGATAGTTACAGCAGTTAGTACAGCTATGGTCATATTATAAAATGTTGACCAGACACCAGTTGCTTTGGCAAAATTGTCATCAAAAGTTACAGCAAATATCTTGTTATAGCAGAGCAAAAACATTAATAATACTATTATGGATAAGATAACACTTAATATTACATCATCACTATTGACAGATAAAATACTTCCAAACATGTAGCTTTCGATGTTAATACCAGTATGTGAAATACTTGTTACTATGACACCAATTGCAAGAGCGCTGGACGATAATACGGCTATTGCGGCATCACTTTTAATCTTGCTATTCTCTGTGATTCGCAGTAGAAGAAATGCAGCAAGAACTACTACGGGTATTGATACTTTAAGAGGTGTCATTCCACATGCAACTGCAACTGACATAGTTCCGAAAGATACATGAGAAAGTCCATCACCAATCATAGAGTATCGCTTTAGTACGAGACTAACACCTAGTAAAGATGCACATAATGATACAAGAATTCCAACAATAAGAGCTCTTATTATAAATGTCTGAGATAACATATCGCTAATTACCTGCATTTGTGTCACCTCCTAAGAAAATATTACTCTGTTTACTCTTTATATAATCTGAACTTGTACCATAGAAGAGTACAGAATCACTTAGATGAAGCACCATATCGGAATTATCTATAGCACGATTAATATCATGGGAAATCATTATAATTGTAACTCCATCTACTTTATTTAGTTTATTGATAATATCATACATTTCTTTGCTAGCAGCAGGATCAAGCCCTGTAACAGGCTCATCAAGAATAAGAACACGATCCGTAGCACAAAGTGCACGTGCAATTAATACACGCTGCTGTTGACCACCGGATAGATTTCTAAAACTAGTATTCTTAAGAGAAAGAATATCAAGCTTTTTCATACATTCTAGGGAATAAGATTTCTCGCTGCGAGTGTAAAATGGTCGTAGACCAGTTCTATTAAGGCAGCCTGAGATAACGACTTCAGAAACCGTAGCTGGGAAATCCTTTAGAGCGGCGCTTTGCTGTGGGAGATATCCTATATTCTTGCCTATAACAGAGTGGTCAATTGTAATCATTCCACTAATAGGTTTAATAAGACCTAATAAAGTCTTAATAAATGTGCTTTTTCCAGAGCCATTCTCGCCAACTACGCAAATGTAGTCGCCATTGTTAATTGCTATATTTATATTACTTACTACTGGAATATTGTCATATCCAAGGGTAAGATTCTTACATTCTATTATTGGTTTCATTGTATTTCCTTTCAAAATCAACACATTGAGACATACTAATTTATTATAGTACATATTTATAAAATATGCCATAGGCAATATTGTCTTGCAAATAGTAATAAAAGGTTATATAATTACCTCTATTAAAATATACGAAATAGTGAGGAATAGGCTATGTTAGACATTAAATTTTTAAGAGAGAATCCAGATATTGTTAAACAGAATATCAAGAATAAGTTTCAGGACAGTAAACTTTCGTTAGTTGATGAAGTTATCGAATTAGACATTGAAAGTAGAAATACTCAGCAGGAAGCTGATGCACTTAGGGCAGAGAGAAATAAGATATCTAAGCAGATTGGTGGTCTTATGGCTCAGGGTAAGAAAGAGGAAGCAGAAGAACTAAAATCACAGGTTACTGCTGATTCTGAGAGGCTTGCTGTGCTTGAAGCAAAAGAGGCTGAACTCAGTGAAAAGATAATGAAGAATATGATGATTATTCCTAATATCATAGATTCAAGTGTTCCAATAGGTAAAGATGATACACAGAATGTAGAAGTTGAAAGATTTGGGGAACCAGTTGTTCCAGATTTTGAAATACCATATCATACCGAAATAATGGAAAAATTTGATGGAATTGACTTAGACAGCGCAAGAAAAGTTGCTGGTAATGGTTTTTATTATCTTATGGGTGATATAGCAAGACTTCATTCAGCAGTTATATCATATGCAAGAGATTTTATGATTAATAGAGGGTTTACCTATTGTGTACCTCCATTTATGATTAGAAGTGATGTTGTTACAGGAGTTATGAGCTTTGCAGAAATGGATGCAATGATGTATAAGATAGAGGGAGAGGACCTTTACCTTATAGGAACTAGTGAACATTCAATGATTGGTAAATTTATTGATACTATTATTCCAGAGGAACAGCTTCCAAAGACTCTTACAAGTTATTCACCTTGCTTTAGAAAAGAAAAAGGTGCGCATGGTCTTGAAGAGAGGGGCGTATACAGAATTCATCAGTTTGAAAAGCAAGAGATGATTGTTGTATGTAAACCAGAAGAGAGTAAGGAATGGTATGATAAGTTATGGAAGAATACAGTTGACCTTTTCCGTTCACTTGATATTCCAGTTAGAACATTAGAATGTTGTTCAGGAGATCTTGCAGATCTTAAAGTTAAATCAGTTGATGTTGAAGCATGGTCACCAAGACAGAAGAAGTATTTTGAAGTTGGAAGTTGTTCTAATCTTGGAGATGCTCAGGCAAGAAGACTTAAGATTCGTGTAAATGGTGAGAATGGAAAGTATCTTGCGCATACGCTTAATAATACAGTCGTAGCACCACCAAGAATGCTTATTGCATTTTTAGAGAATAATCTACAAGCTGATGGAAGCGTAAGAATTCCAGAAGCATTAAGACCATATATGGGCGGAATGGATGCAATCAGATAGTTCGTTTTTATGAACGCACAGATACAATATATACTATACATTTTGATTAGTTAGACTCTTTTTTGTCATAGGAAAAGAGTCTTTTCTATTATGAAAAAGGCAAAGATTTTTAATATTAGATGAGTTATAATTGAACTATCAAATAAAAGGTTAAAGGAATTAATGCTATGGAAGAAAAATTAATGATGCTAGCCGAATGGGGCGTTAATATCGAAGAAACAATGGAAAGGTTTTTAGATGATAAAGAATTATATGTAAGTATGCTTGGAAGATTTGCAGAGGATGAAGAGTTTACACAACTTGGCAATGCTATTTCAACTAAGGAATACAATCAGGCCTTTGAATATGCTCATTCTCTTAAGGGTGTATCAGCTAATCTCGGACTTACCCCATTGTATGTTGCAATTTGTGAAATTGTTGAACCATTGCGTAATGAAGAGTATGATAATCTGAATTTACTGTATCAAGCAGTTATGGACAGATTTGAAGAAGCAAAAAAGATAATTATGCAGTAATTGTATAACTATGGTAATCATAGGATTAAGTAAACATATTAATAGTTGGGATAACATGGATGATCAAAAATTAGAAAATCTACTAAATCTTGCTCTTTCTGCTACTGAGGAGGAAAGGATAAAATCTCAGAATCTAAACATTGGATATGATGAGATAAATAAGACATGGGAAGTTATTGTAAAATACAATGGCGATATTAGCTTTTTAAATGAAATGGGAATTGATGTTGTATTTTTATTAGGGCAATATGCTATTTTAACATTAGATGAAAGTAAAATATTGTATTTGAGTAAATTAGATGAGATTATTTATATTGAAAAACCAAAGAGGCTTTTTTTCCAGATTGAAAATGGGAAAAGAGCCTCTTGTATAAATAGTCTTCAAACTAAAGAAAGCAGCAATACGAATAGTAATCTGAATAATAATCAAAAAAATAACCTATATGGTGCTGGTGTTATTTTGGGTTTTGCAGATTCGGGTATTGATTATAATCATCCATTATTTAAAAATAAAGATAATAGCAGTAAAATATTAGAAATATGGGATCAAACGTCAGCGTATGGGAATCCACCATCTGGATATAGCATAGGAACAGTATTTACAAAAGAACAGCTTGAATCAAATAATAGTTTACCTACTAAGGATTTATCAGGTCATGGCACGCATGTAGCTGGAATTGCATCTGCTGTTGCACCTGAAAGTCAGATTATCATGGTTAAACTGGGTACACAGAGAGCCAATTCATTTCCGAGAACAAGTGAATTGATGCAAGCTGTAGATTATCTTGTAACAGAAAGGAATTGAACTTAATAGGCCTATTGCCATAAACCTTAGCTTTGGAAATACCTATGGTTCACATGCAGGAACTTCGCTGTTAGAAACATTTATCAGTTCGGCTGCTGACAGGAGCATTAACACAATTGTGGTTGGCAGTGGAAATGAAGGTGCTATGGGTGGGCATTATCATGGTAAACTTGGAAAAAGAACCGTTACTTCATCTGGCACTGGCGAAAAAGTTGAACTGGCAATAGGAATGTATGAGACTTCAATCAATCTACAATTATGGAAAAGATATAATGATATATTTAGTATTGATATGATAGCTCCATCGGGTAGGGAAACTGGTCCAATTGGGGGGGGGATTGGGAACTTATAGATATACTCTCGATAATGTTGAATTACTTATTTACTATGGAGAACCCGCACCATACAGCCAATATCAGGAAATATACATTGATTTT
>CAZNEZ010000070.1:0-8283 GCA_964572475.1 uncultured Lachnospiraceae bacterium
AATTACTTATTACTTGTATTTTACACATCTTTGTATTATAATTATTTCATTGTGTAAGAACATTACAACAAGTTATAATAATAAGAAGTGCGAGGTATTTGTAATGAGCCAGGATAAAGTTGACCGTTATAAAAAAGAGAAAGCTAATAGAAAGAAAATAGTAAAAAAGCAAAAAAGGAATTCAATACTTTCAAAAGTTGCTGTTGTTTTTGTAACATTAATTTGTATAGGATGGATAATAACTTCTTCCTTTAAGATATGGCCATTCGATGGTAGTTTAGATCCAACAACTACAACTGAATCAAAGTCATACTCAGCAGATGAGATTGCAAGTCTACAGAATGTTTTGGGAACTACAACAACTGCCGAGGGAGCAACAACTAGCGCTAATGATGCTACTACTACAGCAGCTGAAGGAGCAACAACAGAAGCTGCTACTACAAGTAAATAAAATAAATATTTGAACAGCTTTTAAGTTCTTTACTTTTAACTATTACCCCTTAGCTGCTCTAAAACTTAATTAAAGGAGTCATCATTTGATGGCTCCTTTAATATTTACTATGTCTTATTTTATATATTCTTTCTTCAACTTTTACCTTAATGCGGTGATTTGTAGTGGTAGATACCCTTATTCAAAGCCTACATTCTGTCAGGTGCCGCAAATCCCAACAATTCTATTGTCATCTCAAGCACTCTTCTCGTAAGTTTAATAACTTTTACATAACTAGACTGCTGATTCTCATTCTCCTCAGTTATAATCTTAGTCTCATGGTAGAATCTGTTAAATGCATTTGACAAATCATAAATATATGCACAAAGTTTATGAGGCGCAAGCTCTTCATATGTGTTACTCATAACATCATTAAACTTAGTAAGCTCAAGCATCAATGCCTTCTCACTATCATTAGAAGCAGGAAGAATTGGTGCATCATCTGTATCCTTTTTAAGCTCTTCATACTTAGCCAGAATAGACTTGATTCTAACAATTGTATAAAGAATATATGGTCCCGTATTTCCTTCAAATGATGTAAATCTATCTATGTCAAAGATGTAATCCTTAGAAGCCTGATTAGATAAGTCACCATATTTTAGAGCAGCTAATCCAACAATCTGCGCTGTAGTTCTAGCCTCCTCTTCTGAAACGGCACGATTCTCCATAATCCTTTCATATACCTTATCATTAATTCCAGATATAAGATTCTCAAGTCTCATAACTCCACCATCTCTTGTTTTAAATGGCTTTCCATCTTTTCCATTCATTGTACCAAATCCAAGAAAGTTAAGGTTACAATCCTCATCTACAAGTCCAGTTTTCTTAGCAGTTCTAAATACCTGAGTAAAATGCAGTTCTTGCCTCTTGTCAGCTACATAAATATACTGATCTGGAGAATAATTCTTCTCACGCTCAATAATAGTAGCAAGATCACTTGTAGCATAAAGAGCAGCACCATCAGATTTTCTAACTATGCAAGGAGGCAACTCTTTACTATCGCCAGGAAGTGCTATATCAACAACCATAGCTCTCTGACTTTCATATGCAAAACCTCTCTTGATAAAATCTTCAACCATATCTGGAATATAAGGCTGTGCATCACTTTCACCCTTCCACAAGTCAAAGTCTACGTCAAGATTAGCATAATTCTTCTTAAGGTCAGTAACAGACACACTCAATATATGTTCCCAAAGTGCCTTAGAGGCTTTATCACCATTTTGTAACTTTACAGTAGCCATCTGTGCTCTTTCTTTAAATGTATCATCAACCTTTGATTTACTACTTGCTGCTGGATAAATCTCTTCCAATTCAGAAATGGTAAATGGTGCTTCTTTTGGATATTCGCCCTCAAAATTATCATCAAAATATACTAATTCAGGCTTTCTATCTCTTAATTCTTCTATAATAAGTCCCATCTGAAGACCCCAGTCACCCAGATGAACATCACTAACTACATTATCACCTGCAAACCTGCATATTCTCTTGATGCTCTCGCCAATAACTGCTGAGCGAAGATGTCCTACATGCAGAGGTTTAGCAACATTTGGTCCACCATAATCAATAACAATAGTTTTAGGTGCCTTGTCTTCTTCACATCCAGCTTTTTCAAGTTTATCCATCTTATCAACATACTGCGCAACAAATTCATTACTTACTTTTATATTAATAAATCCAGGCATAACAGCTGAAACTTCACTATATTCAGACTTTCCTGCAACTTTTTCAACTATCTCATTAGCAATCATAATTGGTGCCTTTTTATAGGCTTTAGCAGCAGCCATAGCTCCATTACACTGATACTCGCACAAATCAGGACGATTTGAAACAGTTAACTTTCCGTATTTTGCTTCATAACCACAGTCTGCAAATGCATTTTCAAATGGCTCTGAAAGTAAATCTATGATTTTTTTCATATTAGTTGTATCCTTTCATTCGTTGAATGCACCAAAATAGTACAAGTCAATATTGTAACATTTTCAAATCAAATTGCAACACCATTCTTTTTAAGTAATGTTCTTGCAGTATCTACTGAATCTATACCCTCTTTATTCTTAACAGGTGCAAATTCATGTTCTCTGATTACTTCATATCCTAAACAATTATCAAGCATATGAATCATATCAAGTACTAAAAGTTCAAACTTATATCCATTAGGTTCTTCTGGTTTAATAAGTTTACCTGCTTCACTAATACAAGGGATTTTCTTCTTAACAACATGCAAAGGCATATGTCTGTTTAAAATATCTTCAAGGTCACTGACTCTAAAAAGATAATTAAGAATAACCCCATAATTATAAGCTCTTTCACCAGATTCATCTAATTCATCCAGCATCTGCTGTGTTAATTCATAATACTCAACAATAGAAGGCTTATTATCTTCAAGACATAATACTCCAACTTTTTCGTCTCTATCTGCCTTTTTTACAACCTTACTTGCTGAAACATAACCTGATTCTATGGTTGCTCCAATAAATGAAGGGTCACATATTCTTTGAAGCACATTATCTACCGCAAATACATTCAGCCATTCTACACCATATTCGTGAATTCTATCAACAATTCCACATCTTTTCATTGATGTAAACCATCCTCCATTACCATTAGGAGAAGTTGAAACTCTTCCTTTATCTTCTAATAAAATCTTACCATTAAAATCAGCAGAAGGAGACATATCCTGTATAAAAAACATTACAAAATCTTTATCATATCCAAAATAATTATTGTCTTTAAAAAACTTAACCGTATCATCATTATTCTTCTCACTTGTCATGATAAAAAGCGGAATAAATGATTCTGCCTCATTAACAACCTCCATAAGATTATCGATTAATGCCTGAAATATATAATATTCTCTTGTCTCTCCAATATTAAACATTCCCTTAGGCTTATCAAAACCAAGTCTGGTTCCCTGTCCACCTGCTAATAAAACTGCCCCAACTTTTCCTCTTCTTATTGCATCAATTCCAACCTGTCTGTATCTATCCTTATTCTTCTCTATCTCATCAATCTTCATTGCCTTAATTGGTGAAATAATACCTTTTTTAAACAAATCATCTTTACCAATCATATCAATAATACCAAAATCAATCTCTTCAATCTGTTTTAGCAGATTATGTTTAGAATTATCATCTAATTCATCATAGAATCTAAGTAGCTGTAACTGACCATTTTTTTCAAGAACACTACTTGCTTCCTCGTATGTCATTCTGTTTTCCTCCATCAAAATACTTTTATAAAATTCTACTACAAATGTATTGATAAAGCAAGCAGCACCCGATTATATTACATAATTAGGTGCTGCTCTACATTTATTTTAAGTTCATATATTTAATGTTTTAACTTTCGTAAACTGCCATTAATTCACTCTAATAGAATATCTTTATAATTATTTCAAATTATTCACTTCTAAGTGCTTCTACTGCATCTTTCTTTGCTGCCATCTTAGCTGGTATATGTCCACCAAGCATTGTTAGAACAGTACTTATAATAATAAGTGTTATAGCATGCGAAGGCTTAATGTAGGCAACATTTTCAAGTTCAGCAACCTTATATATAATACTATTAATCGGAAATGTAAGTAAGAACGCAATAAATATTCCAAGTGTTCCTGAAAATACTCCAAGTATAAAAGTCTCAGCATCAAATACTCTGGTGATATCCTTCTTTCTAGCTCCAAGAGCCTTAAGTATACCAATTTCCTTAGTTCTTTCAAGAACAGATGTATATATTATAATACTAATCATAATAAGACTAACTATAAGTGATGTTGCAGCAAAGGCTATGAGGACTGTTGTAATTCCATCCATTATATTACCTGTAAGACCTGTAATGGTGTCAGCCATATCTGTATATTCTATTGTATCTGCCTCACTCTTACCTTCATTATAAGCATCCAGATAGTCAAGAACTGCTTCCTTTGAATCAAAGTTATATGGAAAAACAGTAATCATATATGGTGTTGAATCTCCCCCAAGATATGTAATCATCTGCTTTTTAGCTGTATCATCAAGCTTTTCCATTGTGAGAACACTTGAGTTTGAATCCAATTGTGCCTTAACAATCTGTGAGTTCTCGTTAATACTAATAATTTTCTTCATAAGTTCATCACTGTAACAAAGACCTGTTGATAAAACTGGAAGCTTGCAGTCTTCCTTTTCTCTAACGATACCAACTATCTTAACTGTGAAATTATTGTTGTTCTTGTATAACTCATCATAATTAGTATTAAATGTATAAGTACCAAGGTCAGTTTTTGAATAAAAATCATCATTCATAACGATTTTATATTCTTTACCAATTAAATCATCATATTTTATTTCACTATCTGCACTAACATCATATCCCAATTCCTGAAGACATTTTACATCAAGTCTGTTCTTTGAATCTACCACCAGCAAAAACTCATCCGCTGCTGTAGCATATTTACCTGATAACAAATCATAATTCTCTTCTAGGAAAGTACTTCCATCATCTTTAAGCATCTGAGGATAAGATGACATTGTTACATTACTTCCTACAGCAATTGTACCATCACTGCTTGTTGTAATCATATTAATTCCTGTAGTCCTGTAATATCCTACACTTTTACAATCTGCACTATCAATTTTTTCAATATAATTAATGTAATCATCTGTAAATACATTGGTATGCATTACCTGACTAGCTTCTTTATCATATACATATACTTTATCTGTGTCTGGAAATTCTTCATAATCACCACCATTTCCCATATGTTGTGACATCGCCTTTTCCATAGACATCGCCTGCTGTGCAATAGTTATTGGATATTCTGCCAATGTATCTGACTGAAAATTATCTATCTGGTCTTTAAATCCTACTGAAAGAGCAAGTATTAATGCTATGCCGATAATACCAATACTTGAAGCAAATGATGTTAAGAATGTTCTTCCAAGTTTTGTTCTAATATTATTAAATGAAAGCTTGAGAGCAGTTAAAAAACTCATACTTGTTTTTTTAAGTTTAAATACATCCTCCTTAGGTCTTTCCTCATGTGGATGAGTATCTGAAACTATTTTACCATCCTGAAACTTAACTGTTCTATCTGCATACTTCTCAGCAAGCTCTGGATTATGAGTAACCATAATAACTAGTTTATCTTTTGATACTTCCTTTATTAAATCCATAATCTGAATGCTGGTGTTAGTATCAAGTGCTCCAGTTGGTTCATCACATAACAGAATATCAGGATCATTCGCAAGGGCTCTGGCAATGGCAACTCTTTGCATCTGACCTCCTGATAGCTGATTAGGTTTTTTATGTATATGATCTTTAAGTCCTACTTTTTCAAGTGCTTCTATTGCTTTCCTATGTTTTTCTGAAACTGAAACTCCTGAAAGTGTCATACCCATTTCAACATTTGCAATAAGACTAAGATGTGAAATCAAATTATAACTTTGGAATATAAATCCAATCGTATTATTCCTATAGGCATCCCAATCATGTGCTTTAAAGTTCTTAGTTGACTTGCCATTGATAACCATATCACCCGAATCATATCTGTCAAGTCCGCCAATTACATTAAGACATGTTGTTTTGCCACTACCACTTGCTCCTAAAATAGCAACGAATTCAGTTTGTCTAAATGCAACACTAATTCCGTCAAGTGCTCTTGTTTCTATATCACCCACTTGGTAATATTTTTTAATCTCTTTTAATTCAAGCATAAATTTCTCCTATCATTTTAACTTTCCGCTATTATTTTTATCTTTGTTAACAGGTTTTCTATTCTCTTTAATAACATCATCAATAGCATCTCCAAACTCATTAATAAGTCCAATCATTTCATATGTCTTTTCTTCTCCAAATTTATCCATAACTAACTCAAAAAGTTTCATCATCTCCACATCTGCCTGTTCTAAAACTATAATCCCCTCGGGAGATAATTCTATTTTTCTATTTCTCTTATCTTCCGTTCTACTTGAACATATAATATATCCTTTTTGAATCAAGCTTTTAATCGTCTTAGATATCATGGGTGGACTAACTTCTAACATAGCTGCTAAATCTGATACATTAAATCCATATGGGCATAATTTTTCTTCTTCGTTTAGTTCATTAGTTTCATTATTTTTTTTCATCTGAAGTACCTGTACTGTCTTCATAAATATAAATTCACTTTTTGTAAAAGATGTTATCGCCCTTGAAAAATCCAGTTTTTTAAATCTTCTTGTAACTTTGTGTAAATCTCCAATTGTATCTTGATAATTTCCCATAGCTTACGCTCCTAACATAAATGAATTGAAATATAAAGAAATGCATAACCATAATAATTAACTAGGTTATGCATTTACCTTAACTTTATTTTTTGTATATGTCAATCCATTTTATAATTATTTAACAACCTTAACCGTTATTTTAGTTTCAGCTGTTCTCCCTAGGAGGTCTGTAACACTATATGTAATGCTGTATGTACCTGTTACATTGTTATTAACACTTCCATTTATCTCTATATCATCTGTAATGTCATTTCCACATGTATCAATTGCAGTAACTCCATTTAATAAATCTGTATTGTCTCCTATGTGAATTGTATAATCAGATACCCCTATTATCTCAGGGTTTTTACTATTCCAAGGGTTGTTCTCATCCTCATCTGTAGGATCCCAAAGCGAATCCAGCGGAAGCTTTATAGCCTGTGGCTTACCAAGTGGTCCTGGACTATTATAATCATCATATATTGTAACAATTGTTCCTGCATCACAATTCTCGTATATCCATTTGGCATCTTTAACCGTAAGTCTTATACATCCATGCGAGACGCCTTCTCCCAGCTGATTATAATCTTCTTCTAAAAGCGTATCTTTATTGTTAGCAGTATATGTTGATGAATGAAATAATATCTGCCCTACAATTCTTGTACAATACTGTCCATACGCATCAAATAACAATCTTCCGAACTTAACTTTTGTTGACAGATTATATGTTCCTGTCGGTGTCTTAGTTCCACCTGTGGAGCATATAATAGCTTTGTAAGGAACTGTATACTCTCCTGCTTCATTATATGTATAAACTGTTATGCAATTAAGTGCTCTATTAATCTTAATCAAATACGGAAGCTTACCTTCTATAGTAAATGTATTCTCTTCCGTCTCTGTAGTATCCTTTGTAGTACTTATTATATCTTCTTGTTTAGTTGTTACCACTTCAGTCGATGAAGTCTCCTCTGTATTAGTCAATTCTGAATCATCTGCTATTCCTGTCTGTATCTTATCTAAAGTAGACAGATTGTTATCTATTTCACTTTTATATTCTGTATTATCATTCATTGCAAGATGTGTTCCACTGTTCTTGACATTATTAGATTTATACCTTGTAAATCCTAAACCTACAATTATTGATATCATAATTAGAACTGATACCATAACAGTAAGTGGCCTTTTAAACCTTCTAATTCCCTTATAGAGCTTAACAAAAGGAAATGTAATTATATCCCAAAGTTTACAAGAAACCGACTTAATCAAAGTAGCTAATGCTCTGCCTAAATAGTACACAAAAAGTAGCACTGTAATCTCAATAACTATAAGATTCAATGGCACTTTATGTTTCTTATCAAAGGCAACAATTCTCTTTAAAAACTTCTTTTTGTCGTTCATTCTTTGCTCCTCGGGAAGTTTCGTTAAATATACCTATATTCTACCATATATCGACAAAAAGTAAATCTTTTTTTACATCTGAATAGTATTGTTTGAAAATTTATTTTTCAATTTCTTAATACATTAAAAAAGCGCTTGTCGGCACAAGCGCTCGGAAGAATGCTTCGCATTCTTCTT
>CAZNEZ010000071.1:0-7961 GCA_964572475.1 uncultured Lachnospiraceae bacterium
GAAGAACTGCATCGCAGTTCTTCTAAGCGTTCACGCTGGTGAACGCTTTTTGTATTATTGGAAATTACGCAGAAAAGTAAGTCATTAAAGAAGAACTGCATCGCAGTTCTTCTAAGCGTTCACGCTGGTGAACGCTTTTTGTATAATATCATTACAAACCAGAAATACTATAATATGCATTAAAATATTGTTAAAAATAGAAAATAGTATATGGAGGTATGTTATGGAAAAAATAAATATTAAGTGGGTTTTAGTAATTATTATAGTGGCATTATTAGCTGTTCTTGCAGTTTACTATGTTAATAGTCTTGACAGCGCAAAAGCTGTAATGGATGGTACGTTGATATGACGGATATTCTTTTTCTAAAATTAGATAAAAATATAAAAGTTAAATCAACTTCAATAACAGTAGGTAATGCGTGTAAGGTTGAATGTGCTGATAAACATATTTTAAGTAAAGTGAAAACTGTAAAGATAATGAATATTGAGGATAAAAAGAATAACAGATATGTTATATCAGTAATGAAGATAATTGAAAAGATTCATGAGGAATACCCGACACTTGAGATAGTTCCTCTTGGAGAAACAGATTTTATAGTTGAATATGATGATGGTAAGAGAAAACCAGAGATATATAAAAATATAAAAGCTATCTTTGTAAGCCTGATAATATTTTTTGGAGCAGGTTTTACTATAATGGCATTCAATAATGATGTTGCAGTAAAGGATGTATTTGATAAGATATATGAAGCTGTTATGGGGCATGAGAGCGAGGGAATTACGGCAATAGAGGTTATGTATTCTGTAGGCCTGGCATTTGGAATAATTGTATTCTATAATCGTTTTGGAAAGAAAAAGATTACAAAAGATCCAACCCCTATAGAGGTTGAGATGCGTCAATATGAAGAAGACATAAATACTACTCTTATTGATGGAGTTAATAGAGAGGATGCTCATATAGATGTGGATTAAGGAAATATTACTTGGCTTTATAGGATTAAGTGCAGGCTGTATAGTAGCAGGAGGGGTTTTTGCACTAATAACTTCAATAGGAGTAATTCCAAGATTAGCTGGAAAAAGCCATACTGCTGAGCATATAAGAACATATGAGACAGCGGTTTTGCTTGGAGGATTATCAGGAAATTTGTTTTATACATTTGAATTTAGTATAAGGCTTGGAACAATATTTAATATTATATTTGGATTTTTTGCAGGAGTATTTGTGGGATGTCTTTACACAGCCTTAGCTGAAAGTCTCAATACTACAGCTGTATTTTCCAGAAGAATTAAGCTATATAAAGGAATTCCTTATGTTATTCTTGCAGCGGGAATAGGAAAAATGTTTGGGTCACTTATATATTTCTTTAATGAATGGAGCAAATAAAGCATAACAATTAGCAAATAGGAGGTCATAATGGAAGAAATAAAAAAAGAGAATTATAACGAGTATGTCAAACTCGTAACACCAACTACAAACATGTATATGAACGTTTTAAGAGCTTTTATATCGGGAGGTATAATATGTACCATAGGTCAGGGAATATTTGAATATTTGAAGTATTCAGGGGTAAATGAGAAGGATGCAGGAAGTTATCAGCTGCTTATACTAATGGGAATCGCTATATTATTGACTGGACTTGGAATATATCAAAAGATTGCTAAGTGGGCTGGGGCTGGTACACTTGTACCAATTACAGGGTTTGCAAATTCCGTTGCAGCAGCAGCTATTGAATATAAAAAAGAAGGACAGGTATTCGGTATTGGCTGCAAGATATTCACTATTGCGGGACCTGTTATATTATATGGAATATTGGTTAGCTGGGTACTTGGTGTAATATACTGGGTGCTTAGAGTGTGCGGAATAATGTAATAATTATTAAAAGATATATTTGTGATGCTTAATAACTTAATATTATGAGAGGTGGTATTAATGAATAAATCATTAGGAAAACAGAGTATAGTGTTTGAAGAGGCTCCTCACATTTTGTCAGGGGCTTCTATTGCAGGCAAAAAAGAAGGTGAAGGACCTTTAGGATTACTTTTTGACCAAGTTGTAGAGGATCCAATGTTTGGATGTGAGACATGGGAAGAAGCAGAGAGTAAATTTCAGACAACAGCAGCCAAAGAGGCAATTAGAAAGGCAGGACTTAAAGAAGAAAATATTAAATACATTTTTGCAGGTGATTTGCTGGGACAGCTTATAGCAACTTCTTTTGGACTTGTAAGTTTAAATATACCACTGTTTGGTATGTATGGAGCATGCTCAACAATGGGAGAAGCATTAAGTCTAGCTTCGGTAATGGTATCATCTGGTGGAGCTAAAAATGTCATAGCATTAACATCAAGCCATTTTGCAAGTGCAGAAAAGCAATTTAGATTTCCACTTGATTATGGAAATCAGAGAAATTTTTCGGCAACATGGACAGTTACTGGAAGCGGAGCAGTTGTTTTGAGCGATAAGGGAGGTTTTGCCAGAGTAACTGGAATTACAACAGGTAAAATTATAGATTATGGTGTTAAAGATAATGCGAATATGGGAGCCGCCATGGCTCCAGCAGCAGCTGAAGTAATAGATGCACATTTTAAAGATTTTAATGTAAAACCAGAGGAATATGATAAGATTATTACTGGAGATTTAGGATATGTCGGACAAACTATTTTATTAGATTTGCTTGAACAAAAGGGATATAGAATTGGTGACAGACATATGGACTGTGGTATTGAAATATTTGATAAGGATACACAGGATACACATGCAGGTGGAAGTGGATGTGGATGTTCAGCGATAACGCTTACAAGCTTCGTATTTGATAAGCTTAAGTCAGGAGATTATAAGAAAGTTCTATTTATACCAACTGGAGCGCTAATGTCTCCTACAAGCTACAATGAGGGAAAAAAAATACCTTCAATTGCACATTGTGTTGTAATTGAATCTGAAAGGGGTAGAAAATAGTATGCAATATATAATATCTTTTATCGTTGGTGGAATAATATGCGCTATTGTACAGGTATTTGTGGATAAAACCAAGTTGATGCCAGGTAGAATTATGGTGGGACTTGTGTGCATAGGAGCTATTCTTGGTGCTATAGGGCTTTATCAACCATTTTTAGACTGGGCAGGAGCAGGAGCAGGCGTTCCACTTCTTGGATTCGGAAACACGCTGTTTAAGGGGATTAAAGAGGCTGTAGACAGTGATGGATTTATAGGATTGTTCAGAGGAGGTTTTACTTCAAGTGCAGTTGGTATTTCGGGAGCGCTTATTATGGGTTATATAGCGGCTGTAATATTTAATCCGAAGATGAAATCATAAAAAGGACAAAAAAGCGTTCACGCTGCTGCGTATTTTCCTATAAAGATTAAGAATGGGGCATATAGAAGACGAAATCTTCTATATGCCCCATTTAACTAGTAATCTAAAGTGGTAAAAATATCTAACTTAAGATACATTTTCTGTAATAGATGTGTACTAAGCAGTAGGTACTTCTTATCTGTCCACGCAGATGTTACTTGTTAGTGTAGTATACATGTACTATTTTTTAATTCTGAAGGGATAGTATATGGTGTATCTGCGGTTGTTCCATTAGCATCAGGTTTTCTTATTCTAAAAATCTTGTCTATTCTTGAAGCCGCTGGACAATTTGAATTAGCAAGCTTACCAGAGATACTACAAATCGTATATTTAGCATGTGCATCACATGTATCAGTTGGCACAGTACCCTTTGCAAAATACTCAGTAATTACCTGATTACCACCTGGATCATTACTACATACACCTTCAATAGGAAGTAAACCAGACTTTTTACAAACTTGAGCCTGCTCGATTGTATCTGGAACTGTAGGTTCTTTATATGCATATCCCATAGTAGTATTAATCTCTGACATTATCTTAGCCCAAATCCTCTTGTGGTAAGAAGTGTTTGAACCAATATCTTTGTTCTCATCATATCCAGACCAAATAGAAGCTGTAAGATAAGGAGTATAACCAACAAACCAAATATCATTATTATTGGTTGTTGTACCTGTTTTACCAGCAACGTACTGGTCTTTAAGGTTACATAATGTACCAGTACCTATTGTAACTACATCATGCATAGCATTAGTAAGTAGAAATGCGGTAGATTCTTTGAGTACTGTATGAGTTTTTGGCTCATTTTCAAGAATAACTCTTCCGTTTTGATCTGTAACCTTTGTGTAGAATACAGGCTCTGTGTAAACCCCACCATTAGCGATAGTAGCATAGGCAGCGCAGAGTTCAAGATTGGTTACACCCTGAGTGATACCACCAAGAGCAAGTGATTGGCCTACATCTGTTTTGGTAGTTCCATCTGCAAGCTTTAAATTAGTAACAAGAGTAGTGAATCCAAAATCTAATAGATATTCATAACCAAGTTGTGGAGTAATAGCCGTTAATGTCTTAACAGCTACTATATTCATAGAATCCCTAATAGCTTCTCTAATAGTAGATAAACCTCTATAGGAATCACCCCACCAGTTACTTATAGGACGACCGCTTGTATCATTGAATGGCTCATCATCATAAGCAGTAGCAAGAGTTTCATTCTTTCTATCAAGAGCTGGTGCAAATGCTGATAGAACTTTAAAACATGAACCAGGCTGTCTGGTTGTTCCGGTAGCTCTATTAAGCGAAAGACTATTCTCCTTAGTTCCACGTCCACCTACAATTGCTTTGACATAGCCAGTTGTTTGGTCGATTAATGTAAATGATGCCTGTGGCTGTGGAGTAAATGTAGTCTTTTCACCGAGAACAGTGTCACCCTCCTTCCAATAAGCAGCTTTGTATTCATCGATACATTTTTGTGCATCTTCTTTACTTGAAAATACAAGCTTATAGGCTGGCTCTTTTAGTAAGGTCTTATGATAGTAAGTAATATCGGTGTTTGAGAAATTTTCAACTGTACCGTCTTTGTGTTCAACAGAATATGCCCAGCTAAACGAGTATTCAATTCTAGCTGGATAGTTAGCGTCATTGCTAATCTCATTATCACAGATAGTCTGCATTGCAGAATCCTGTGTAGAATAAATAGTAAGACCACCACTATATAGTGCATTTTGAGCTTGAGTATAAGTATATCCTTTTTGATCCTGCAAATCCTGAATAAGCTGTTTAACGAGCATATCAACAAAGTAAGTGTATGCCTGAGTCTGACCTTCAGACTGATTAACAAGTTGAATGCTTGCATAAACGTCATCAGCTATTGCAGCATCATATTCTTCAGCTGTTATATATCCTTGATCTTTCATATTGGAAAGAATCTTTGCACGACGCTTAGCATTTTCATCAGGATGCGTAATAGGGTTATATTTGGTTGGTCTCTGTGTAATAGCGGCAATTACTGCACTTTGTGAAACATTTAATTTGGAAACGTCAATATTAAAATATCTTTTTGAAGCGGCTTGTACACCGTAATTACCAGCTCCAAGGTTAATGGTATTTAGATAGTTTTCTAGAATAATATCTTTACTCATGACCTTTTCAAGCTCAAGAGCAAGATATTGTTCCTGAACTTTTCTTTTGATTAATGCTCCCAGAGTAGATTCTCGGCCTCCATCTTCAAATACATTATTTTTGATTAACTGCTGAGTAATTGTACTAGCTCCCTCTGCCATACTTTGTGTAGTAACCATCATTACTCCGGCACGAAGTATACCTTTGATATCAATACCTTTATGGTCTCTAAATCGTTCATCTTCGATAGCAATAAATGCATTCTGAAGACACTCAGGAATTTGGTCAATTGAAACCTGCTCACGATTAGAACCAGCAGTTGTAAGTGTTTCGCTAACATTACCATCAGTGTAAAGTATCTCTGTTGCATATCCAACAGGTGCAATATTAATATCCTCTACGTTAGGTGCACTATCGATTATGCCCTTTACCATTCCAAGACCGCCGAATCCAACAGCAGCAATACCTACAACTACAATGTAAAGTAGAGCTTTAAATCCTGTAACTAGAAACTTGGTAGTTATCTTACGTGGAGTTGATACTAAATTGTTGTGTTTGTCTACAACCTTCTTGTAACTAAAATTCATAATAAAGCCTTTCTGTCTAATAAAAATAAGTAGACGAAAATATATTCAGAAATTAAAAATCTATAAATTCCAATAAGTCAGAGTACATTATAACAAATATTGGCTTTTAAATAAAGAAGTATTTTGTTATAATTTTATTATATAAGTATTACATAAAATAAGGCACTTAAACATTTTAAGCAAAAATTACTTTATTTAAAATTAGTTTAAATAGAAGAAGAGAGGTCAAATTGGAAGATTCATATAAGATAGTATACGAGGCTGGTGAGGCTGAGATTATTGAAAAAAAGTCAAGATTTATTGCTACAGTATGCCCTGTTCAATCAGAAGAAGAGGCGACAGCATTTATAGAAGAAACTAAAAAAAAGTATTGGAATGCCACACATAACTGCACAGCATTTACAATAGGAAAAAATAACGAGCTTACGAGATGCAGTGATGATGGTGAGCCAAGCGGTACAGCAGGAAAACCAATGCTTGATGTAATTCTTATGGAAGAAATTCATGATGTTGCGGTTGTTGTTACAAGATATTTTGGAGGAACATTACTTGGAACAGGGGGACTTGTAAGAGCCTATCAGAAGTCTGTTCAGGAGGGACTTAAATCAAGCACCATCATTACAAAAGATAGCGGAAGACGAATATTTATAAAAACTGATTATAATGGAATAGGTAAAATACAGTATATCATTGCACAGAATAATATTTTTACATGTAATACAGAATATTCAGATGTAGTAGAGGTAGAAGTAATAGTTCCAGAGAATATAATGATAAAGTTTATCGAAGAGATTACAGAGGGAACTAATGGACGTTCAAGAATCAAGGATGCTGGACAATTATACTATGGCATCCTTGATAAAAAAATCATATTATTTTAGACGAAATGCGTATTGTGAGGTTAAAAACTTTTTGATAATCAATGGGTAAAAGCCAATAGCCCAGAATACTGATAAAAAGTAAGGCAATAAATATACGAGAAATGTATTTTCACTAGCATAGGTTATAAGAAGTATAGTTAATACTTTATATATTCCTAAGGCTATACCAGCACCTAATACAAATTTAGCTATCTGCATTCCAGGTGCAGCGGCAGTCTCATTAAAGTTAATATAGGTTCTTTCAAGATACCATCCCCATACAAAACCATAAGTTATTCCAGAGAATATAAATGAATATCTAAAATCATTTACACTGCCCAGTCCGTTAGTAATTTGGAATAATGAATATGAAATTAGAAGAGTAGGTAATATTGAGATAGCTAATGCTATATATTTTCTGTGATGGTGATATAGAGAAAATGTTGTCATTATGTGGTAAATTATTATAGTTATGACTATAGTAAGTACAAGTGACACAAGAGTATCAAGAGGGGAACAAAGTCCGAGATACATGCGGGAAAGGGGAACTAATAACATCATTATAATAAAGCCAGTTCTGGTAAAAATGTTCTTCTTTTCAAGGAATAGTGAGGTAAATAGTGTAGTTGAAGTGTGGACATAGATACTTGGAAATGAATATCCATATGGTGCAGAAATATAGTTATTAACATAGGTTAAATTAGTATTCTTGGTAAAAGGTCGGTCAATACGGCAGATTAGATTGATAAAGTGAATAAAAAAGCCACTTATAATAAAGGCAAATCCAATTTTAAAAGCAAATTCCTTATTGAAACACCAGTAAACAAGAAAAATAATTGATAGTATAAAGAATGTACTACCAAACCATGTAATAGCAAGATTGAAGGTGGTTAATGCATCAAAACGCAAACCTTCCAAAAGTTCTACAAAATCCACGAAAATACCTCCTGAATGTAACTGTTCACCCAAATATAGGCAAATTATAGCAGATATGTATTAATTCTACAAGTACCAAAAGTAATCACGCTACTCTTGTGCATAATGTA
>CAZNEZ010000072.1:0-7344 GCA_964572475.1 uncultured Lachnospiraceae bacterium
ATCATGAAGCGGTGTATTATGTTCAAATATATTAATCAAAAGCTGGCTGCTTATCAAAGAATCCAACGGAATTCCCGTTCTCTCATATTCGTTGAGAAGAATATCCTGTTCTATTACCATAAGTGCACCTGTCTTTGTTTTAGCTAATTCAAATGTTGCTTTCACTATCTCTTGAATGGTCTTATCACTAAATTTTTCGCTTTTTACAGCATCATCGCTTGTAAATATGTCTGATAAAATATTCTTTCTTCCCAACTGTTCAAGCGCTTTACGAAGCTCTGGCTGAAACACAATAATAACTGCAATAATGCCTACACTAAAAGTCTTATCCGCTATCCATAGTATCGTTGTCATATTAAAGATAGAAGCAAGTAAGGTAAATGCCAATAGCATAATAATACCTTTAAACAGCATCCATGCTCTTGTATTCTTTATCCATACCATTACTTCATAAAATAACACTGAAATTATTATTATCTCAATAATATCAGAAATAGAAATCTGCATTGGTATATATTCATTTATGAAATTAACAATTGCTTGTGGCATATTCTCACTTCTTTCTCTATATTTTAGGAACTTATCTTTCTATTCTAACATTTGTTCTTTTTGTTGTGTTACCTGAAACTGCTGTATTACTGCGTGATGGTCTATTAGTTGTGTCCCCATTCCCAGATACCCTTTGAGGTGTTTTTCCTGTTGTTGGTTTTTTTACTGTATTTGATTTCTTAGTAGCCTTTTGAGCATTTATTCTCTTAATACTTACTTCTGGTGTAGTAACTTTAATCTTAGGTACTGCCTTTACGTAGTAGTAATAGTCATCATCTTCAAATTGTGTCTTTTCTGTTCTGCTGTAATCAACTGCAAGTAGAAAGAATTGTAGCACTAATGCAGCTAATACACAGATAATTGAGCCAATTATCATACCTGTCATGCCATTTGAAGCTCCCATATCAAATTTGAGATGTCCAATCAGCATAATTATCATATTTACTACTCCACCAGCAACAATTGCAATAGACCATGAATAGTCAATAGACATTCTTCTAATTATGTATACTACTACAATTGTTAATGCAAATGCCAAAATTGTAATCATCAGTGCCTTATTCTTAAGAACTGCATTAAGAATAACATTTACCTTTTCCATAGCCTGTGAAGAACTCATACCATTTATTGCAGCCAGATTATCTTTTACATAGCTAAGCATATAGTATAACATTGTTCCAAATACTACTGAAATAATAGATATGGGTGTGCCTATAAGGCCAATTATAATAGGAATAATATAAGGTATCTTTAAGAAAAAAAGCACTGGAAGCATAATAAGAATCAAGCTGTCCTTAGGTGTATATCTAAAGAATAATAAGTACATTATTATCATTAATAACAACGCAATGGCTGCCATCTCTACTGATAATGAATATAAATGTCCTACTATGACAAGTGACAATATTACTGCAATAATTCCTTTTGGCAAGAACATACATATAAGTGATATTACTATTATCACTGCCGGATTCTTCAGTAAAGGCATATATCCTGCATTCATGCTTATTACTATTAATGCTACTAATGTACATACAAACTTAATAGCTGGTGTAATATACATATCATATGCGTTGTATATTTTCTTTAATCTTTCTTTAAATACTAAAAGAGTCATCATCTGGGTTTGTTCCTCCTAATTCTATGTTAGTTGTATCTGTATCTACTGAATTAAGAATAGCATTAACATCTTGTCTAATCTCTGTTCTCAGCTCATTCTTATTCTTCTTTTCCTGTTTATACATTCTGTAGAGAAGCTTTAGATTCTCATTGTATTCATTAAGGTTCTTTTTAATTCTCTTGTATCTTCTTGTATAAACAGAATATGCAATTATTAGATTAATAATTAGAAATATAGCATATGCTATAAATAGTTCTTTACCAAAACTAACAAAATCAATCTTAGAAAGATTATCTATAAAATCATCAATCCTAAAAAGTATCCCAACAACTACTATACATATATAGCATATAGTCGCTATTATAGCTGTATTAAGCATATTCAGGCTGACATAATCGCCCTTAAAATACTTGCTGAGAGGTAATTCTTTTCTACCTTCATTCTGCTCATATAGGGCTAATTTAGTCATGAGTTTTACTTTTTTTTCATTTATCATAAAAGATCTCCAATCTGCATAACCATAATAAATAAAATTATAACATACTATGTTTAGTATTTCCATTACATTTTCTAGACTATTTTGTTACATAATTGTGTTTTTGTATAATCCAATATTAACTAAAAAGGTAGATGCATTTATTTGCAGCTACCTTCGTTTTTCCTCTATTCTAAGAAATTAGTATTATCTCGACATTGTTCTAATAACATAATCTGTATCTGTAAGAGATAAATTAGTATTGAAATATGAATCCCCTTGTTCAATTCTGCTTCTCCATTTTTCAATAAACTTAGACTTGTAATAATCATCAGACTTGCAAAAAGGATTATTTCCATTATAAAGTACCTGCATATTCGGATTATATACTGCGTGGAGTCCTTTTTCTTCACCTCTTAAGCAAAGGTCAAATATCGCCGTCATAATATCCATATCTTCACTAAGTTTTCCTATATTATCTATGGTTTTCTTTTTCATCATAACGCATCTGTAATCTACTATTGTGACATTCTGTGGCATCACTGCCCTAAAAAAGTATCCCTTATCATTCAAAGATGTCTCTCTGAAACTATAATCATAGAAACCATTCATCCCTAAAATCATAGGTCCTTGAATTAATTTTTTATCCGCAGAATAAATTTTAGGTGTTACAAAACTAACATTTTCATCCATCGCATATTCTATTAATTTATCAATATCAAAATTGTCATTGATTTCTATACCTTCATCAATTAATATTACATATTCACTGTCAATTTCATCAATAAGCTGATTTACTTTTTCTACTGCGTTTCCTTTTACAACATAAATATTTTCTATTTTAGTGGAAATCAATGCATCTTTCTTTTCCTCTATATCTTTATCAGTACTATTGTTACAAAGTACTATGACTGAAACGGTTGCTTTGTCTGATATATTTCTTTTTGTCTTATAATAACCAAAGCAGTTATCCATCATTGAAACTTCAGCCTTAATATTATATCTTGAATAATGATCTTCTATAGCTCGTACACCCGAATCATATGCATAAAGTTTACTTTCTGGCACAGCTGCGGTTGAATTTTCATGGCATCTCCAATGATATAAAAGTTTAGCTATATGGTAAACTTTTTTAGACTGCTCTGTACACCTTAATATAAATTCAAAGTCCTGAGCACCGTCATATTTTTTATTGAATCCACCGATATTCATTGCTATATCT
Source organism: uncultured Lachnospiraceae bacterium (assembly GCA_964572475.1). GTDB lineage: Bacteria > Bacillota > Clostridia > Lachnospirales > Lachnospiraceae > CAZNEZ01. The sequence continues at coordinate 3,367 of CAZNEZ010000072.1, forward strand.
CTGCGTGTTACAAATAAATGACATATATAATTATTACATCTAAGATACTCAATATTAAAATCAGGTTTAAAATGTGGTGCAAACCTCTTTTTTCCTGACATGTCTATCTTATCTTCATCTGTATATATTGAATCAATTTCACTATCACCATTAATTGCTTTTACACACTCAAACAATGCATTTATCTCTAATAAATCATCATGGTCTACTAGCATAACAAATTCACCTTCTGCCATTGCTAATGCCTCATTTGTATTATCAGAAATACCACCATTATTTTCTAATAGTTTATATTTTATTCGTGAATCTTTGCTGAGTAAATCCATGCAATAGTCTGTAACATCAGATTTAACGCCTGTACCATCTGCCAGACACAGTTCCCAGTTAGAATATGTCTGCTCAGTAATAGTATTAATTAGTTCTGCAAAATAATTGATAGGTGTTTTGTAAAGTGGAATCAATATACTGATTTTGGGATTATATTGAAACACATACTTCTTTTGTTTCTCAATTTCCTCTTTAGTCAATTTTAATTCATTATAAAAATCTTTTATTGCCTTTTTATCATGAAGATACTTTTTTACTTTTGCTCCTAAACCCTTTATGCCATTATGTTTTATATAATTAATTACTTTTTTAGGTAAATACAGCATAATTCCTCCTACTTAAACAGATTTTTCTAATGTTCATATACTATATTATCTTTCACTTTTGTTAATAGTACTCAGGCAATACTGTTGAAAATGTTGTGCTCATTGCAATTGCAAAAAATACAATACAAATCAAGCATACTACAGGCTTTCTTAGTACTTTAGGTAATAGTTCCACTATACCACCAATTCCTGCTGTTACTAAAATAGCTAATGGCATCCACATTGGCAGGCAGTATCTTCCCTGTGGCTGAAAATCATTAAAATATGAGTAGTACATACTTATTCCAATGGTTAATATTACACTGCCTATCATTGCTATGCTAAATAACGCTCTTTGTTTTACTTCATATATCTTTCTCACATTTTTGTAAATAACATTTCCAAATACACCAACTCCAACTATTAGCTTTACAACAAAATAGTATAGCTCAGGTAACAAAACTGTAAACCAACCAAATCTTCCAATAAAGCTATCTATACTATATTGAAGCCATTTCATATCAAAAAGCATATATCTTAATGAATATCCCATATTATGTGGTGTCTTTCTATTATGTGGTTTTAAAGCATCTACCGCATACATTTCGGAGCACCTCTTACTTGCCTCAAGTCCCAGCAAGTCTCCATCGTAAATAATGTAGCTTCGTATAAACCACCATCCAGATACAATTACTGTAGCTAAAATAACCCAGCCTACTCTTGTGGTAATAAACTTAATTTTCTTATCTATATCTTTATTAAATATAACTGACAGTATACAAAAAAGTGCTGCCATCAGTATTACTCCATATGCATTATAATATGATAACAGACATACTCCTATTCCTGCTCCTAAAAACAGGCAACTCTTTATACTCCATGTCTTTTCGTTACCATTAATTATTCCATATATAATCCATGAAACTGCAAACAGTGCTATTGCATCGCAATTAACATATGCAGAAATAAATATGAACTGTGGAAGCAATGTAACCAAAATCACAAAAAGCCACTTATATATACCTTTAAATATCTTCTTACCTATAAGTAATGTAAAAAATGCTGTTCCTGTTGAGAAAAATACACTTACCATTCTTGCCGCAAGATGAAGAGCATCTATATCTGTTGTAAAAAAGCTAGTTATCTTCATAAATATACCACTAAAGATATAACTTAATATTGGTGTAAATCCATAAGAGAATCCCCATGCCGCATCCATAACATATGGGTCATCTCCCCTTGGAAGTTTTCCAAAGTGATATATATAGTCAGGTATTTTGTATCTAAATGGTTCATCCGGACATTCTCCAAAAGGTATTAATACTGCCCACAAAAGATATAATGTAAATACTGAAAAAAGAAATGTAATCTCTATCAGTGTTTTTCTGCTCAATTTAATTTTTTTCATCATTTTCACTTTCCCTCACTATAAGTAATATTAAGAATATACTGACAATACAATTCAGTGCTAGTGCAATAACTTTAGTAATAAATGGTATTTCCGACATGAATCCTATCCCAAATATCAATCGTGTTACAATTGTTAAAAGTGCTAATAATAAATATCTTTCTATTCCTATTTTCTTATTAACTGACACAATTATAAGTAATGTATATGTAATAATCATTACAATGACTACGCGAAATACATAATCTTTTATTCTTTCTTTACATTGCTCTATTGAGATAGGATTGACAATAACACTTGTCAGCTTCATAGTTGTTGGAAGTTCACCATTATAATGTACATTATCAAAATATATTCTTATTTCCTTAACAGGTTTATTAATATTGTATAATATATCCGTTGAAAATGTCTCAAATATGCCCTTTATCATATTTTTATCCGTATAGCCATCTCCTAAATCATAGGCTATACTAATACTTTGGCAATATGTCTGTGAACGGTCCACGTCAATTATTATAGAGTCAACATATCCTGATATATCTAAAGTTACATAAGGTTTTTCTCCTGTAACTTCAATGTGATCATCAACATATTTTCCACTTTCTATGCTATAGCCTGATAAATCTGATGTATTAATCATTGGATACTTATCATCTTTGCTATAATTAACGCTCATAATATTGCTATAATTGGCAATATAAAAGCTTGCTACCTCTATAATTACAAATACAATAATAGTTAATATTAAAGTTAGATTTTTTTTATCTTTTATTTTATCTTTCACATTTTCTCCTATTTAAAGCTCTATTTTGCATATAGTATATTGGCTCTGTTTAATATTTTATCATTTAATCTAGATAATAGCAAAGTTGCAATAATTGTCATTATCAAACACAGCATCGCTGCAAGAATAACATCGGCTTTATATAATACTTTGCCAGAAAATTGACGCAGAATCTCTATTTGAATAAAATGGTGTGTAAGGAAAAAGCCGTATGTGTATTTGTTCACAAATTTACTTACATCAGCAAATATTTTTCCTTTTATAGCTTGGAAACAAAAAGCTAAAAAGCAAAATGCACTAATTCCTATGACCTCAGTACGAATTACTGAATTCACATTTAATAATTCTGTCTCCATTACCTCGGCACCTATTAGAACAGCCATTCCAACAGCTCCCAGCCATAACCTAGGTTTCTTTATTACTTTAACAAAAAACATTCCAAACACAAATTCTGGTAATCTTGAAAGGAAAAAGCATTCTAAAGGCATCTGACTATTCCATATATTTAATAGTATAATAAAAATAACAATTGCAGCTGCCATAGTTACATATGGATTTTTCTTTACTAGCCACCTTAAGATTGGGAATATGACATAAAGAAGAATAATAACGCTTAAAAACCACTCACCTACCAGATAGAATGTTCCCTCGAACCATTGTACATTTCCGTCACAGCCTAAAATACTATATATTATTCTAGACTTTGGAATCGTATGGTTAATACCACCATTATTATAGAATGTGATAAAAAAGGCTATTATATAGGTTAACCAAAACAGTGGATAAATCCCTTTAAACCTCTTAGCAATAAAGGATTTCCAATCTATTTTTTCGTCATATACATACATTAAAGCTGCTCCACTTACAATAAAGAAAAGAGAAACTCCAAAACTTCCCAAATATATTGAGAAAACGGTATCTGGAAGTATTTTAAAATCGAATATAACTCCATTTGCTTCCAGACTTCTTGTAAAATGACAAAAGAAAACGGATAATGTGGCTATTAATTTTATTAAATCAAAATAAATAATTCTCTCTTTTTTCATTAGCTTCTCCTTCTATAATAGATAATGATAATCTAAAAATAGTACTTACTTTCTCTTTAAAAGTTTTTTAGTTTTTCTTACTACTTTCCACGCTTTTGTATTAGCAAC
>CAZNEZ010000073.1:0-7011 GCA_964572475.1 uncultured Lachnospiraceae bacterium
TTTTTGTTTTTAGCAGTTTTTATCACTATAAAGATTAGGGTATCAGAAGGTACTCCTATAAAGATTAAGGTGTCAAAAGGTACTCTTTTGTAATTGTATTGGCATATTGCACAAATAGCAGCTTATTTTACTCCGGTGTCCAATATTAAGAAGTTCTAAGCATGCTGAATTAAGTTGTTATATAATTTACGCAAACAGTACTAATTCGCCATCCATGGCTCAGTAGTACTTCAATCGGACATCGTGTCCGATTGTTGCTGATAGAAAAGCACCATGCTAAGAACTGCTAAATATCTCCCAAAGTCATAAAATCATGCCGCTATTTGTGCAATATGCTAGTATCAGTTATAAAGAGTACCTTTTGACACCTTACTCCTGTAAAGTAATAAAAATAACCAGCAGATGCACAATCGCACAAGTGCCAGTTATTATTATAAACATATATTAATTATTTCTATTTTATTCCCAACGCCTCTATAGCTGCCTTAAGCTGTGTATCATTTTCATCTGTCAATTCACCTGATTCATATACGGAATCAGGAATATCTATCTCAACATCTGGTTTAACCCCAACCCCATTTATGCTAATTCCCTTAGGAGTAAAATAACTTGCAATTGTTAATTTAAGCGCTGATCCATCGCTCAGTGGATAAACTTCTTGAACTATACCCTTTCCATACGAAGTTGTTCCAACAATTTTTCCTATGCCAAAGTCCTTAACTGCTCCAGCAAATATCTCTGATGCGCTTGCACTATTTTCATTTATGATAACCGAATAAGGAATTGTAATCTTATTTTCTTCATCCGAATATTTTTCATTAACATTGCCATTTTTATCCTCAGTATACACCAAGAGACCTTCAGGAAGAATTTGATCCAGCATATCCACTACTGCATCATAAAGACCTCCTGGATTATCTCTAAGATCAATTACAAGACCTTTCATTCCCTGAGCTGTAAGTGATGCAAGCGCAGTTTTGAATTGCTCAATCGTAATCTCATCAAATTCGGAAACATATATATATCCTATATTTCCCTCCTTCATTTCCGATTCAACCGTCTTGTTCTCCATCAGCTTACATACTACTGGAATATCCAAGGTATCCGTTCCTCTAAGCACAGTAATTACAACCGTTTCTCCATCTTTTGCACTCGAAATAGAATTAATTGCATCGTCAAAAGACTTCCCTGCTACATCCTCTCTACTAACTTTTTTAATAATATCTCCAGACCTAAGACCAGCCTCCTCTGAAGTAGAGCCTTCCTCAATTTTTCCAACAGTAATTTCCATAGTATCAGTATCCTGTATAACTATTGCACCTATACCAATATATTTACCTTCACTATTTTTAACAAGTTTATTATACTCCTCAGCCGTATAGTAGGCAGAATATTTATCGCCCAATCCATTTATAAAGCCCTTGTAAATGTTCTCTATTAGCTTATCTGTCTTTACTTCATCACCTTTTAAATATGCGTCTCCAACAACCTGTTCTAAAACCTGAAGTTTTTGAACATATGCAGATGCATTATCATATACTGATTCATTATCAGATGTTGTAACCGTCTTTACAATTGCAATCTTTCCTGTATATATTCCTACCGTAAATACAAGCAGCGCTATTGCCAATCCAAATATTAATCCTGTAAATCCACCTTGAAAATAGTCTTTATTGCTTTTTCTATTATCTTCTCTGACCTTTTCTAATTCCTCTTGAGTTTGAACCAATTCCATAGTAGTAGGTTCTTCTTTTTTAACTTCACTAATATCTTTCTTTTCTTCTAAATCATCTTGTTTTTCTTTCATTTTAACCTCATTTTCATTCTCAATACTGAGACATTTTATTGTTAGAAAAGTGCTTGCCCGCGCAAGCACTTGGAAGAACTGCATTGCAGTTCTTCTTAAATGTTTCACTCTGCTGCGTAATTTCCTATAAAGTTAGGAAACGCGCTTTGCGCTTCTTCTTGAATGTTCTACTCTTTAGCGTAATTTTATATTACTGAAAAAGGCAGGTATGCTTTCATACCAGCCTTTTATCTTTTTAGAAATTGTGTATATATTATTTGATTAAATAATCATGCAACAATTCGTAGTGATTGTGTCTTCAACAAATATTATGGTGTTACATAAATAAGTGGATTAACATATTCTCCGTTTAAACGAACTCCAAAGTGAAGATGCGGTCCAGTTGAATCACCAGTTGAACCTACAAGTCCAATAACATCACCCTTTTTAACTTTATCGCCAGCGCTTACCAGCATCTTGGACTGATGCATATATATTGTATATAGCTGATTTCCATGATCAATAAGAACATAATTACCCATTGATGAACTGTATTTTGCTGCTGCAACTTCACCATTATAGGCGGCATATATCTTAGTTCCTGTAGGGGCTGGAATATCTATTCCATAATGCATCTTAACAATATTATAAATCGGATGATTTCTAGGACCAAATGAAGATGAGATTCTTGAGTAACCAGGAAGAGGCCACATAAGACTACCACCATCATAGATTATGCTAGTTTCGCCTTTTTTTGCTGCTTCTTCGGCAGCCTTTCTTCTCTGTTCTTCTATAGCTTTAAGTTCTGCTATTTCCTGCTTCTGAACCTCAATCTGTCTTTCAAGCTCAGCTTTATCATCCGTAGTCTCTGCATATTGTGCGTCAAGATCTTTAAGACTGCTCTTCTTATCTGCCAGCAGCTTCTCACTTGCTGCCTGTTCATCTTCAGTTTCCTTAATAGTAGCCTGAAGTATAGCCTGATCACTCTCAAGTTGAGCCTTAGTTGCAGCTATCTCTTCTTTAGCATCTCTAAGTTTCTGAAGCTGCTGTCTGTCATATTCTGTAATCTTACTAATATATTCTGCTCGATTTAAGAATTCAGACATGCTGGTCGATGCCAGAAACATCTCAATATATTGAGTATTCCCATTCTCATACATATATTGTATGCGCTTCTTCATAGCATTATACTGCTCGCCAATTACAACTTCTTGTTCCGCCAGCTTCTTGTTCGCAGCATCAATCTCCTGTTGCTTAGCTACTGACTGTGCCTGCAACTTAGCTATATTGTCCGCAAGCTTATTAAGATAGGAATCTACTTTCTTAATATATGCTTCCGTATTACCCTTTAAAGATGAAAGTTCGTTAAGCTGCTTCTCAGTGTCTTTAAGCTCACCTTCTAACTTTTTCTGTTCCTTTTCTTTTTCCTCAATCTCACTTGTTGTAGCATATAATGGAATGGCCATAGGTATAACCATCATTAATATCATTGCTAAACTTATAAGCCTGATTAGTACTTTCTTCATGCAGATCATCCTCTCAAAGATATGTGTGTTATTATACTTTTAAACGTTTCCTAAGTGTTATTAAACTTCCCGCAAGACCTATTCCAGCACCAATTCCAAGAGCTAATGGAATCATCGTGGCAAATATAGTCTTTGTAGGAATAAATGTCATAAATGTTGTAAGTGATGTAAATTGTCCTAATATATACACAACAACTTTCTGATAAATATAATATAAAGCAATAAGTGGAATTCCAGCGCCAACAACTCCAATAAGAATACCTTCTACAATGAAAGGTGCTCTTACAAAGAAATCCGTTGCTCCTATAAGCTTCATTATGCTTATCTCTTCTTTCCTTACTTCAATACCAATCATGATAGTATTGCTTATAAGGAATATACTAACGGCAAGTAAAACTAATATAATAACGGCTGACACATAACCAACTAACTTACCAAAATCAGTCAATACCGTTGCCGTACTATCTGAATAATTAACCTTTCTAATTCCATCTGTAGCTTCAAGATATGAAACTAGATTCTTCTGCATTGAAATATCATTAAGTTTAATCTCATATGACGATGAATTAATAAGTGGGTTATCATCTTTAAAACCTTCGGCAAGCTCTGCATCTCCTCCAAAGTAAGGTCCATTCACAAATTCCTTCCATGCATCTTCAGCAGAAGTAAATGTAATTGATGAAACCTCTGCACGCTTTTGAATTTTATCTCCAATAGCCTTTATATTCTCTTCTGAAATACCTTCATCAAAAAATACTGTTATACTCACTGCATCTTCTGCTTCTGTTACCATATGTTGAAAATTCATTACAATAGAATAAAATAATCCAAGTAAAAACACACATGCAGCTATAGTGCTGACTGATGCAAGAGAGAATAATTTATTACGTCTTATGTTCTTTAGGCCCTGTCTAAGGCTGTAAAAGAATGTACTAATCTTCATAGCTGTATCCACCCTGCTTTTCGTCACTAATAATGACGCCTTTATTCATTGTTATTACACGTTTTTGCATAGCTTCAACTATTTCTCTATTATGAGTAACAACAACAACTGTCGTTCCTCTTTTATTGATTTCCTCAAGAAGCTTCATAATCTCCCATGAGTTCTTAGGATCAAGGTTACCTGTAGGTTCATCAGCAAGTAAAATCACTGGGTTATTAACAAGCGCTCTTGCAAGTGCAACTCTCTGCTGCTCACCTCCTGATAATTCTTTAGGAAATGAACGATATTTTTCTGAAAGTCCAACCAATGATAAAAGAGCTGGAACTTTTCTCTTAATTACTCTTGCAGGTGTCTCGACTACTCTTTGCGCAAATGCAATATTCTCATATACATTTCTATCTTTTAGCAATCTAAAGTCTTGAAATACCACTCCTATATCTCTTCTAAGCAGGGGTACTCTCTTTCTTTTCATCTTATTAAGATACTTCTCATTCACATAAATCTTACCTTCTGTAGGTTCTAATTCCTTAAGCAACAGTTTAATAAGCGTTGACTTACCGGATCCACTGTTACCTACAATAAATACGAATTCACCTTTATCTATTTTAAGACTAATCTTGTTAAGTGCCGGCGAACCCGTCGAATATGATTTGCTGACATTATCCAAAACAATCATCATAATAATCCTCATTTCTGCGCTGTCTTTTACGCATAACAGATTTGTATCAAGCAACGCGCAGACACAAATCTGCGTGTGAAAGATTATCTTTCACACTATTCTCCATTCATAATAGCCGATTGATAACCTATATCTCATAAACATATTAAAACCTAGTTAATTTTTTAATCTATAGGTCATATCATAACAAGCACCTAATCAATAATCAAGTGTTTCCATATATTTCATATATTTTACAACCATAAGCGCAATCTTAAATGTAATAGCATCTTCAAATACTCTAAGATCCAGATTCGTAAGCTTCTGAAGCTTGTCTAATCTGTAAACAAGCGTATTTCTATGAATGTATAACTGTCTGGATGTCTCTGAAACATTAAGACTATTCTCAAAGAACTTATTAATAGTTGCAAGTGTCTCTTTATCAAATTCATCAGGTGAATTACCTTCAAAAATTTCTTTAATAAACATTTTGCATAATGGCATTGGAAGCTGATAGATTAATCTACCTATTCCAAGATTATTGTAAGCTACTATATTCTTATCACTATAGAAAATCATACCAACATCAAGAGCCATCTTTGCTTCTTTATATGATCTTGATACTTCTTTAATATCATTAACAATAGTACCATAAGACACACGTACTCTCGCCATAGCCTCAGTATTAAGCATATCAAGTATAGTTTTTGCTACCCTTTCCATCTCGTGATATGTCTCGTTTGGTAATAATTCCTTAACTAAAATAATATTCTTCTCATCAACAGCAGTAATAAAGTCGTTAACCTTTCCTGCAAAAATACTTTTAACAGTTTCGAGAGAATTACTGTCTTTTTCCTGCTCTGTCTCTATCATAAATACAATTCTTCTCGATTCAGCCTCAAGATGAAGCTTCTTAGCTCTATTATATATATCAACAAGTAAAAGATTATCAAGTAAAAGATTCTTAATAAAATTATCTTTATCATATCTTTCCTTATATGCTACAAGCATATTCTGTATTTGAAATGAAGCAAGCTTGCCAACCATATATACATCATTGCTTGTTCCTTTAGCTAAGAGAACATATTCAGTCTGTGTCTCGTCGCCAACCTTAAAGAATTGGCATCCCTGCATCTCCTGATTCTCAGCTGGTGATTCCACAAATGCTGTGGCTGGAGCTACATATTGCTCAACACCATCAAATGTAGATGCTAATACAATTCCTTCTGTGTCAATAATGGATAAGTCGACTCTGGCTATCCCCTTTATACCCTCAATAGTGTTCTGTAAAATTTGGTTTGATATCATAGATGCCACTCCCTTTTCTTTAAATTGGAAAACCTTAATCTCTATTTTAATCTATTTTAGCACAAAATAAAAGAGGAAATACATAAAATTTATGTATTTCCTCTAAAAACTTTTATTTATGACTAGTTTGCAATAACTTTCTCTGTTTCTTTATCAAATACATGAAGCTTTGTTAAGTCAATAGCTAACTTGATTGTATCGCCGATTCTAGCAGTTGTACGAGGGTTAACTCTTGCTGTACACTGTGTCTGCTCAACATCAAAGTATAAGAATACTTCAGCACCAAGTAATTCGTATAACTTAATCTTAGCATTGATTACGATGTCATTTGATGAAGAAACCATAACTTCATCATCATGTAAATCTTCTGGACGAATACCAAGAATAACTTTCTTGCCGATATAATCGCCTTCTGTTAAAGCTTTAGCTTTAAGTTCAGGAACTTTAATCTTATTCTCTCCAAATGCTAACATAACGCTATCACCATTCTTAGTAACATCAGCTTCAATAAAGTTCATAGCTGGTGATCCCATGAATCCTGCAACAAATAAGTTAACTGGACTGTTGTATAAGTTGATAGGTGTATCAACCTGCTGGATAAGACCATCCTTCATAACTACGATTCTTGTACCAAGTGTCATAGCCTCTGTCTGATCATGTGTTACATAGATAATTGTTGTTTCAAGTCTCTGATGTAATCTTGAAATCTCAACACGCATCTGTACTCTAAGTTTTGCATCAAGGTTTGATAAAGGTTCATCCATAAGGAATACCTTAGGATCACGAACAA
>CAZNEZ010000074.1:0-6887 GCA_964572475.1 uncultured Lachnospiraceae bacterium
ACAACAGGTGGCTCGGATTCGGATAAAGAAGATTCGGACTCAACAAAAACTGAGTAGCTAATATTTCACGGATGAAAGGATGGAGAATTATTATGAATATTAATGGTAATTTTCAATCTATTGAGCAGATTACAGGGACGTATCTAAATCAGACGAATAAAAGTTCCAACACTAATCCGTCTACAGCATCGTTTGAAGACATTTTAAAGAGCAAATCAGAACAGGTTCAGGAAACAACAACTGGCAGCCTGAAATTCTCAAAACATGCAGGTGAAAGATTGCAGCAAAGAGATATTACTCTTACGGATGAGCAGATGAAAAGACTAGAAGATGGAACTAAGAAAGCAAGTGAAAAGGGAATAAATGAATCGCTTGTAATACTTGATCAGATGGCATTTATAGTAAATGTTAAAAATAACACTGTAGTTACTGCAATGGATCAGGAAAGTACACAAGGAAATATATTTACAAATATAGACGGAGCCGTTATTATATAGCCGGACCTTATGGAGGCTAAAGTCTTTGACTGACAGATAAGACTAAGACGGAGAAATTAAAGGAGGTCATTCATTATGATGAGATCATTATATTCTGGTGTATCTGGACTTAAAGTTCACCAGACAAAGATGGATGTAATAGGTAATAATATTGCCAATGTTAACACAGTAGGATTTAAATCTTCAAAAGTTACATTTAGTGAATTGTTTTACCAGACAACGCAGAACGCTTCAGGACCAAATGCTGAGACTGGAACAGGTGGACAAAATGCACAACAAATTGGTCTTGGTGCTACATTGGGAAGCATTTCAACGCAGATAACCAATGAAGGCGGAAACCAGTCAACTGGAAATGCACTTGATTTAAAGATAAATGGTTCTAGCTTTTTCGTAGTTCAATCAGGAGGCTCTAATTACTTTACTAAAGCGGGAAACTTTACTACGGATGCACTAGGTAATCTTGTTACAGGTTCAGGTGCTTATGTTATGGGTTATACAGCTTCGAGAAATGAAGCAACTGGAGATTATGAATTGCAAAAAGATGAACTTAGACCTATTTCATTATATGGCTCAGAATATTCATATACAGCACCAGCACAGACTACACAGACTACATTTTCAGGAAATATTAATTCAGAAGACGATGAATTTTCTACTTCAGGAAGTGGACAGATAACAAGAATTGTTTATGCATATGATAATCTTGGACATCAGTATGGAGTTCAGGTAGCATTCAAAAAAGTAAGCAACAGTGAGTATACAGTAGAGGCAACAGGCAAAGTATTCAATGGTAATAATGCAGTTGATTCAGATGCACTTACAGCATCGTTTGAAAATAGTCCGATATCATTAATATATGACTCTGCAAAAGGTAATTTTATTGGAGATACAGGAAGTTTTGACCTTACTTTAAGCGGTACAGATGCTACTGGATATACATCACCTATTACAGTTGATTTTTCAAAGACTACTGCTTACGCAAGTGATACTACAGTAGATTCTAAAAAAGGTGGCGCTGATGGTACAACAGGAGCTGGTAAAGCAGTAGGTACAATGACAGAAGTTGGTATTGATACATATGGCAGGGTTGTTGCTTCATATAGTAATGGCGATAATGCTGTAATTGGACAGTTGGCAGTAGCAACATTTGAAAATCCATCAGGATTAGAAAAAGTTGGACAAAATATGTTTGCAGCTACTATGAACTCGGGAGAATTCAATGGCGTTGGTCAGGAAATAGCAGCAACAGGTGGCTCTTTTTCAACAGGTGTACTTGAAATGTCTAATGTAGATCTTGCATCAGAGTTTACAGATATGATAGTTACACAAAGAGGTTTCCAGGCTAACTCAAGAATTATTACTACATCAGATACGATGATAGAGGAATTACTAAGCCTTAAGAGATAATAAAATAATGCTGCTATGCAGAATTTGACTGAACTGTCTTATGATGTATAGCAGTTTTTTTGCTTTACAGAAAATTGCGGAAAATGGCGATGTGAGAAATATAGTACTTTTGACACTTAAAAAAGTAAAAAAAAAGCAAGTTTTAATAGATTAATAACGATTTATATGATAAAATAAAAAAGGTGTATTATGCCATTGTTAATGTGATAGATTTAAGTACATAAAATATATATGCAGGGCAGGTGAGATTGTTGGATATAGCTTCGTTAATTGGTTTAGTTGGTGGCGTAATAGTTATTATATTTGGTATTGTTACTGGAGAGTTAGGTGCTGCGGCGTTAGGAAACTTTGGTGATATTCCATCTGTATTTATAACAATTGGAGGTTCGTTCTTATCGCTATTGACATCATATACGTTGAAAGAATACGTTAATAATATTAAGGGCGCGACTATGGCACTGAAAGTTCAAAACCTTAATGAAGGAGCAGCTATTAAAAGCATCATTGAATTGTCAAATGTTGCACGAAAAGAAGGACTTCTTGCTCTTGAAGAAGCTGCTAATAATTTAGAAGATCCATTTATGAAAAAGGGTATTTTACTTATAGTAGATGGTACGGATCCAGATCTTGTAAGAGGGATTATGGAGACGGAATTATCATGTGTTGAGGATAGACATAAGAGAGTTATAGGATTTTGGGATAACGTAGCATCAATGGGACCAGCATGGGGAATGATTGGAACATTAATCGGACTTGTTAATATGCTTAAGAACCTTGATGATGCATCATCAATTGGTCCCAACATGGCGGTAGCATTATTGACAACATTATATGGTTCGATTATGGCTAACTGGCTAGCAACTCCTATTTCTAATAAATTAAAGCTTAATAATTCAACAGAAGTTATTCTAAAAGAGGTTATGATAGAAGGTCTGTTATCAATTCAGGCAGGAGAAAACCCTAGAGTAATTGAAGAAAAACTGAAGTCATTCCTTTCACCAAAAGATAGACTTTCTCTTACACCAGATGATGGAGAACAGGATGGCGGAGGTGAGTAGTATTGGCTAGAAAACAAAAACCAGATGAAGGCCCAGCAGGATTAGCACCTTGGATGGCCACATTTAGTGATTTGATGAATTTACTACTGTGCTTTTTCGTTCTACTATTCTCAATGTCAACAGTTGATGCAGAAAAGTTTGAACAAGTAGTAGCTTCGTTTCAATCAAGTTTTAGTATATTTGAAGGTGGTGCAACTTCAATTGGAGATGGGAATCTCATTTCCACCGGTATAAGCCAGCTTAATGAATTAAATGATTACTATAATAACATGGGACTCAACAAAGAAGATGCTGAAAATGAGCAGATTGATTCAATGGAACAATATCAGAATCAGCTTGAGCAGAATATGATAGAACAATCAGAAGCTATGGGCGAAAAAATCGACGAGATGCTTCAATCTTCGGGAATTGCAGATTCAGTTAGTGTTGATGTTGAAACACAATATGTACAGCTTACACTTAATGGGGCATTACTGTTTGATTCAGGAAGTGCTAAGATAAGAGAAGATTCCTTACCACTTGTAAGTCAAGTAGGAGAGATTCTTAGATATTATAATAGTAATCTTATACAGATTATTGGTCATACAGACTCAGTACCGCAGACTGGCGATAAGTACTCAGATAACTGGGAGCTTTCACAAGGAAGATCGTATTCTGTTCTTTCATATCTTAGAGATATAAAAGGACTTGATACAAAGAAACTTGAGTGTTCAGGACGTGGAGAATATGAGCCTATTGCTTCTAATGGTACCGCAGAAGGCAGGAATCAGAATAGAAGAGTTGAAATAAAAATATTTAACGAACTGAGTTCGCAATGATGATGAAACGAGGTTAACTATGAAAAAAGGATTACTTAATATTATATTAGTAGTACTAGTTGTTATGAATTTGGTATTGACAGGAATTATAGTATTTGCAGTAGTACCAGCGATGAATAACACAACTAATCTTGTCAAAAAGGTAGCAGAGGCTATTGATTTATCAAAAGAGGATGAGAAAGCATCGGATACAGATGTTGGTATCGACCAGACAGAATTGTATAATTTTTCAGATAAGCTTACAGTTCCACTTCAAAAGGGAAGCGATGGAAAAGACAAATATGTAGTAGTTAGTGTTACACTTACTCTTAACAAAGAGGGCAGTGGATATTCGCAGTATAAGGATAAGCTATCAAGCTATGAGACATTAATGAAGTCAGAAGTAAGTAGTGTACTTATGAAATATAATTCGGATCAGGTTATTAGTATTCAGGATCAGATATTGAATGAGATACTACAGAGACTTCAGGCTATGTTTGACGATACAAAGTTTATATACAAAGTTGCATTCAGCAGTTGTGTACCAGCTTAATGATAAGAGAAGCAATATTGTAGTAAGCTTCTAATGATAAGACCCATAGGAGGTGAGACGGATGGGCGAAGTATTATCACAAAATGAGATTGATAATTTACTAAAAGCCTTAAGCACTGGTGAACTAGATGCTGATGATTACAAAGATAGTGAGAGCCAGCAGGTAAAAGATTATGATTTCCATAGACCATCCAAATTCTCGAAAGAACACCTCAGAACGATGGAGATTATATTTGAACATTATGGAAGATTACTATACACGAACTTGCCTGCTTATCTTAGAAAGAATGTTCAAGTTGAAGTTATGAACTCAGAAGCAGTTGCATATTCAGAATTCTCTAATGCACTGTCGAATCCAGTGCTACTAGGAATTGTCAATTTTTCTCCACTAAAAGGTAATATTATAATGGAGATGGGAACCAATCTTGGATATGCCATTATTGATAGGTTACTTGGTGGAACTGGAGCTACACTTGAAAAGAAGCGAGAGTTTTCAGAGATAGAAATTCTCATACTTGAACGAATATTTACGGTATGTGTAGATTTACTTAGAGAACCGTGGAAGAATGTTGTTGAAATCAGACCAAAACTTGAAAGAATAGAGACAAATCCTCAATTTGCACAAATTATTTCGCCATCTGAGATGATAGCTATTATAACAATGAATGTTAAAATTGGTGATATTGAAGGAATGATGAATATGTGTCTTCCGTATCTTTGCTTAGAACCGGTAATGGATAAGTTGAATACCAAGTACTGGTTTTCAACAATGCAGGAAAAGGATGAGAACACCTACGAAGAAGCTATTGAGTCGCTTATTGGAAAGGCAAAGATACCTATTAGGGCGGTTCTTGGAAATAGCAAGATATCAGTAAATGACTTTGTAAATTTACAAAAAGGTGATATAATAAAGTTAGATGCTAACATTAATGAAGAATTAGATGTTTATGTTGGAAACATTAAGAAATTTAAAGCTATGCCTGGTGCAGCAGCTGAAGATTACGCAGTAAGAGTTACATCAATCTATAGAGAGGAATAAAGCAGAATGGATGGAATGCTATCTCAAGAGGAAATAAATGCATTGCTAAGTGGTATCAGTTCTGATGACAACAATGATAGTAGCAGTCAGAACAATCAAGACCTTACAGCTATGGAAAAAGATACTATTGGCGAGATTTGCAATATTAGTATGGGTACCGCAGCTACTACTTTATCTTCTCTTGTTAATCAAAAAGTTGAGATTACGACACCTAATGTGTCATATACGTCCTGGGAAGACCTTATTTCGAGATATGAAAGACCTAGTGTTTTTCTACAGATTCAATATAAGGAAGGTCTAGACGGAAGTAACATCTTTATAATCAAAGATCATGATGTTAAGATAATAGCAGATCTTATGATGGGTGGAGATGGAACTAATACAGAGGAAGAATTAGGTGAATTACATCTAAGTGCTATCTCTGAAGCAATGAATCAAATGATGGGTTCAGCATCAACATCGCTATCATCGATGCTTGATATGAAGATAGATATTAGTCCACCTACAGCAAGTCTTGTAGACTTAGCAGATGGAGTTAAAGAAACAGATATAGCATCATTTCTATCTGGAAATTTTGTCGCTGTTTCATTTAAGATGACTATTGGTGAACTAGTAGATAGTGAGATTGTACAGTTATTTCCGGCTTCTTTTTGTAAGGATTTGTGTGGTAAATTTAATCCTACAGAAGAAAAAACAAATAGTGAACCAGTACAATCTGAACCACAGGTACAGATGCAACAACCACAGATGCAGCAGCAACCACAGATGCAACAGCAGCCACAGATGCAGCAGCAACCACAGGCACAGATGCAGTATGGACAACAGATTCCATATCAGGGAATGCCATATCAGCCAATGCCGGGTTATGGAGTGCCTCAATATCAAGGAATGCCAGGAATGGCATATGGACAGCCAATGCAGGAGGTTAATGTGCAGCCTGCACAGTTCCAGAGTTTTTCACCAGATTTGGTAGCTGTTAATCAAAAAGAAAACATAAATCTTATTATGGATGTACCACTGGAAGTAACAGTGGAATTAGGTAAAACTAGTAAATCAATCCAGGAAATACTTGAATTTGCCCCTGGAACGATTATTGAACTAGATAAAATTGCCGGAGAGCCAATAGATGTGCTTGTTAACGGTAAGTATGTTGCCAAAGGTGAAGTAGTAGTTATTGAAGAAAGCTTTGGTATACGAGTAACAGAAATCATAAAATGATAGGAGAGATAAAAATGGCAAAAAATATTTTGATATGTGATGATGCGGCTTTTATGAGAATGATGATTAAGGACATTCTTACAAAGAATGGTTACAACATTGCTGGAGAGGCTGAAAATGGAAAGATAGCCATCGATAAGTACAATGAGACAAAACCAGATTTGGTAATGATGGATATTACAATGCCAGAGATGGACGGAATTCAAGCGCTTAAGAAGATTAAAGAAGCTGACCCAGGAGCTACAGTTATTATGTGTTCAGCAATGGGACAGCAGGCAATGGTTATTGAATCAATTCAGTCAGGAGCAAAAGACTTTA
>CAZNEZ010000075.1:0-6863 GCA_964572475.1 uncultured Lachnospiraceae bacterium
CGCACTCGTGCACCGGTTCATGTCACTCAAACTCTATCGTTGCTGGTGGTTTTCCCGTGCAGTCATACATTACTCGGTTAACGCCTTTAACTTCATTAACGATTCTGCTTGTCACTTTTCCAAGTACTTCCCATGGAATCTGCGCGGCTTCAGCCGTCATAAAGTCACTGGTATTTACTGCTCTAAGTGCTATAGCATAATCGTATGTTCTCTCGTCACCCATAACACCTACTGAACGCATATTGGTAAGGGCGGCAAAATATTGACCAAGTCCCTTGTCTACACCTGCATTGGCAATCTCCTCACGGTAGATAGCATCAGCATCCTGAACAATGCGAACCTTTTCAGCCGTTACATCACCTATTATACGGATGCCAAGACCAGGGCCAGGGAAAGGCTGACGGCTTACAAGATACTCAGGAATTCCAAGCTCACGACCAGCTTTACGAACCTCGTCCTTGAAAAGGTCACGAAGAGGTTCAACAATCTCCTTAAAATCAACATAGTCAGGAAGACCTCCTACATTGTGGTGAGACTTAATAACAGCAGATTTGCCAAGTCCAGATTCTATAACATCAGGGTAAATAGTACCCTGAACAAGATAATCAACTGTACCAATCTTCTTAGCTTCTTCTTCAAATACACGAATAAATTCTTCGCCAATAATCTTACGTTTAGCTTCAGGTTCAGATACACCGGCAAGCTTTTCATAGAATCTGTCCTGAGCATTTACACGAATAAAATTAAGGTCATAATCGCCAGCAGGTCCAAATACAGCCTCAACCTCATCGCCTTCATTCTTACGAAGAAGACCATGGTCTACGAATACACAGGTAAGCTGTTTACCTACAGCTTTAGCAAGCATAACTGCTGCAACAGATGAATCAACACCACCTGACAATGCACATAATACCTTACCGTCGCCAATTTTATTGCGAAGACTCTCAATAGTAGTATCTACAAATGAATCCATCTTCCAGTCACCTTTACAATTGCATACATTAAAAAGGAAGTTAGAAAGCATCTTCGTACCTTCCTGAGTATGCATAACTTCGGGATGGAATTGAACAGCATATAGCTTTTTATCATCATTCTCCATAGCTGCAACATGGCAGACAGGGGTGTGTGCCGTAATCTTAAATCCTTCTGGAGCACTGGCAATGTAATCAGTATGGCTCATCCATGCAATAGTCTTTTTACTTACTTCTGTAAATATCTTGGAATCCGTTGAAATATCAACTTCTGTTTTACCATATTCACTAACAGGTGCTGTTGCAACCTTGCCACCAAGTTTATGTGCCATAAGCTGTGAGCCATAACAAATACCGAGAATAGGAATCCCCGCCTCAAATATTGCTTTTTCATAGCTTGGTGAATCTTCTTTATATACACTTGCAGGACCACCTGTAAATATAATACCCTTAGGGTTCTTTTCCTTGATAGCATCAAGGCTCATTGTATATGGAACAACTTCGCAGTAAACATTACATTCTCTAACTCTTCTTGCGATAAGCTGGTTGTACTGTCCACCGAAGTCTAGGACTAAGACTAATTCTCTTTCCAATTTTCTGCCTCCTGATTCTTTAGTTGCTGTATCTGACTTATTTCAACTACAATAGAAAATAGCTTAAAAATACTATTATCTATCGTAAGTGCCGTCTAATGCGTTAATTATATGGAATCTTTGAAGTATTGTCAACATTATTTGCGATTAATCGCTTCATCTATTGCAGATATTTTTTAACATACTTTCCAGTATAAGATTTTTCATTCTCTGCTACTTCTTCAGGAGTTCCCTTAGCGATTACAGTACCACCCTTGTCACCACCATCAGGTCCTATATCTATAATATAATCCGCAACCTTAATAACATCCAGATTATGCTCGATAACAAGAACCGTGTTGCCGCCTTCAGAGAGCTTGCGAAGAATCTCAACAAGT
This sequence comes from uncultured Lachnospiraceae bacterium, assembly GCA_964572475.1. Lineage (GTDB taxonomy): Bacteria > Bacillota > Clostridia > Lachnospirales > Lachnospiraceae > CAZNEZ01. The sequence goes on from CAZNEZ010000075.1 coordinate 1,942, forward strand.
TTGTGAACATCTGCAAAATGCAATCCAGTAGTAGGTTCGTCAAGAATATATATCGTCTTTCCTGTACTTCTCTTACTTAGCTCAGTTGCAAGCTTAATTCTTTGAGCTTCACCACCAGATAAAGTTGTTGAAGGCTGTCCCAGCTTAATATAAGAAAGACCAACTTCATTAAGCGTCGCAATCTTCCTATAAATATTAGGCACATTTTCAAAAAACTTCATAGCCTCTTCCACCGTCATATCAAGTACATCATAGATACTCTTACCTTTATACTTAACATCTAGCGTTTCCCTATTATAACGCTTTCCACCGCATACTTCACAAGGCACATATACATCTGGTAAAAAATGCATCTCAATTTTGAGAATACCATCGCCACTACAAGCCTCACAACGTCCTCCCTTAACATTAAAGCTGAATCTTCCCTTTTTGTATCCCTTAGCCTTTGCATCTGCAGTTGCTGAAAATAAATCCCTAATCTGATCAAATACACCTGTATAAGTAGCTGGGTTTGATCTTGGGGTTCTACCTATCGGTGACTGATCAATATCAATAATCTTATCAAGCTGCTCAACACCTTCGATTCTGTCATGCTCACCAGGTATGGTCCTTGCGCGATTGAGAGTTTTGGCAAGTGACTTGTAAATGATTTCATTTACAAGAGAAGACTTACCCGATCCTGAAACACCTGTAACTACTGTCATTATACCAAGAGGAATATCAACATCTATATTCTTAAGATTATTCTGTCTTGCTCCAATTACCTTGAGATATCCTGTAGGCTTCCTTCTCTCTGAAGGTAGTGGGATTTTAATTCTTCCACTAAGATATGCTCCTGTGATAGAATTCTTATTCTTCATAATCTCCTGTGCATTACCAGTAGCAACTACTTCTCCACCATGTTCGCCTGCACCAGGACCAATATCCACAATGTAGTCCGCTGCAAACATTGTATCTTCATCATGCTCAACTACTATTAGAGTATTACCAAGGTCTCTAAGATGTGTTAACGTCTTTAATAACTTGTCATTATCTTTCTGATGAAGACCAATACTAGGCTCATCCAGAATATATGCAACCCCTACAAGACCTGAACCTATTTGAGTTGCAAGACGAATACGCTGCGCTTCTCCTCCTGATAAGCTTGCAGTTGCTCTGGCAAGTGTAAGATAATCAAGACCTACATCTACAAGAAATCCAATTCTAGACTTAATCTCCTTTAACACCTGTTCACCAATAGTTGCCTGCATATCACTCAACTCAAGTCTGTCCAAAAATACCTGAAGTTTCCTAATTGGCATAGAAGTAACCTCAAATATATTCTTTCCACCAACTGTTACTGCAAGAGATTCCTTCTTAAGCCTTTGTCCCCCACATTCCTTGCAAGGCGTAATCTTCATAAATTCTTCATATTCAGCCTTAATAGTTTCTGAAGAGGTTTCCCGGTATCTTCTTTCCACATTCCTTACAAGGCCCTCAAATGCTACATCATAGATACCTTCTCCACGCTGGCCTTTGTAATAGACCTTAACCTCTTCCCCACTAGTACCATTAATAATAATATCCTGTGCCTTTTTTGATAACTTTTCAAAAGGAGTATCTAAGCTAAACTTATATCTCTTAGATAAAGCATCCAGAATTGCATGTGAATAACTCTTAGGATCCGTTGATGAAGCCCAGCCCATAGCTATAATAGCTCCTTCATTAATACTTATCTTTCTGTTTGGAATCATAAGGTCCACATCAAATTCCATTTTGTATCCAAGTCCAAAACATTCTGGGCATGCTCCAAATGGATTGTTAAACGAGAAACTTCTAGGCTGAATCTCGTCAATACTAATACCACAGTCCGGGCATGAAAAACTTTGACTAAAGTTAATCTTTTCTCCCCCAATGACATCAACAATCATAAGTCCATCAGCAAGATGCATTACATTTTCGATTGAATCTGTAAGACGCTTCTCAATGCCTGACTTAATAACAAGTCTGTCAACAACCACTTCTATACTATGCTTAATATTCTTATCTAGCTTAATCTCTTCACTTAACTCATACATATTACCATCAACCATTACGCGAACATAACCACTCTTTTTAGCATGTTCAAAAACCTTAGCATGTTCGCCCTTACGTCCTCTTACTACTGGTGCTAAAAGCTGAATCTTAGTTCCCTCAGGCAGTTCAAGAATCTGATCTGTCATCTGATCAACAGACTGCTTCTTAATCTCTTTCCCACACTCTGGGCAATGAGGAATACCAATTCTTGCGTATAAAAGTCTAAAATGATCATATATCTCCGTTACTGTACCTACTGTAGAACGTGGATTCCTGTTAGTAGACTTCTGGTCGATAGATATCGCAGGTGAAAGTCCTTCTATACTCTCAACATTTGGTTTCTCCATCTGTCCGAGAAACTGTCTAGCATATGATGACAATGATTCCATATATCTTCTTTGGCCTTCTGCATAAATAGTATCAAATGCAAGAGATGACTTTCCAGAACCACTTAATCCTGTAAGTACTACAAACTCATCTCTTGGTATGTCAACATCTATACCTTTTAGGTTATGCTCGGCTGCGCCTCTTATCTTAATATACTGTTTGTTCTTATTATTCTTAGCTGCCATGTCAATCTCCTGTTTTTATCTTGCTCTATTCATTTTCTATGTTAGCTCTCAGCTGCACTGTAGTCTTACTAATCTTCCAGCTTTCAGCTTCTCTCTTGTCTTACTAATCTTCCAGCTTTCAGCTACACTATATCCTTACGAATCTTCCAGCTTTCAGCTTATCTCTAATCTTCGTCCATCTTCAATAATTCTTGTTTTAATTGGAGCATTTGATCACGAAGTTCTGCCGCTGCTTCAAAATTCAAATCTGCTGCTGCCTTCTGCATCTGCTTCATAATATTTTTAATCAGCTTCTCAATCTCTTTCCTGCTCATAGATTCTGGATCCTTAGATAACTTGTCTATTGTCTGAGTAGCTGCTTTAGATATGCTGATAAGGTCCCTAACAGCCTTTTTGATAGTCGTAGGCGTAATTCCATGTTCTTCGTTATATGCTTCCTGTATAGCCCTTCTACGCTCTGTTTCTGATATTGCCTTACGCATTGAATCCGTCATATTATCAGCATACATAATTACATGACCATCAGAATTACGCGCTGCCCTTCCTACTGTCTGAATAAGCGAAGTCTCTGAACGAAGAAAACCCTCTTTATCAGCATCAAGAATCGCTACAAGTGCAATCTCTGGAATATCCAGACCTTCTCTAAGTAAGTTAATACCCACGAGAACATCAAATAAATCAAGCCTCATATCTCTTATTATCTCTGATCTTTCAAGCGTATCAATATCCGAATGCAGGTACTTAACCCTAACTCCATTTTCCTTGAGATAATCTGTCAAATCCTCTGCCATCCTCTTTGTCAATGTTGTAACAAGAATCTTATTCTTCTTAGAAGTCTCTATATTAATCTCACTTAGCAAATCATCAATCTGTCCTTCAACAGGTCTTACTTCTATATTAGGATCAAGAAGTCCTGTAGGTCTGATAATCTGTTCAGCCCTAAGAAGCTCATGCTCCTGCTCATATACATTAGGTGTTGCAGAAACAAACATCATCTGGTCAATCTTAGATTCAAACTCAGAAAAGTTAAGTGGTCTATTCTCTAATGCCGATGGCAATCTAAATCCATAATTCACAAGCGTTGACTTTCTCGACTGATCTCCAGCATGCATACCCCTTACTTGAGGAATAGTAATATGAGACTCATCAACAATTATTAAAAAATCATCGCCAAAATAGTCGATAAGGGTATGCGGCATATCACCTCTATCAGTTCCTGCCAAATGATATGAATAATTCTCTATTCCTGAGCAGAATCCAGTCTCTCTCATCATCTCAATATCAAAGTTAGTTCTTTCAGAGATTCTTTGCGCCTCAAGCAGCTTGTCCTCACTTTTAAAATAAGAAACCCTTTCCTTAAGTTCATCTTCGATAGCAGTGATAGCACTTTCCATCTTCTCCTTAGATACTACATAATGTGATGCTGGAAATATAGCTATATGTTCAAGTCTACACTTTATCTCACCTGTCAATACATCAATTTCGGTTATTCTATCTATTTCATCTCCAAAGAACTCAATTCTAACTGCTCTATCTGTTGAGTTAGCTGGAAATACCTCAACTACATCACCACGAACTCTAAACGTACCACGTTTAAAGTCCATATCATTCCTATCATACTGTATCTCAATCAGCTTATGAATAATCTCATCCCTATCCTTTACCATACCAGGCCTGATAGATATAACCATATTCTGATAATCTATAGGACTTCCTAATCCGTAAATACATGATACAGATGATACAATAATAACATCTTTTCTTTCCGACAAGGCTGCTGTAGCCGAATGTCGCAGCTTATCTATCTCATCATTAATAGCTGAATCTTTCTCAATATATGTGTCTGTTGAAGGGACATAAGCCTCAGGCTGAAAATAGTCATAATAGCTTACAAAATACTCAACAGCATTCTCCGGAAAAAATTCCTTAAATTCACTATATAACTGCCCTGCTAGTGTCTTATTATGAGCGATGATAAGAGTAGGCTTATTAAGCTTCTCAATTACGTTCGCCATAGTAAATGTCTTACCTGAACCTGTTACACCGAGGAGAGTTTCAAACTGATTGCCATTCTCAAATCCTTCTACCAGCTCTTTAATAGCCTGGGGTTGATCTCCAGTTGGCATATACTCTGAAACTAACTTAAATCTATCCATTCCCGTTACCTCCTAACGTGTTACCTCTGAAACTATATTTGTTATAATAACACAATTTAAAAGCAAATGCAAACGTTTGTTCGTTTTTTGTTTTTAGCAGTTTTTATCACTATAAAGATTAGGGTATCAGAAGGTACTC
>CAZNEZ010000076.1:0-6661 GCA_964572475.1 uncultured Lachnospiraceae bacterium
TTTTCAATGTTCATAAGTGAACTTTCATACACAATTCTTATGTATTCAATGTTCGATATTTTGTTGCTGTTTCTTGGTCAGCTCGAATATATTATCATATTCTGTTGTAATTTGTCAAGTCTTTTTTTAAACTTTTTTTAATTTACAACTTCGTCTTCACTAGGAAAGACTGAGCGGAGAAGGAGGGATTTGAACCCTCGCGCCGCTATTAACGGCCTACTCCCTTTCCAGGGGAGCCCCTTCAGCCACTTGGGTACTTCTCCCAGTAAGAGCTGACAGCGGAGAGGATGGGATTCGAACCCATGCGCCCTTGCGGACAAACGGTTTTCAAGACCGCCTCGTTATGACCACTTCGATACCTCTCCATGAAGTGCTTGACCATTTTATAATATCTTTATATGTTTGTCAAGTGCTTTTTGGAATTATTAAATTTTATCTTCTAAAGAAGATTTGTATATGTGCCGCTCGGCACGTCCTGTGTCAGCGGCAAGAGTTATTCTAGCAAATATATACTAAACTGTCAATAACTTTTTTCTTTTTTTTACAAGTTTTTTTATTATGTTTTTCGCAGCAAGTAGTTAAGCTATAATCTATGTGTAATCAGACTCTCTCCAACCCTCATATCTTCTGGGGTTGTAAGCTTTATATTCTCATATTTGCCTTGAGTTATTTTAATCTTAATCTCTGGTTTATATAACTCCAGCACCATTGAATCATCCGTTATATCTTTATTCTCAGATTGAATAACGTATTCATATGCCTCAAGTATTAACTTAAAATCAAAGCTCTGTGGTGTCTGAATCTGCCATAAAGTTTTCCTATTAGGTGTTGATTCAACAAATCCTTCTTTGTCTATTACTTTAATAGTATCTTTAGCAGGAACTGCTATTATACTCGTTTTATATTTAAGTACATCTTCAATAGCAGCATTTATAATAGTATTATCAATGAAAGGCCTTGCGCCATCATGTATTAGTACAATATCACTGCCTCCAGCTTCTTCAATACTTTTAAGTCCATTATATACAGAGTTATATCTTTCAGCACCACCTTTTACTATATTAACCACTTTTGAAAATTGATACTTGTCCACAATATCAGATTTAACGAATTCAATTGATTCCTCGCTTGTAACTATTACAATTTCATCCACTCTACTATCTTCAAATGCCGCCAAAGAATAGTAAAGAACTGGTTTATTACAGAGCATCATAAATTGTTTACTAATACTACTCTCCATTCTTTTCCCTTTTCCAGCTGCAAGCACTATCGCAATAATCTTCATAATTCCTCCAATATTAGCTTTAACATTCTGTATTGTATTCGGTCTTTATCTTTCTCCTAGCTTAAGATTAGGAACTGCATTTAAATCCCATCCATGTCTAGTACCATTAATGTATTCATAATAAGCAGCACTTCCAATCATTGCAGCGTTATCTGTGCATAATATAGGTGATGGTCTAAAGAATTCCACTCCTTCTGCTTTACATGCTACTTCAAACGTTTCTCTAATTGCTGAGTTTGACGCAACTCCTCCTGCAAGAGCTAATTTGTTGATTCCATATTGTTTAACTGCATTCATTGCCCTTGATAACAATGCATCTACAACAGCTTTTTGAAATGAAGCTGCAATATCAGCCTTATTAATCTCTTCACCTTTCATCTGGCATGAATTAATGTGGTTAAGCACTGATGACTTAAGGCCGCTGAAGCTAAAATCAAAGGGTGCTCCATCTATATGCGCTCTTGGGAATTCAATTGCACTAGGATTCCCCTCTTTAGCAAGTTTATCTACTTTAGGTCCTCCTGGATATCCAAGGCCAATTGCTCTAGCTACTTTATCAAATGCTTCTCCTGCCGCATCATCTCTAGTTCTTCCAATAACTTCATACTCTCCATACGCTTTTACTACTACAAGATGTGTATGTCCTCCAGACACAACCATACAGATAAATGGTGGTTCTAATGTCTTATTCTCAATATAATTAGCTGAAATATGTCCCTCTATATGATGTACACCTATTAATGGTATATCCTTTGCATAGCAAATAGCTTTAGCCTCTGCTACTCCTACTAGAAGCGCTCCAACCAGACCAGGTCCATATGTAACTCCTATAGCATCCAAATCGTCTAACGTAGTGTTGGCTTCCTTTAAAGCCTCTTCTATTACCTGATTAATCTTTTCAATATGCTTACGAGAAGCTATCTCAGGTACTACTCCTCCATATAATGTGTGAAGTGCTATCTGAGATGATATAACATTTGATAATACCTCTCTTCCATTAACTACAACTGCTGCTGCTGTCTCATCGCAAGAGCTTTCTATTGCTAATATTCTAATATCTTTACTCATTATCAGTATCCGGCCGTGTCACCTGCCATCCGAGGATTTTCCACTTGCCTTCGTCATCCTTTCTTAATATATAGGTCTCAGTAGCTTTAGTAGTTCCATCATCACTCTTAAGGTAATAAATGCAATTAAGCCAAGCTGTACTCTGACCATCTAATGTTGAGTACTGAACTTGGGAACTCTTATCTAAAAATATACTGCCTATCTTAGTATTCTTTGTCTTATATTCGTCAATCTCATTACATAACATGTCGTAAGAATCGCTAAAGTCATTATTAGCCAACAACTCATCATCTAAAAGCTTCCTAGCCTGACAAGCAAGCTGAACCAACTCTTTATCATCATGTTCCTCATTAAAATAACACTTAAGAATACGATTGTAAAGCTGAACAACTTCACGAGGAGAAACAGGATAGTCATTGTCCAAATCTTTAGCTACAACAACTACTAAATCTCTTGTCTCTTCTGGAGTATTATCTGGTGTCTTACCTGTATCTCTATTGGATAAATAGTAGTAAAAAGCAACACCCATAACTATGAGTACTGTAACAACTATCATAATTCTAAGCTGTTTCTTCATATCGACCACACCTTTCCAATAAGCTCTAATCTTCTTCAAACATTAATTCTATAGATTTGCCATCCTTGCCAGGATAAGAATTCTCAAAAATGTTTTTAACATCTTCCATATATTCATCTGGTCTTATCAGTGAAGGACTATAATGTGTCAGCCACATCTGCTTAGGATTAGCTTCCTTGGCCAATCTTGCTGCTTCATAGAATGTCATATGTTTGTATTCTTTAGCCTTTTTCTCTTTATCTTTTTCACCATACATTCCTTCACATATAAACAAATCAGCATCTGCTGCTTTATCACTTATTATAGGAACTGGTCTTGTATCAGTACAATAAGCCACTTTAATTCCTCTTCGGGCTTCGCCAAGAACCATGTCTGGTGTATAAGTCTTTCCTTCTTCTTCTATTGTAACACCCTTTTGTAATTTATTCCAATATTCTTTTGGAATATTATTAGCAATTGCACTCTCAACTTTAAACTTCCCTATTCTGTCAATATTAATTGTATAACCATAACATGTTACATTATGATTAACTTTAAATGCTTCTATTCTATATCCTTTTAAATTAAATTCCTGATAGTTTTCTGTAATCTCTACAATTTCAATCTCAAATGGCAACTCAGGAGCCATAACTCTGCAAGCAGCAATCACCCTGCCAATCCCCTTCGGTCCAATTATTGTCAATTTTTCTTTTCTGTCAGCATTCCCCATAGTAAGTAAAAGTCCTGGTAATCCGCTTACATGGTCTGCATGAAAATGTGTAATACATACAATATCGATGGGATTAAAACTCCAGCCTTTTTCTTTAATTGCAATCTGTGTGCCTTCACCACAGTCAATCAATAAACTGCTGCCATTATATCTTGTCATAAGTGAAGTGAGCCATCTCTTTGGTAATGGCATCATTCCACCTGTACCTAATAAACATACATCTAACATGAATTATTCCTTTCTAATGTTAAAGCCTGAAAATATAATATCACATTTTAACCAGAATAATCAATCATTACATATGTTTATAGTACTTCTTTCTTCTCGTCAATATCTATAGGTATTATAAATTCGCTAATAATCTTATTATAACACTCTTCGCAAATGTCAAACGAATGTATTTCCCTGTCTTTTTGAGAAAAATATCCCCATTCATTCTTCGATTCATAAATTCCTTCTTTAACTATACCATTTTCAACAAGAATTTCTCTTCCACACTTGTTGCAAAAAACTCTTTCTAGCTGTGGAATAGAAGATTTGCTTGTAAGTTCATACTTTTTCATAATAGTCTCCATTCATAACTGTAATCATTGGCTACGTCTAAATGTATTATAAAATATTCAAGGGTATAATTATAGTGGTAATTTTTTGCACATAAGAATTGCATTTTCCACAGGATTACTATAAAATTTCTTTCTTATCCCCAATTTTTGAAATCCCAATCTGGTATATATATTAATTGCAGGTATATTACTTTCTCGAACTTCCAGATTAATGACGTTAGCACACTTCTCATACGATTTATCAATAAGGTAATTAATAATTTTCTCAGCTATTCCCTGTCTTCTATATGCATTATTTACCGCAATATTAGTTATATTTCCCTCATCTAATATAACATACATGCCACCATATCCTACTATCTCACTATCAATAAGCGCCACTGCAAATATGTAATGTTCGTTTTGCATTGATTCAAGAAGTGCATTCTCTGACCACGGATTATGAAAGCATTCACACTCAAGGCGTGCTACCTGCTCAATATGTATTTTTTCCATATTGGTAATCATCACTGTAGGCATATACTCACTCATCTGTAAACTCCTCTACAAATTCAATCTATTGTTTTTCTCAGCAAGTTCTCGTTCTGCCTGTGAGACTCTAAGATAGTCTGGATTGTGTTCAGTTGCCGTCTCCGTCTTTCCCTCACTATAGTATACACTCGCCAATGCCGCTACAGCACCAGCTCTCTGTCTATTTAAATGTGCTGGTGCAAATTCAGCTAGTTTAGGTATTCTCTCCTCTATAACATTCTTAAATACAGGAATACCATCTCCAACAAATATTACTTTTTTACCAATCTCTGACAGTCTGGCTATAAGTTCATCAATTGAAATTGCAGTCTGATCCATAATTACAATAGGTTTAATTCCAGATGCATCATACACTCCTGTATATACTTGATTCCTCCTTGCATCCATAATTGGACATACAAGTTTTTCTGTACTTTGAAGATTATAAGCCATTGCTTCAAGTGTAGGTACATTAATCAAAGGTTTAGATAGTGCAAGGCCAAGCCCCTTTGCTGTTGCGCTTCCAATTCTGAGTCCCGTAAACGAACCAGGTCCACCCGAAATTGCTATTGCATCTATAGTAGACTTGTCCAGTTCAATCATATTAATAATATTATCTATCATAGGTAGTAAAGTCTGTGAATGTGTCTTTTTATAATTAATTGTATATTCTGCTATCATTATTCCATCTTCTGTTATTGCTACTGATGCAACAAGCGATGAACTTTCTATTGCTAAAATTCTCATTTATTCCTCATTTCTATCGTTATCTTTCTATAATCAAATCCGTTATCAAGATTCTTTTCTATTGTAATATTAAATGCATTCTCTGGAATCAATTCTTTAATAATTTCAGCCCATTCAATCAGGCATACACCATCTCCAAAGAAATAATCTTCATAACCAATCTCGTCCATCTCACTAATATCGCCTATTCTGTATACATCAAAATGATAGAAGGGCATTCTACCCTCCTCATATACCTGAACGATTGTAAATGTAGGACTGTTAATGGGTTCTTTTATTCCCAGACCAGTTGCAAATCCCTGTGTAAATACTGTCTTACCTACTCCCAGGTCTCCATTTAGACAAATAATCTCTCCTGCATTAGCTTTTTTACCAAGTTCAACGCCTAAATTGAATGTTTCTTCAGCTGAAAATGACTCTATAATATTAGAATTTTCTAATAACATTTTGGGTATACCTCACACTTTGATTTTAATTCTTAATTTTGCCTGCATACTATAACTGTCTTTTATAAATAGATAATTACTCAGGTTTGTGTATTGTAAACTTGTGAGTGAAAAACAAAACTTGCACTATTATTTAATTCTAATATGCCTTGCAAGACAGTTTTTATTGATAATGGTTCTAAAATCAGCCATATCCCCACCTACGTCTTCTCTTGGAATAATAAATGCTCTAATCTTAGTTAAGTATATGAAAACACATTTCTTCGTGCTTGTAATCTTTTTAATCTCGTCCCATCTAACTTGAAGTTCGTCATCATTCTGCTTAATATAGATTCCAGATGAATTAATAACATACTCAAACGGATCAGAAAAGCTCTTATTCTTTTTAACCTGCTGTTTTGCTTTGCTCTTAAGCATAAGGGGCTGAACTACAGTAAATAGTAATGCAGTTACTAATAATACTACTTTATACTGTATTCTAATAACCTCTGAGTTAAGGGACATAATAAATGCCGATAGCGCGCACAAACTAATAATAATTCCTATGTATCCACTAAATGAAGAATAAGTATGATGCATTAGGAAATTAAATAAGTGTTTATCTGATAATTTTACTTTTAATTTTACTTCCATAATAAATCCAGCCTTTCATAATTGAATAGCTTATTCTAACATAGAAATTTTATTTTGTACACCTATCGGCATAGAGATTTCTTTTATTTTAATATTTATTATATGCTTAGTTTTCGCCAAACA
>CAZNEZ010000077.1:0-5555 GCA_964572475.1 uncultured Lachnospiraceae bacterium
AGAAGCTTAGGAATATTACCATAAAATATGGAGTTCCTACTGATTTATTACAGATAGAGATTACAGAAACAATGGCAGTTTCGGATTTTAACAGTCTTATAAGAGTGGCAAAGGAACTTAAAATGCTAGGATTTAGTATAGCAATTGATGATTTTGGCAGTGGATATTCTACAATTCAGTTATTATACAAATTGCCTATAGATGTTGTTAAATTTGATCGCAACTTTCTAATTAAAAAGGAAAATCCAATAGAGGATGATATTATGAATGAACTAGTTACAATATGTCACAAAAACGGTATTATTGTTGTGTGTGAAGGAATAGAAACTACTGAAAATGAAGAGTATATTAAAAATCATGGCTGTAGATATGCACAAGGATTTTTATATGCTAAGCCTATTCCACAAGACAGCTTTGCAGAGATTCTATAGTTGAAAATATATACAATATGTGATATGATTACAAGACAATGGGGAATAATCGAAAATGTGTTCGATTGTTATTGACAAAACATGTTTTGTGGGATATTATAATATTATATTAGACGAACAAATGTTCACAAGGAGGATATTCGTAATGGAAAAAAATGAAAAGTTAAAAGCATTAGATGCAGCATTAGCACAGATAGAGAAGCAACATGGTAAAGGTTCTGTCATGAAGCTTGGAGATTCAGGAACACATATGAATGTTGAGACAATTCCGACAGGAGCATTAAGTCTTGACATTGCACTTGGACTTGGTGGTATACCTAAGGGAAGAATTGTTGAAGTATATGGTCCAGAATCCAGTGGTAAGACTACTGTAGCATTACATATGATTGCAGAAGTACAAAAGAGAGGCGGCATCGCTGGATTTATAGATGCTGAACATGCACTTGATCCTGTGTATGCTAAACATATAGGTGTTGATATTGATAATCTTTATATTTCACAACCAGATTATGGTGAACAGGCTTTGGAGATTACAGAGACTTTGGTAAGGTCTGGAGCTGTTGACATTGTAATCGTTGATTCAGTTGCCGCACTTGTTCCTAAAGCAGAGATAGATGGAGAGATGGGTGATTCTCATGTTGGTCTTCATGCAAGACTTATGTCACAGGCACTTAGAAAGCTTACAGCAGTTATTAGTAAGTCTAATTGTATTGTAATCTTTATTAACCAGTTACGTGAAAAAGTAGGAGTTATGTTTGGTAGTCCTGAAACAACTACAGGTGGTAGGGCATTGAAGTTCTATTCATCTATAAGATTAGATGTGCGTAGAATTGAGTCTTTAAAAGCTGGCGGTGAGGTAATAGGTAACAGAACAAGAATTAAAGTTGTTAAGAATAAGATTGCACCACCATTTAAAGAAGCAGAATTTGATATTATGTTTGGTGAAGGAATTTCCAGAGAAGGCGATATTCTTGACCTTGCGGCAGAAGCAGATGTGGTTAACAAGAGTGGTTCTTGGTATGCATATAAGGGCGAGAAGATTGGTCAGGGTAGAGAGAATGCAAAGAACACATTAAAAAGTAATCCTGATATGCTAGAAGAGATAGAAAAAGAAGTTAGAGCTAAGTTATCTCTTGATGGAGAAATAGAAGAAGCACCAAGTGATTTACAGGAGAAATCAAGCAAATCTAAGACATTAAAGGGAACTAAGGCTACTGATAATTCTACTGATAATACTAAGATATCTGATGCAGAATCAGATAGTACAGATACAGAGTCATAATGGTAGTTACAGATATTTTAGAAATTGACAGCAAGAGATGCAAAATATATATTGATGAGCAATTAGCTTTTGCATTGTATAAAGGCGAAATCAGAAAGCTTAAAATCAAAGTTGATTCTGAGCTTTCTGAGGAAGACTATAGATATATAATTGAAGACCTGCTTTTAAAAAGAGCTAAAAGCAGGTCTATGTATATTATAGGTAGAACAGAAAAGTCAGAAGCTGAACTTATTAAGAAGTTAAAAGAATCCTTTTATCCTGAATGTGTTATAGAACAAACGATAGATTTTCTTAAGGAATATAAGCTAATCGATGATGAGAGATATGCAAGAGAATATTATAGATATAAGAGTTCAGGAAAGAGTCGTAAAGTAATAAAACTTGAACTATTAAGAAAAGGCATAGATAAAGAGACGATTAGTGAAGTTTTGGAAGAGAATGATAATGATGAGAGTGAATTAATAAAGAAATTAATTACTAAAAAGAAAGTGGATTTGTCTGTAGCAACTAGAGAAGAAATAAGTAAATTATACTCTTTTTTGTTAAGAAAAGGCTTCGATTATGAGGATGTAACAAGTGTAATTAATAAATTGACAAAATACTTCTGAAATTGCTCTAAATAATTTGTCATTGTGCATAATAATACATCAACTTTACTTGACATAATAATAAAAAAAGTATAAAATTAAAGTGTTGTATTTGTACAATGAAAATTGAATAAGGAGGTGCTCCTGTGACTGAAGTTATAATTGCAATAGTTATTACACTTTGTATAGTTGCTCCTATTACTTGGATTGTAGCCATTACTTACAGAAAGAAGGTCGTTGAGGCCCAAATCGGTAGTGCGGAAACAAGGTCAAGAGAAATCATAGATGAAGCGGTTAAGACAGCTGAAGCTAAGAAAAGGGAAGCTCTTTTAGAGGCTAAGGAAGAGGCATTAAAAGCCAAAAACGAGTCAGATAAAGAGACAAAGGAACGTAGAGCTGAGGTACAGCGTTTTGAAAAGCGTATTATTGCTAAAGAGGAAGCTATTGATAAGAAAGCAGATGCTATCGAGAAAAAAGAAAATAGTTTGAATCAGAAAGAGCAAGAACTTACGAAAGTCAAAGCAGAAGTAGAAAAGCTCAATGAACAAAGAATTCAGGAACTGGAACGAATCTCTGGACTTACCTCCGAACAAGCAAAAGAATATCTTTTAAAAACTGTTGAAGATGATGTTAAACATGACACAGCTAAGATGATTAAAGAGTTAGAAAGTAAAGCCAAGGAAGAAGCCGGCAAAAAGGCTAAGGAATATGTGGTTACTGCAATACAGAAGTGTGCTGCAGATCATGTATCAGAGACAACTATTTCAGTTGTACAGCTTCCTAATGATGAAATGAAAGGTCGTATTATTGGTCGTGAAGGTCGTAATATTCGTACTTTAGAGACTATGACAGGTGTTGATCTTATTATAGATGATACCCCTGAAGCAGTTATTTTATCAAGCTTTGATCCAATCAGAAGAGAAGTTGCAAGAATTGCACTTGAGAAGCTGATTGTGGATGGAAGAATTCATCCAGCTAGAATCGAAGAGATGGTTGAAAAAGCTCAAAAAGAAGTTGAAGTTATGATTCGTGAAGAAGGTGAAGCTGCTACATTTGAAGTAGGAGTTCATGGAATTCACCCAGAACTTGTTAAACTCTTAGGTAAGATGAAGTTTAGAACAAGTTATGGTCAGAATGCATTAAAACATTCTATCGAGGTTGCTCATTTGTCAGGATTATTGGCAGGAGAGATTGGCGTAGATGTAAGAATGGCAAAAAGAGCAGGACTATTACATGATATCGGCAAATCAGTCGATCATGAAATGGAAGGCTCACATATTCAGATTGGTGTTGATTTATGTAGAAAATACAAAGAATCAGCATTGGTTATTAATGCAGTTGAGTCTCATCATGGAGATGTTGAACCAGAGTCACTCATTGCTTGCATAGTACAGGCAGCTGATACTATTTCTGCTGCAAGACCTGGTGCAAGACGAGAGACATTAGAGACATATACTAACAGATTAAAACAATTAGAAGATATTACCAACTCATACAAAGGGGTTGATAAATCATTTGCTATTCAGGCTGGTAGAGAGATTCGAATTATGGTAGTTCCTGAGCAGATTAATGATGCTGATATGGTTCTTTTAGCTAGAGACATATCAAAACAGATCGAATCAGAGCTAGAATATCCAGGACAAATCAAAGTAAGTGTTATTAGAGAATCACGTGCTGTTGATTATGCTAAGTAAGAATTAAAATTGAATGGTTAAATCTATACTATTAAAGTAGAGATTTAACCATTTTTTTTATATAATAGGAAAATACGCAGTAACATAGGGAATTTAAGAAGAATACGAAGTATTCTTCCAAGTGTTCACGCTAGTGAACACTTTTTTATGAGAAAAATCATAGACAATTTTTTAGTCTTATTATATAATGAATAAAGTTTACGAAAGGGACAGGTGATAGTACATTATGTCATTAACATTATCAAAAAAAGCCGCAGCGGTTAAACCGTCATCAACACTAGCAATTACAGCAAAGGCAAAAACACTTAAAGCACAAGGAATCGACGTAGTTGGATTTGGAGCAGGAGAGCCAGATTTCAATACCCCTGAGAATATTTGCAATGCTGCTATAGAAGCCATTAATTCAGGCTTTACAAAATATACACCAGCTTCAGGTATAGACGACTTGAAGAAGGCTATTTCTGTCAAATTCAAGAACTTCAATAATCTTGATTATGCTACTAATCAGATAGTAGTAAGTAATGGAGGTAAACATTCATTAACTAATGTATTTACAGCTATTCTTAATCCAGAGGACGAAGTTATTATTCCTGCACCATATTGGTTGAGCTATCCAGAGATAGTTAAGTTAGCAGGAGGAGTTCCAGTATATGTTAACGGACCAAAGGAACAAGGATACAAGGTAAATGTTGAACAGTTGCAAGCTGTAACAACATCTAAGACAAAAGCATTGGTTCTTAATACACCTAACAATCCTACAGGTGTGATTTATACTAAGGAAGAATTAGAGAAGATAGCAGAATATGTTGTTAAGAATGATATATATGTTGTAGCTGACGAAATGTATGAGAATCTCGTATATAATGGTCAGAAGCATGTAAGCATCGCTTCACTTAATGAAGAGATATATAAGAGAGCAATTACTGTTAGTGGTTTAGCAAAGAGCTATGCTATGACAGGTTGGAGAATTGGATATACAGGTTCTAGTGTTGAGATTGCTAAGCTTATGGGCAGCGTTCAAAGTCACCAGACATCAAATCCTAATTCTATAGCTCAAAAAGCAGCTGTTGAAGCGCTTACAGGAGACCAGTCAACAGTACAGATGATGTTAGAAGCATTTGATGAAAGAAGAAAATTCATGATAGAAAAGGCTTCAAAGATTCCTTATATATCTTTTGTTGAGCCACTGGGAGCATTTTACCTATTTATTGATGTTAGTGAAATATTAACTAAGAAGTATAAGGGTAATGTTGTAGGAGACACATCGGAGATGGCAAGAATTCTTATTGAAGATTATAATGTAGCTGTTGTTCCATGTGCAGACTTCGGTTTCCCTAACAATATTAGATTATCTTATGCAATATCAATTGAATTGATTGATAAAGGACTTACAAGATTTGAGAATTTTGTTAATGAATTAGAAAATCTATAAAAATAACACAATAGTGTATAGCGTTTAAAATGGTTTAAGTTTAATACTTAAACCATTTTGCGTAAGAAAACAACAATAAAACAAACAATAATAAAACAAACAATAATAAAACAAACAATAATAAAACAA
>CAZNEZ010000078.1:0-5209 GCA_964572475.1 uncultured Lachnospiraceae bacterium
AATCTATATAGATTATGATATGGGTGATAATAAGACATATGAAGCTTATCAGGTTGTAAGTACTGATGAATCTGGAGACATTATTATTAAACTGGTGAATGTTACAGGTGAGTCACAAGTGCTTGCAGTTGACCTCAAAAATTCATCTAATCTGAATACAGAGGCAACGGTATTCCAGACAGCTGGAACAAGCTTAAAGAATGATAATGTTTTAGGTAAAACAGAAGCAGTAAAACTTAAAGAATTTAAAGTAACAGGAATTAAAAATCAGTTTAATTATACAGTTCCAAAGTATTCTGTAACAGTAATAAGAGTAGCAAAATCAAAATAGCAGTAATATAGAAAAAAGGTATTTCTACATAGAAGTTTGATGTAGAAATACCTTTTTTCTATATTATACTGTAATTAAACAGATTTGATCTGTAAGAACATATGAGAATATAAAAGTTAAAATATTTTATAATACGAACATATAGAATTCACAAATATGTAGTAAATTAGATAAGATGTATGGATTATATTTTGTGACCACAGTTAGCACAGAAAGACGAACCATTAGGAATAGCCGTTCCACAGTTAACACAATATTTTGCGGAATTGTTCGTAGTACCTGAGTTAGAAGAATTGTTCGTAGTACCTAAGCTGTTAGAGTTAATGACATTATCATTGTTAACTGTAGCATTAGAACTATTACTGTTCATATTATTCATATAATATTCCATCATAGGATTAGGCTTTTTGCTTGGAAGTATTAATACAATGATTAATCCGATGATACCAAGAAGTCCGAACCATTTGTATGATGGTGGAAAATTTTTTTCCTTTGCAAATTTGTTGCATAGGAAGCACATTAATACAGCCATACCAACATAGATTACAAGATAAATAATAGAGATAATAATGCTAAACGAGAAGAAAGAATCCATGTTTGCTGTACTTTGAGTAAAGTGATAAGAATTATTCATATAATATTTCTCCTTTTCTTTTTATTATAAGAATTATATAACATACTATAATTTATTACAAGTAAGACCCATAAAGACCAAATACTATTTGCAGATTGAATCATATTATGGAGGCATGAATTGAAAGCAAAACAAAATAAAATGAATACTAGTAATCAGAAAAATAAAGTTAAAAATCGTATGATACATCTTAATAAAGTAACAAAAATCATATTTTGCATAATTGTACCGATATCGCTACTTGCAGGATGTACAATAGAAGACTCAATAGAGTCAGCTACAAGCAATAAAGAATATACAACCGTTAATATTAGTGAATATGGTGAGGAGACCTCTACTGCGATATCAGATGAAGAACTAAAGTCAGGCAAGATAGAAGCCGCAACTAAGATTACAGATGATATTTTAGGGACTTATAAAGGACGAAATATTGTAGCAGCTTCAGATGACACGGATTTGTCAATAAAATCAGGAATTATGACACTTGAAGGAAAGAGATATGCGGCATTTGAGGTAGAAGAAGATTATGCAGTATCTGGAAGAGTGTACATAGGAGAAAATGGCACTATTCTCTATGAACGTGACTGCTATGGTATTCTTAATGAGGTAATTACAGAAACGGATAAGGATACGGGGATAAAAAAGTATAAAGTAAGCGATATTATAGTAAATGACACCATAATTAATATATTTTCTAAAGATGCTGATAGTTGGGATGAAGGAGATGACGCTACTAAATCCAAGATAGCGTTAGATATTTTAAGGGTGTTTTTGTGTGCGAGAGATAATGTTTCAGAGATAACCGTAGACAATATTATTATGTCACTTGATGAAGTAAAACAAAATGATGATGCCAGATGGAAAAAAGGAAGTCTTGTATTTATAGCGGCAGAAAAACTTAAGGTAGATACCACAAAATTTGGTGAGATACTTAATAATTATTTTGGTGGCGATTCAGAATAGCAGATATTAAGAATAATATTAGAAATATTTGTAATAATACTAATACAATATAAATACAAAGAAATGAGGTTATTTATGAGCGATACCATTAGATTATTACATGAAGTAAATTCTGGCTGCAAAATGGCAACAAATTCAATGGAACAAGTTATGGAGTTTGTAAATGAACAAAGATTTAAGGAAGTTCTTGATAAATACAATCAAAAACATATATCAATAGGAGATAGGGCTCACAGTGCACTTGAATCAGAAAATTCCAATGAGCAGGATCCAGGAAAGGCAGCAGAGATGTTTTCGTGGATTACAACGGAAGTAAAGCTTATGCTTAAAGCCGATACGCATACTATAGCTAAGATAATGATGGATGGCTGTAATATGGGAATACAGTCAATTTGTAAATTCAGAAATGAATTTTCTGATGCAGATAATAAGGCTACAAAGCTTGCAGATGAATTAATAAAAACAGAGGAAGAATTTGCAAAAGAACTTCAAAATTTTATTTAAAATATTATACCTATCCTTTAATAGAAAAATTCTAAAAGCACTTGCGTATCATATTTCGCAGGTGCTTTTAGGATTTTCTTGACAAAAGTGAGTTAAAAGATATAATTGGTGTTACCAATATAATTAAATACTCTAGAATGGAGACCACTATGAAATATGTAAAGCAATTTTTGATAATACTGTCAATATCATTTGTGGGAGAGATATTAAAAGGGATTATTCCCCTGCCTATACCAGCAAGTATATATGGCCTTGTATTAATGCTGTTAGCACTATGTTTTAAGATATTGAAGGTAGAGGATGTGTCAGATACAGGAGATTTTTTGATTGAGATTATGCCTATGATGTTCATTCCACCGGCAGTCGGGATTATTGTATCGTGGAAGCTTATAAAACCAATATGGTTTCCAATATGTTTTATTACTATAATAACGACAATTTTAGTTATGGCTGTATCAGGAAGAGTTACACAGAGAATAATAAGAACTAATAGACAACATCATGAAAAAGAGGCGAAAAAGTGAAAGATATACTTTATAATTCAGCATTTTTTGGAGTATTTGTAAGTATTGCGGGCTATGGAATTGGAGTAATGCTAAAGAAGAAGTTAAAGCTTGCAATATTCAATCCACTTCTGGTAGCAATAATACTTGTTGTAGTAGCAGTGCTTACTTTTGATATGGATTATGATACATATTATGAAGGGGCGAAATATTTAAGTTATCTGCTAACACCAGCAACAGTCTGTCTTGCAATTCCTTTATATAGACAGATAAATATGCTGAAAAGTAATAAGGCAGCAATAGCAGGAGGAATTATTTCAGGAGTAATAACAAGTATGGGGTTGGTACTTGTATTGTCTCTGGTATTTGGATTTACACATGAACAGTATGTTACCTTACTTCCGAAATCAATAACAACAGCAATTGGAATGGGAGTATCAGAGGAGCTTGGAGGAATAGTTGCAATTTCAGCAGCAGTTATAATAATAACGGGTGTAATTGGAAATGTCATTGCAGAGGCAGTTTTTAAAGTATTTGCAATAAAAGAACCTGTAGCAAAAGGAATAGCATTAGGTACATCTGCACACGCTGTTGGAACATCAAAAGCTATGGAGATGGGAGAAATAGAAGGCGCAATGAGTAGCTTGTCAATCGCAATAGCTGGAATGATTACTGTAATATGTGCTTCGCTGTTTGCAGAATTCATATAGAAAAGAGGTACCATGGATAACAAAGAATACAAAAAAGTAATAGGATATGTTAAAGAAGAAGTTGCAAATGGAAACTTTAAAGTTGGTGATAAACTTCCGACAGAAAGAAAAATGGCAGAGTCTTTAGGCCTTGGACGCTATTCAATAAGGGAAGCGCTAAGAGTAATGGATAACATGGGACTTATCAATAGTATTCAGGGTTCTGGAAACTATCTTGCACAAAATATAGGAAGAAATCTATCAGAATCTTTAGATACTATGCTTCTGCTAAAACAGGTAAGTCTTAGCGAAATTAGCCAGCTTCGTAGAATAATTGAATTACATATAATAGAAACAACAATACATAATATTAGTGATGAACAGATTGCAATATTTGAAGGCTATGTAAACATTATGGGAAATGGAACTATAGAAGAAGTTACTAATGCGGACAAAGAATTTCATTATGATATAATGAGAATTGCAGGAAATAAACTTATTGAATGTTTAATGGATGCTATAGCCTCGACTTGTGAAAAATGGATGCAGTATGTTCTTAAGCAAAAGACATTAAATTGTGACCTTGCAATTACACATAAGAACATGCTGTATGCAATGAAGACTAAAGATGTTGAAAAGGCTAAAATATCAGTTAATAGACACTATGATTTGTTAGACTCATTGAAAATGTAGATGATAAATAAAATAAAGAAAATGTAGCTGATATAGAAAACGTAAATGATATATTTAATGTAGAAAATGTAGCTGATATATTTAATGGAATATATTCATAAGAAAACATATTAGATTCATAATGTTATAAAATGGATATTGACAATTTCAAATAAAATGATAATATATAGATATAACAAAACAGGAATGATTACTATTATTGAAGCCAAAGGCGGAAAGGTAAGGTATTAATATGTCAGAATTAAAAGGATCAAAAACAGAGGTAAATCTTCAGACAGCATTTGCAGGAGAATCAATGGCTAGGAATAAGTACACATATTTTGCAAGTAAAGCTAAGAAAGATGGATATGTTCAGATAGCGTCTATATTTGAAGAGACAGCAGCTAATGAAAAAGAACATGCAAAGCTATGGTTTAAGCTATTGAATGATGGAATTGGTTCAACTATGGAGAATCTCGAGGCAGCAGCTGAAGGAGAGAACTATGAGTGGACAGATATGTATGCTGAATTTGCTAAGACAGCTGAAGAAGAAGGATTTACAGATATAGCTAGATTATTTAAAGGGGTAGCTGCTATTGAAAAAGAACATGAAGAGAGATACAGAAAGCTTCTTGCTAATGTTAAGGGAGAAAAAGTATTTTCAAAAGATGGAGATGTTATATGGCAGTGTTCTAACTGTGGACATATCTGCATAGGAAAAAAGGCACCAGAAGTATGTCCAGTATGTAATCATCCACAGTCATATTTTCAGGTTAAAGCAGAGAACTATTAATAGTAAGAAGTAAACTTCAAATTATATTATATACAATTTAATAATCAACTAATATACAACATTCATTTTATAAAGGTGGATGTTGTATTTTTGATTTATAAAAAATTGGGAATGCCTTCC
>CAZNEZ010000079.1:0-5098 GCA_964572475.1 uncultured Lachnospiraceae bacterium
AACATTTTCTTTGTCTGTATTATAATAATACATTTTTTCATGGAATGTTCTATTTAGTAAATAGTTATCGCTTTGCTTGTTTACTATTCTCATTAATCTTGCAGGGATTATATCTGCAACTTGAAGTCCTACACAATTATCACCCTTTACAATAAACCCTATAGAAGACATGTGAGTTTTTGTTGTTTTTGAACCATAATAAATAGAACCATTTTCAATATAATCGAAATGATTTCGTTCTAAGAACATATTTTCCTTGAATGTTCTTGATTCAATGCAAATAGAACCAACTCCATTGCGTTCTATAAGAAAATGCATATAATTTTCTAGCATATGCCGAAATGCAATATCATAATTGGTTGTAGCTCCACTCCCATATAATTCTTTCATCTTATTTTGATCAAAATATACACCTATAGTTGTTATATTTACAGACTTCACAATACTTACAAATTCTGTCCAAAATTTATTTCTTATTGAGGATTCTTTAAAATCTTTAAATTTTCCTTTATTACTTTTCATATCTGTATAATGAAAAATTATACCACATGTTCCGAAATGCTTGATTTTTAATTCGTTTATTTTCGGGACTAAGATTTCCTCATACTCACTTCGCTTAATAATAAACCCAGAAAAACAGAAAAATGGATTTCCAGGAGTCTTTTTTGTTTCATCTGCAAACAAGATATATTCATCTTTTGGCGTTATCATATATAATCTCCTCATATAATGTATTTGGTGTTTTATACCATAAAAACATTATAAGAAAAGAATATATAAAATTCTATCAGAACATACATTCTTAATCTTGAAATACAAATCTTATATGCTATAATATTCAAATGATGAACAGAATAGGAGATACAAATGTTAGAAGTTTATTATTGTACAGATTGCAAACGTGTATACTACCTTTCAAATAGAAATAATGGTATATGTAAATGTTGCTCTGCTAAGTTAATTCATTTAGATATATCTTATGAAAAATTTACTGTACTCGATAAATACAAAAGAGAAGAAGTGATTGAACATTCTTTGAAATAGAAAATATATAAAAGAATAAAAAGAGACGTTTTGATACAATCCCACTTAAGTAGACAGATAAAATAACCATCTTATATGTAAAGATGGCTATTCTTATAAAAAGATTATAATATAAAACGGCACCCGTTAAAACGGATGCCGCATTTTCGTTCTGTACTCACAATAATTATAAACAATTCTGTTTACAATTACTATAATACATTACGAAAGATAAAAGGTCAATATTTTACTGATTACTATTTTTTCTTTCTAACTCCACAATTTTTTCTTCTAAACTAGATATCTTTTCTTCTAATTTATTATATCCATTCCTAAACATATGTGTGAATATAATGTTTCGTATTTCTCGATACAAAGAATTTTCACTAGACATATTACATGTGAGATGTCCTTTTTTCTCAATAACCTACCTTTACTTATTGTACAGACGTTGCCGAGTATCAAAGAACATCTTTCTGCAAATCCATCTTTTACTCCTACTTCATAATAATACCATACTCCAGATTTGTTTCCTATAGGATGATATGCATTCACTAATTTTTTGGCGAAGTAGAAGAGGGTACTACCAGAACAAGATCTCCGACTTCCTCTAATATTAATCCTGGATGATTATAAGACATTTCCGGTTCGTAATTTATACCAAAATCAATGTTGAATATATCTCCAACTTGAATATCATCTCGACAGGTAGTAAATGTTCTTCTATTTAAAAATTGTTGTAACCCTTTTGTTAACAATGCTAAATCAGATTCTGTAAATTCGTTTGCTTTGCTCGTGAAATTTGATATTATATTTAGAAGCTGTGAAAGACAAATACTACTATTACCAGAATTTCTTGCTTCAGAAGCATTATCTTTAATAATACTACTATCTAATTCTCTAAAATCACTCTTGCCATTATATAATTCCCCTTTGCCATATATTTTATTTTGGTATTAAACATTAATAAAAATATTATACGACAAAATCAAACAATATTTCATAAGAACCTATATTCTAACTTGAGTTTTACAAATTTTTAAAAAAGTGCTTGCTTTTTTTTGACTTAGCCTATATAATACCAAAGTAACGTTTTGAAAGAGACGTATGGCTCGTTGGTCAAGCGGTTAAGACGCCGCCCTCTCAAGGCGGAATCAGGGGTCCGATTCCCCTACGAGCTGCTAATATGTTGATAAAACAAGAAATGAGGATGTTCCATTAGGAACATCCTCATTTCTTGTTTTATCATATATGATTAAATCACTATTTATGCACCATGCCAATATAATTACAAAATAGTACTTTGGCCTAGAATGCTTTTTCAACTAAGGCAACACCTACAGGATATGGTCCTGTATGTACACCAATTGTAGCACCAATTCTTTGTGACCAAAAATCAATCTTAACATTAACGGCTTTTTCAATCATAGCAGCAAGCTCGTGGGCTTCTTCAAATTGAAATCCAGTACCAATACATATTGAGTATTTGTTAGGATCAAGATGATTACTTTCAAAATGATTCTTAGTTGTTTCAACAACTTTAGCTATTGATTTGGCACGGCTTCTGGCTATACCAGATGGGAAAATCTCACCTTCCTTTAATGTGATAATAGGTCTTATACCAAGTTTATCACCAGCAATAGTGAGGAGCTTACCCATTCTGCCTCCTTTACGAAGATATTCAAGATTGCCGATTGTAAAGAAAATACGTCCAGTTGTTTTAATTTCCTCAAGTCTTTTAATTGTGTCTTCATATGAATAGCCATTATCCCTCATTCTAACAGCTTCATTAACATATATACCCTGAAGAACAGTATTAATCTGTGAGTCTATTACAGTAATAACTGCATTGGGGTTAGTTTCAAGAATAATATTTTTAGCATTCATTGCTGATTGATATGAACCGCTAAATTTAGTTGTAATACAGATACATATAATAGGAGTACCTTCCTCAACATATGGAGTAAAAGCATCTATAAAGTCCTGAACTGATGGAAGAGATGACTTGGGGAAAAGATGCTCATCTACAACTCTTTTGTAAAAGTCATCCTGAGAGATGTCCACACCTTCCTTAAAATAATTCTCGTCATCAAAGGATACATAAAAAGGTACCACTTTAACATTATTCTTTTCTGTGTAATCTGTAAGAAGGTCACAAGAACCATCACTAATAATTTGATATTTCATTATAATTAGTCTCCATTCCTGTAGGTATATTAGATATCTACAATAGGTTATGTATATATTTGTTATAAAATCAAATATGCATATAATATGATGTAGTTTTCAAAACTACAACATGCAATACTATTATAATATATTTACAGAAAAAATAAAGTACATTTTAAAAAAAACATATATCTTTACGAAAAGTTAATAAATAGGCTACATACATTAAGGGCATATTTTGATAAAATATAAGCATTATAAAGTATTTACAAATATAATGTGCATATGCAGAATGGAGAAGGTTAATGAAAAAGAGATTTTTACAATTGCTATTAGTTGCGGGCATGGTGTTGACACTTGCAGGGTGCAAGAAAGAGGGTAGTAATGAGGAAGAGACTACTACTCAGATTGAATTCAGTAATGATAGCTCAGATGAACTTGATAAGGCGCTTTTAGCGGCTCTTATAGGTGAAAATACTAGTGCAGACAAGATTATTTATGATTTAGATATGCCAACTATTGTTGATAAGAATGGTGTAAGATGGACTATTAGTGAAAATGAGGCAGTTAGTGCAAGCGGAAAGCTTACGGGAACTAATAAGGAGAATGTAGAAGTAACAGTAGAAGCTAAGATGAATAGTGGAACAAAATATTTTAAAGTTACTGTTATTTCTGGAGATGAGGCTAAAAAAGAATATATGAATTCAATAGCTGATTCTTTAATTCATAATATTTCTAATATCAGAGGTAATATAACACTTTTGTCAACCGCTGGTAAAGACAAAGATATTCAGATAACATGGGTTTCAGATAACACAGATGTAATAACAGATAAAACTGTCGGTGCATTTGCAGCAGGAGTAGTAACAAGACAGGATACTGATACAAAAGTTAAGTTAACAGCAACACTTACTTGTGGTGATATAAAAGTAGTTAAGGAATTTGACGTAAATGTTGTTAAAAAAGCTGATGAAAAAGTATATACAGATTATGTTTACACGTATTTTAGAGGAAATATCTATGGAAAAGGTGAAAGCCAGCATATTCATATGGCAGTCAGTGAAGATGGATTTTTCTGGACAGCACTTAATAACAATGAGGCTATTTTAAAGGCCGAACTTGGAACTAAGGGCGTAAGAGATTCTTATCTTATTCGTTCACCTGAAGGAGATCATTTTTATCTTATTGGAACTGACCTTGATGCAAATGGTGGCGATTGGGGCGCATATGGCAATAAAGGCAGTAAGTACATTAGAGTATGGGAATCAGATGACCTTGTTAACTGGTCAGATGAACGTCTAATTGAGATTGCACCAAATGGTGCAGGATGCATGTGGGCTCCTGAAGCAACTTATGATGAAACGACTGGTGAATATGTAGTTTATTGGGCAACTGGAATAGTTGGCGGAAATGGTAAAAAAATATATTATGCAAAGACAAGAGATTTCTTTACTTTTACAGAAGCTAAGATATATAAAGATGTTGACCCTGGAATAACTTATATCGATACAACAATGACAAAATATGATGGAGTTTATTATAGATTTACTAAGAATGAAAATGAACTTTCTATTCTATTAGAGACAAGCGATTCGGTATTAGGTGATTTCAGCCTTGTTAAGACTAAGATTGCAGGAGAGACTGGTGTTGAAGGTCCAGCCATTTATAAGATAAATGGTCAGGAAAAATGGTGCATGTATATGGACGGATATGCTGGTAATAATTCAGGAGTTGGATATTTCCCACTAATAGCAGACAGCTTAGAGGACCTTAAGAATGCCAACTTTAGAAGACTTAATGCTAATGAATACAAAATGCCAGATGGAGCTAAGCATGGCTCATTTATTCCAGTGACAGCTGAAGAATATAAAGCTTTGTGTGATAAATATATGAAGTAAAATAGATA
>CAZNEZ010000080.1:0-4937 GCA_964572475.1 uncultured Lachnospiraceae bacterium
TCTTTATATTCTTCTTTTTTTTCATAATTTATTATAATTCTTCCATCCACACTCTCATTTGATTCAGTCCTCGATTTCCCCATGCAAAATATGGAATGGCTTTAATTAAAAACTCATCAAATTCTAGTCTCTTATTGCTATATAATTCTTTTGTCCTATTTGCTTTTAAGCCTTCTATCTGAAGTGGTATTATTGATTTATCATCTATAATTATAGGCTCTAATTCAGTAATCTTACTCTCTCTCCTTATTCTGAGTTCCTGTAAAGTTACATTTTCACCATCATTATCAATACCCTCAATACAGTACACTACTGGTCCTCTTGCTATTGCAACATTTCCTGTATTATATCTAACTAACGAATTGCAGAATATCTTCTGTGGCGACATATCAAGAGACAGCATTATGACGTCATTATCAGCAAATTTTCTTGTTATATATGCATATCCTTTCTTAATGCATGGCGTAATAGCTTTTCCATTTATCATAATTCTAGGATTTTCATCATATTCCGGAATTCTTATAGCCAATGTCCATTCTTCCTCTGGTACATTTGCAAATGTATACTTAACATCTCCAGAATATGGATAATTACCTTCAACACTAATCTGCAGTCCGTTCATATCCTTAAATTCTGTTTTTCCACTAATATAGAGATGTGAATATACTGTTCTATCTTTTATTCCCCAAACATATTTTCCCAAAGAAGATAATAATCTAGCTACATTAGGTGGACAGCATGCGCAGCCAAACCAACCTGGTCTCTGTGGTAACACATGCCTATACTCCTCTTGTTCTCCTGATAACCTTGGATTTACTTCAAGTGGATTAACATAAAAGAATCTTTTACCATCTAGCTGCATTCCTGCAAGGACATTATTGTATAATGCGCGTTCCATAACATTAGTATATTTACTATCTGCCTCAATCTCCAGCATTTTATTAGCAAAAAATATTAATCCTATCGCCGCACATGTCTCAGCATATATTGTATCATTAGGAATATCATAATCTACTGTAAATGCCTCTCCAAAACGTGAAGCTCCTATACCTCCTGTTATATACATCTGTTTATTTAGTATATTATCAAATAATGTCCTACATGCTTCAATAAGTGTTTCATCACCTGTAGACATACCTACATCTGCCATTCCTGTATATAAGTATACGGCCCTCACTGCATGACCTACTGCTTCTTTTTGCTCTCTTACTGGTAAATGATTTTGCGAATACTTTCTATCATCAGGATTCATATGAAAATGTTCCCAGCCCCTATTATCTGTCTCTTCTTTAAAGAAATTAGGTTCTTGGCCTCTTCTATCCACAAATGCCTTGGCAAGTTCCATATAATTATTATTATTGGTCAAATGATATAACTTCATTAGTGCAAGCTCAACTTCTGGATGTCCTGGATATCCTGCTCTTTTATTGACTATAAACTGATCATACATATTATCAGACATTCTAATCATTATATTAAGAAGCTTATCTTTACCTGTTGCTTCATAATATGCAACAGCTGCTTCTATCATATGTCCAGCACAATATAGTTCATGACATTCATGAAGATTCTGCCATCTATGTTCTGGCTCTTTTACTGTAAAATAAGTATTAAGATAGCCATCCTCCTGTGCTGCTCTGCTTATTATATCTATAACATTATCAACTGTATCTTCTAACTCCTGATTCTTAAAAGACTCTAGTGAATATGCTGCTGCTTCTATCCATTTGGCAACATCTGAATCCTGAAATACCATTCCATAAAATTCTGAATCCACATCACCTGCGGCTATTCTAAAATTCTCAATAGCATGACTTTTCTCCACACCCTCTACTTTATCTTCTAATATCTGATATTGATATGGAATTACTACATCATTAATAAGCTTCTGATATGGGGTCCAAAATGTATCCTCAATCTTAATATCTTCAATATTCATATAAATCTCCATTCTTTTCAGCGTCATAATCTATGCTGCTATATTTCTTATATTTTGTTATATCTTAATGTACCAAAATAAAGAAATATCGTAAATATAAAAATGTTAGTTTTAAGTGTTAAAAAGTGAGATATCTATCTTTCATCCTTTTCTATTTCAATTGCTGCCTTTTTTTGATTAACTAATTTAATTGCTTCTATTTTATCTTTATCAAACTTTTTACTTCTATCATAGGTATATAGACCATTTACTTCCTGTTCAACATCATATAATTGTGTATAACAAAAACCACATATATTACTATTTCCTATTAATGAATCTGTTAGTTTTATATATCTTTCAACAAACTCATCAGCCGTTTTAGGTCCATCACCATATCCCCAGGCATTCTGATTTTCTCCTTTTATATCCCACTTAATTCCACCATATTCACTTATAATCATTGGCTTATTATAGTTATACTGCTGTCTGTCAGTAAATGGTTCAAAATATTCTTTTTTATCTATTTTGTCATAATGTCCTTTAAATACGTCAACATTCTGCTCATAATCATGTAAATCATAAATGTCTGTTTCCACATGAAACCAGCCGCTTGCATCTATACATGGTCTTGTAATATCAAACTGCTTTGTAATCTTATACACATTTATTAAAATACTGTCTTTTTGTCTATTTCCTTCATAATCCCATGTTTCATTAAATGGACACCATGTAATTATAGATGGATGATTAAAATCTCGTTCTATAGTTTCAAGCCATTCTGGTAAAAAATTCTCTAACGCACTTTCTTTTGATAAATTCATTCCCCAGTTTGCATGTTCTCCCCAGACAAGATATCCTTTTACATCGCAATAATATAGAAATAGTGGTTCAAACATTTTTTGATGTAATCTTGCTCCATTAAATCCCATCTCCATAGACAAATCTATATCTTTTTCTAAATCTTCTTTACTAGGTGCTGTATAAATTCCTTCTGGATAAAAACCTTGATCCAGTACAAGTCGTTGAAATATTGGTTTATTATTTAACATAATTCTTGTACCTTGTATTTGAACTTCTCTTAATCCAAAATAACTTTTTACCTTATCTTCTCCTATCTGGAGTTCTAATTCATATAGGTTTCCATGTCCTACTTCCCACAATTTTACCTCTTCTAGTTTAATTGTTAGTGTAGCAATATTACCCTTTATAAATGTATTTCCACTACCAACTTGCTTTCCCTCTAAATGTGCCTTAACATTAAAGGTATTTTCTTCTATTTTTTTAGAATTATTGACAATACCTGCAATAATTGTAATTGTACCATCTTCAATATTTGAGTAATACTTAAGCGACTTTATATATGTATATGGCACATATTCTAACCATACAGTCTGCCATATACCAGTTGTTCTTGTATAATCGCATCCATTTGAATAATAATTACTACTTTGTTTACCTCTTGGCTGTTTACCACTTCTACTGTCATCCATTGCATAAACAATCACAGTATTTCTACCCTCTACTATATATGAAGTAATATCTATTTCAAATGAGCTGTAACCTCCAATATGTCTTCCTGCTTCTTTCCCATTAATGAACACTATACTTTCATAATCAACTGCTCCAAAATGAATTATTACTCTGCTTTCAAGCTTATCTTTGCTCACCTCAAATGTTCTCTTATACCATACGGCTGGTATAAAATCCTTGTATTCTATTCCACTTAACTTACTTTCTGGACAAAACGGAACATTAATTTTTTTTGAAAACTCACCATTCTCAAAAAATCTTTTATCATATCCACTTTTACCAAAATCAAATTCAAAGTCCCACTCTCCATTTAGATTTTCCCAATCATCTCTTTTTAACATTGGATTAGGGTGTTCAGTTCTTGATATCATAAATATCTCCTTTTTCGTGTTTACCTGTTTATATTAGTTAGAATACTTGAATTATACAATCATATAACGTATTATTAAATAAGTATTACGTTCAAATAAGTGAGGTTTACAATCATTACAATATATATACAATATATAAGCAATAGTTTATATTACAAAGTTTACACCTTACGCTAATCGCCCAATATAAGTTTTACCAGAAAGGATTGAAAATAACATGGAAAAACAACCTGAAAAGATTATTAGTTTTGTTAAACCACAAAATACAGCACTACCTTTTATAATAGAACTTGCAGGCATTACATATCCAAATTCTAGTTATTCTATATATAGGGATAACTCCTCTATTTATTGTTTAGAATATGTAATTGACGGTGAAGGCTATATTAATATAAGAGATAAGACCTATCATGTAACTTCAGGTGACGTATATCTTCTCCCAGCTGGTATAACACACAAATACTATTCTTCTCCTAATAATCCATGGACTAAAGTATGGATAAATGTATATGGAAGATTATGTAACGAACTGTATTCCATGTATAATTCTAATGGAATTATACATTTTCCCGATTTAGAAATTAAAAATCTATTTGATGATGCTATAAGTATATGCCAACAAAGAAATATTCCTACAGAGCTCATTTTTAGCGACGTTTCTATAATATTTCACAAGATTATGTCTAAGATCTATTTTTATAATAATAAGATAGTCGATACTAATTCTTCTCCTTCATTTCAGGCAAAAAATTATATTGATGCCCATATTTCTGAAAAAATCGAAGTATTGCAGCTTACCAATATTGTTGGTCTATCTCAATGTCAATTAAATCGAATATTTAGACGTGACTTTAGACTTAGTCCATATGAATATGTACTTAATTGTAAGATTGAAACTGCCAAATCATTAATTACTAATACCAATCTTACAATAATGGAGATATCAGAACATTTATCCTTTGCCGATTCTCATTATTTTTCTAACATTTTCAAGAAAAAGGTTGGAATGACTCCTAGCAATTTCCGAAGTAATAAAGAAAAATTTTGAACTGTATTCAAATCTGTTTCTTCTTTAACAACCAGATGTTGAACACAGTTCAAATCTGTTTCTCGCC
>CAZNEZ010000081.1:0-4816 GCA_964572475.1 uncultured Lachnospiraceae bacterium
CTGCGACCTCTTGATCCCAAATCAAGCGCTCTAGCCAAGCTGAGCCACACCCCGAGGTGTGATGTTTATTAAGTTTTTTATCTTTTCGCGACGCAAGAGTTATTATATAGTAAGAGTAGAATAATGTCAACTATTTTTTGAATTTTTTTTGGTTTTTTTTTGATTGAGTCTCTAAGTCTTGATTCTACAGTGTTTTTCAATAGTCAACGTGACTTAGTTCTGTGATTTTGGTAAAAGATAATTAAGATTGTAATGCGCATCACCTTTATCATCAATCTCCATAATTATATATGAAGGCTGTCTTCCATCCTGCCTAGGATATGATAAGCTCCCTGGATTTAAAACTACAAGGTTATCTATTATCTCAATCTGTGGTCTATGTGTATGCCCATACATAACTATATCCACTCCACGTGCATTTCCTTCATTCACAAGATTTTGAATGCCAACAGTAACATAATAATAGTGTCCATGGGTCAAAAATGCCTTGTAATTACCTATTTCAATAATCTTCTCTTTATCTAATCTACTAAAGAAATCATTGTTACCAGCAACAAAGTAGCATGTTGTATCAGCAATCGCAGTAATATAATCCTCCGTGCCTTCAGCATCCCCTAAATGTATTAACATATCAATTGGTTTAACCTTATTAAGCACGATTTCAAGATTTTCATTATGCCTATGGGTATCACTAACAATGAGTATTTTCATATATGTAAGCACTCCTACTTCTTAGGTATTTCTTTTAACAGTATCTCTTTCATCTGCATCAGAGCCTTTCCTCTATGGCTAATCTTATTTTTAGCCTCTAGTTGCATCTCTCCAGTTGTCATCTTATATTCAGGCACATAAAGAAGAGGATCATATCCAAATCCATTAGTTCCTTTTTCTTCATATCCAATAACTCCTTCTATTGTTGCTCTGGTTGTAAATTTTCTACCATCCGGAAAAGCAGCTGCAATTGCGCATACAAATCTCGCACTTCTTTCATCTCCCTCTGCTTCCTTTAATCTATCAATGATTGACTTATTCTTAACTGAATAAGGCGTATCTTCGCCCATGTATCTAGCTGAATATATTCCTGGTTCCTTGTTAATATAGTCAACTTCAAGACCAGAATCATCTGCCAGTGCCATCTTTCCTGTAAGTTTCATAATAGTTTCTGCCTTAATCATGGCATTTTCCTCAAATGTTTTTCCATTCTCTATTATCTCTGTATCAATACCAGCATCCTTTAATGACATAAAATCGTATTCTGGAAGTATCATTCTAATCTCTTTCATCTTACCTTCATTAGATGTCGCAAATATTATTGTATCTTTCATAAATTTCTCCATTCTTATCAGTAACTAAAATCTTTTTGATTTATCGAAAAACTACACTTGTAAACTTATCTTTATATCTTTATCTATTATTTGTAAATGCCTTAAGACAAACATTTGATTCATATCTTGACTCTGTATTTTCCCAATTGTTCCCGTTCCAACTCACATATCCTTCACCATCATTAATATCAAATGATGCAGTTCTATAATCATTATGATATTCTATAGCTATCGGTTTTCCTGAATTAGGGGTGACAATTTTTACTAGTATAGCATATTTTTCACCTTTATTCAAAGAAATCGAATTCTTCAAATCTATAGTATAGTAGCCCGAATTATTTAACTTACCCGAAGCAACTGATATACCTCTTTTTGAAAATGAATCGCTATCTTGAAAATCTTTTACTACATAAACAACATATGAGGTATCTAGACCTGTTGCATAGAAACTAACTGCTTGCAAATCTTCATTTCCTTTTGCCGTATATACATTTGCAAAATATGCTGTGTCTGAGCCATACCCCATATTTCCTACCCATCCGCACAAATCTGACTGATATATATTATTGTAGTTGTCATTATCTTCTACTTTAGTATATACCACATTATGCATACCAATATTGGTATCATAATATGAAACATAAAAATTACCTGAATCACCAAATTTGCTGCCCCAGCTATTCCTACATATAAAAGCTCCGTCATTCTCAATATCTGCATTAAAATTTTCTTTTGGATAATTGTCGTCCCATCCAATTATAACTATGTCATGGTTCGGTCTGTCTGTACCAATGTAACAGTATGCATAGTTCTTTTTATTATAGAAAACTGAATATCCATTAGGGCTCCTTAATGATAAATATAATGAGCTTTGCACACCACCATATTTGTATACCATTTTCTTTATTGCCTCATAATCCTTAGATTCAACTATTTGGACTTCCTGAACGTGTTTTACCGCTTTTAATTTATTATCGCTTTTACCATCTCCATAAGGATCGTCTATCTCTAAAACCGGTCCCTGCCATGCAGATAAATAGGCTATAGACATGGTATAATCACCACCCTCTGACTGATTCATACTAAATGAGTTATTAAGACTCATATGATCTTCTGAGAACTCTAACTTTTCTTCTGGCATAAGTGTAGTTTCAAGAGCGGTTAGAGATGCAAATGCCCAGCATGTACCATATTTTCCCTGATCTTTTACTACAGGCGACTTACCTATAAGGGTGTAATTATAAGCATATGGAATTGTTCTTGCATCAGAATTAGAATCCATCATAATTGCTGTGTTCGTCTTAACATCAAATATATACGAATATGCCAACCCATTCTTTAGAACTTCAGCTGGCACATATAAAACTCCTAATTTCCAAATCATAGCTGTCTTAATGTTAATCTCTGATTCATTGACATGCATTACTATCTCATTCTCTAATATTGTTACCTTATTAGTTCCTTTTTCTATAATAAGTTTATTCGTATCATATACATTAACAGCGCAATCAAATATATCAGAAATAGCGTCTACAGGTATCATCAATGACATCGTTGTATCCATATATAACTGACCTTTTTTTATATCCGCAGTTTTTCCACTTACTTCAAGTTTAATTGGTGTGCTGTTAATACTTTCGGCAATTGTTGTATACCATATTGCCGACCTATCTCCCATTGCATATCCAAGCTTAATATATTCAGTCTGCGTAATATTTTTATATCCAATAAATCCCAATATGCATGCTAATAAAGCTATGCCCAATAGATATAATTTATTCTTCAATGCTTTCTCCTATATAGGTTATTTGTTTCTTTTAGGTGGCTTTGGACCCATAAACTGATAAAAGTATGTCTTAATCATTCCGTTGTATATCTTTCTATTCTTACTAGCCTTCATTCCCATGTCTTTTTCTGCATTCTCATATGATGTAATAATATATGCAGACCAGCTGTCAAGATTCCTATATCTTTCTCCTATTTCACGATAAAGTGGTGGCAATGATTCTTTTTCTTCTAAACGTTCACCATATGGTGGATTCGTGATAATAAATCCATACTTCTTAGGATGGCTAAGGTCCGCCAATGCTCTTTGTTGAAAATGTATCATATGTGCTACTCCAGCATCCTCAGCATTCTGCTTAGCATTTTTGATAACAAGACCATCTATATCATATCCCTGAATATCAACTTTAACATCTGTATCAATCATATCATGCGCTTCATTCATAGCATCATACCATTCCTGTTTTGCAATAATATTGGTCCACGCTTCAGCAGTAAAGTTTCTGTTCATACCTGGTGCAATATTAGCAGCAATCATTGCTGCCTCAATTGGAAATGTTCCACTTCCACAGAATGGATCTACAAGAATTCTATCCTTGTGCCAAGGTGTAAGCATTATCAATGCCGCTGCTAATGTTTCTGATATAGGAGCTTTGGCAGTAAGCTTTCTATATCCTCTCTTATGTAAAGATTCTCCTGTAGTATCTAAAGCTATAGTAGCTTCATCTTTGTTCATAAAAACTCTAATTGGATAGTCTGCTCCATCTTCATCAAACCACTCTACATTATATTGAAGTTTAAGTCTCTCTACGATAGATTTTTTAACAATCTTTTGAATATCCGATGAACTAAATAACTTGCTCTTAACAGAGCTTGCTTTAGTGACCCAGAATTTACCATTCTTAGGAATAAACTCTTCCCATGGTAGTTCCTTAGTTTTTTCAAATAGCTCATCAAAGCTTTCAGCTCTAAACTTTCCTACCTGAATAAGAATTCTTTCTGCAGTCCTAATAAAAATGTTAGCTCTGCAAACAGCTTCTGCATCTCCGAGAAAAGTGACTCTTCCATCTTCCACCAGTGTAATATCATAGCCTAAATCAATTATCTCTTTTTTTAATATAGATTCTAACCCAAAATGACATGGGGCAATTATTTCAAATGTTTTCATATGCTACCTTTCAGTGTTTACAATAAGTTAAATATATATTATAGCCACATGAACTTTATGTCAATCAGTATTTCTTTTATTCATAGTTTTCTTTATTCATAATTTTCTCCTCTATATGCATTTATGCCTCCAACAACTGAATATACATTATATCCATTTCTTGCAAGCTGTTTTGCCGCTATAAAACTAACACCCCCACGGTCGCAATATAAAATTAGTTTATAATTTTTAGGTAATACATTATAGAGATAATCCCTGCTTACCTGCATAGCCTCAAATTTAGAATACGGATAATTCACAGCGTTTTTTATATGTTTTTCTTTATACTCTTTTTCTTCCCTTAGATCTATAATTAATGCATTATCGTCATATATATATTTATCTAAATCCTTAGCTGGCATACTTTCAAACTCATATCTATTATTCACTTTATTTTCCTCCATAACATATATTTCATTATATGTTCAAATTTGAATAATGTTCTTACATATTATTTTTTACAATTATTTTTAAATATTATACCCTCTCAAATTTTTTT
>CAZNEZ010000082.1:0-4387 GCA_964572475.1 uncultured Lachnospiraceae bacterium
AGCTAATATATAGCAAGAAATTTACAATTTATATATGATAACATTTTAAAAAGACAATTTGTAGTATTATCAACTTTTACCGCAAAGTTGTGCTTAATATTAATACTTCAAAAATCAAGTAAAATACTTACTTTTCCCAATACGCAATATTTGAAGTGCATTTTTTTACCATCCACATAGGAAGTTTTTTGTATTTTTTTCCCAGCCTGAATCCTATGAATTTAAATCCACTTTTAACAATCAAGTCTGGAATCAGATATCCTTTTCCACTTTTCCAAAGATAACTCATAGTTTTCTTAACAAGCTTTATTCCTTCGTCTTCAGATTTAACTCCATCAAATGTTTCATGGTATTGACTTTGTGAGACTCCAAGGTCAAAGTTTCTATGAAAACCTGCCATTGCTCCATAATTATGTGAATGAACCACCGATGCTTTTGATGAATAATATACTTTATATCCATTTCTTATTGCCTTTGCTGCGAATATCATATCCTCATTAAATATTGTAGGTGAAACAAATCCTCCCAGTTCATGATATAGTTTTATGCTGTACGCAGAACAAACATCTGAACAAAAAAATGTTTTTATTCCCATCTTTTCTATATCTGATTCGGTCTTTATGATATCATGTTCAGGATAATTAAAATTTCTTGTATATTTTTCTACAAAATTGCAATCGTCTCTCGGCATCTGCCTTGCATATGCAACAGCAATCTTAGAATCAGATTCTAATGCATTTACAAGAGATGTAATAAGTTCATCATTCTGTGGAAGTGCATCCTGAGTCATAAACATTAAGTAGTCAGCATCTGATAGTGTAAATGCCATATCTCTTGTTGCGCCATGGTCAAAATCCTGTTTTGCAATATGTTTTACCTCTATATTATCTATATCTTCACATAATTTAGAGTCAAAAAATTGTTTGTCCGTATTTATAATAATAATTTTATTTGCCTGATATCTTTGATTCTTTAGTTTTAATAGTAACTCTCTAAACTCATTTTCAGGTTTATATGTTGGAATAACTATATCGATTTTCTTCATTATCGAATATATCCTTTTTCTTTTATTACATTAACTACCTTTTGAGCATTCTCTTTGCAAATCTCATCTGTTTCGGCTTCTACCATTACTCTTACAAGCGGTTCTGTACCGCTTTGTCTTAATAATATTCTTCCATTATCTCCAAGTACCTTTGTAACTTCTTCTGAAGCCTTCAAAACATCTGTATCCTTCATTGCAAGATTCTTATCTGTTACTTTTACGTTAATGAGAATCTGTGGAAATATATGAAGCTCTCTTGTAAGTGAGGATAATGTTGTCTTTTTATCAATTACAGCTTCCATTACCTTAAGTGATGTTAAGATACCATCTCCCGTTGTTGCATGCTTGCTGAATATAATATGACCTGACTGTTCTCCACCCAGACAATGATTATTCTTCATCATATTCTCACATACATATTTATCTCCAACTGCTGTCTTTTCATACTTAATTCCTTTAGCATCAAGAGCCTTGTATAGCCCAAGATTACTCATTACAGTAGTTACTATTGTATCATTTTCAAGAGAATCATTTTCTTTCATATAGCATCCACACACATATAAGATGCTGTCTCCATCAACAACCTCGCCTTTTTCATTAACAGCTATACATCTATCTGCATCACCATCATATGCAAATCCTATATCAAGATTATTATCCTTGACATACTGAGCAAGTACATCAATATGTGTTGAGCCACAATTAGTATTGATATTAGTACCATCAGGCTCCATATTAATAACAAATGTCTGAGCACCAAGAGCATCGAAGACATTCTTAGCTATGGATGAAGCACTGCCATTTGAGCAGTCAAGACCTACTTTTATATTCTTAAAAGACTTGGTAGCAATAGAAATAAGATATCCTATATATCTGTTTCTTCCTGCTGAAAAGTCTACAGTTCTTCCTATATTTTCTTTTACTGCAAATGCTATATCCTCTGCATCTCCATCTATGTATGCTTCTATCTTGTCTTCAACTTCTGATTCTAGCTTTTGTCCTTTACCATTAATTACCTTAATTCCATTATCATAAAAAGGATTATGACTTGCAGAAATCATAATTCCACAATCAAAATTCTCTGTTCTAACAATATAGCTGACACTTGGAGTTGTTGTAACATGCAGCAAATATGCATCTGCTCCTGAAGCTGTAAGTCCTGCAACTAACGCATACTCAAACATATAACTGCTTCTTCTTGTATCTTTTCCAATAACCACTCTGGCTTTATGGTTCTGTCCATAGTACCATCCTAGGTATCTTCCAACTTTATATGCATGCTCTACTGTTAAGTCAACATTTGCTTCACCTCTGAAGCCATCTGTACCAAAATATTTGCTCATTTCTTCCTCATTTCTCAACTCTTGTTGTCAATCTCTTCACCAAGTCCGCTTATTACAAGCTCAGTTATTGCCTTTATGGCCTTTTCTTCATCATCACCATCACAAACGATTTCTATCTCATCATTAGTTTTAACACATGCTCCCAAAACGCTTAATATACTTTTAGCGTTATATGTGCCATCCTTAAAGTTGAAATTAACTTTGCATTCATGGTTAATAGCTTCTTTGCAAAGTGCGCCCGCAGGCCTTAAATGTAATCCCGTAGGGTTTTTTATTGTTACTTTCTGACTTATCATCTTTCCTCCATACCACAACTAATTTTCTGTGCTGCTCTCTGTTTCTACAGTTGTTGTCTCATCCGTATTTGCTTCTGTATCCTTAATAGTTGTTTCTGTATTGGTATTCTGCTCTACAATTATAATATTAACATTAACTTTACCTGATACTTCAGCTCCACTAGGAAGTGTAACATTTATAGTAACACTGCTGGTTCCTATTTGATATCCTTTTAAATCCACATATGCATGAAGACTTCCTGCGGTAACAGTATCAATAATATCCTGAGCACCAATAACTCTAATAATTATGTCTTCATTATCAGCAAACTCTGCTTTACATCCTGTAGGAATGTTGCGCACCTCAATACTGCTCTTTGAAATAGTAATATTCTTTCCAACAAGATTCTCAATTACAGCTGTAATCTCTATTTCTTTTTCATCTTCACTATAAATGTATACACCATTAGGCAATATCTCTGACAAATTGAGTTTAATAACTACATCTGCTGTAGCATTTGAAATGTCTATCATCTCTTTTGGAACTTCAATCTGTGTAATGTTATCAAGTGCCTCCTGCTTACCTATTATCTTAACAGTTGTTACACTACAGTTAATTCCAACATATTCATAACCCTCTGCCGGCGTTCCTGTCTTATTGAACTTCAGTTCTACTTCCTTAACTCTTAAGATTGGCGCCTGAATATTAATAACCATATGGTCTATCTTCATAACCGTAGTATCAATTTCAATCTCTTTACCATTTTTATCATATAATCTAATTACTGAATCCGCATTTAGATTCGTCTTAAGATCATTCACATCATAATCAACCTGAACTTTTTCAATATTATCTACCACCGACTGTGGGGCTACAATATTTACTTGCGAATAAGACAATGTATAGTCACCAAGTGCATAGCTATCTTCAACTTTTCCATTATATTTTACTGAAACATCAAAATCTTTTGATACTATATTTTCTATTTCAATACGCATCATCTTGGTTTTCTTATCAATTGTAATCTTATTTGCATACTTTGTATCTTTAAGTTCTACCTCTATTGGTGTTGCATTTGTTTGTGATAAATCTTTAAGATCTGC
Organism: uncultured Lachnospiraceae bacterium; assembly: GCA_964572475.1. Classification (GTDB taxonomy): domain Bacteria; phylum Bacillota; class Clostridia; order Lachnospirales; family Lachnospiraceae; genus CAZNEZ01. The sequence continues at coordinate 3,768 of CAZNEZ010000082.1, forward strand.
CTCTGCCGTAAAATCACTTGCACTAAGTTTATAAACAATAGACTGTGGACCTGTAACTGATATAGTCGCTGTTTTTCCCTGAGTGATATTATATACCTCGTTATTATCAGTAATAACATTATCATTTAAGATTGTAACGGGTATACCAGATACAGTAATTGTTCTTGTCGGATCATTAATATTAATAACAACCAGCCAAAGCATAATAGCAAAAATAATCGATATTATTTTGAGTCCTATATTATTGGTCAGACTTTTTTTGATTTTTAGCATGTCTTCCCCTCCATATCCTAAATCTCTTTACATCAATGGATTTATTCTGTATAAATACAAGCTTGTTTCTAAGGCTGTCGCCATCAAGATTCCTGATAATCTGTCCACCAATTGCTATCGAAACTTTACCTGTCTCTTCTGATACAATAATGGTAAACGCATCTGTAACCTCACTAATTCCAACGCCTGCCCTATGTCTTGTACCAAGTTCCTTACTTAACTGCATATTATCTGAAAGTGGAAGATAACAAGTCGCAGATACAATTCTATTGCCTCTTATAATAATAGCTCCATCATGAAGCGGTGTATTATGTTCAAATATATTAATCAAAAGCTGGCTGCTTATC
>CAZNEZ010000083.1:0-4356 GCA_964572475.1 uncultured Lachnospiraceae bacterium
GCATCAAGGTTTGATAAAGGTTCATCCATAAGGAATACCTTAGGATCACGAACAATTGCACGTCCCATAGCAACACGCTGTCTCTGTCCACCTGATAAAGCCTTAGGCTTACGATCTAATAATGATTCAAGGTCAAGAATTCTTGCTGCTTCATGAACAGCTTTTTCTATCTGATCCTTTGGTGTTTTTCTTAATTTAAGTCCAAATGCCATATTATCATATACTGACATATGTGGGTATAATGCATAATTCTGGAAAACCATTGCGATATCTCTATCTTTAGGTTCAACATCGTTAACTAACTTATCTCCAATAAATAATTCTCCTGAGCTAATCTCTTCAAGTCCAGCGATCATACGAAGTGTAGTTGACTTACCGCATCCTGAAGGTCCAACAAAGATGATAAATTCTTTGTCTGCAATCTCAAGATTGAAATCTTTAACAGCAACGAAACCATTTGGGTAAACCTTACTGATATTTTTTAATGATAAACTAGCCATATTTTAATCCTCCTAAATACTGTTTGCTCAATTTCATCTTTGTAATTATACAACCATCTTTTCTAATATTCTATAGAACAATTACACGAAATCAAAGGTTCATTTTTGTTTAAATTGTATAGTCGTCTCTTTATTATATGAACATTCAATTAACATTTTTTTAACATAGATACCCTCTTAGGAAAAAGCACTAATTTTAGGCTTTACTTGAGTCATTTTTTAGCATATAATTAAGCCATAGGAAACATATTACCATATATTTCTTATATCAATAAGGAAACTAACAACTCCACACTATAGGAGGTGATGTTATGGACATATCAGCGTTATCATCAAGTATGAGTACGATGAATCTGTCAACTGATGTTGGCGTAGCCATGTTAAGTAAATCACTTGACACTATACAACAAATGGGTGACGGAATGCAGAAAATCATGGAAGCTTCCGTAACACCGTACCTAGGACAGAATATTGATATTTCTGTTTAACTAAGAAGCGCTCACGCCGGTGAGCGCTTTTTTAGACAAAACAAAATACTACACAAATGACACAGCCTGCTATCAAAAACACATCTATTACCTTAATATCTTTATTTTCTTTTATTGACTTAATTGGATGTTTAAACATATCCCTTAATCTTTCATATGTTCCATGTCTCTTAGCTAAATGTCTAAGAATGAAAAATACAACAAGACTAAATAAAATAGCTGACATTAAAAGTCTGACATAGAATGCCAAATTCAAAGTATTAGTGGTATTAGACAGTTCTTCCGCTACACTCGGATTATCAATTAAATATTTATTAGCAGCAAATGATGTTACAACATTATATGTGTTAAACATAAAATGCACAATCATAGAAGAAATCACACTTCCTGTAACTTCAACTACTATAGCAAAAATCATTCCCATAAACAAAGCATACGTAAACTGATTAAAATTCATATGAAATAGACCAAATAAAAATCCATTCAGTATAATAGCCAGCATTACATTCTTATTCCTGTGTCCATGAAAAATATATCCTCTAAACGCAAGTTCCTCACAAACAGCTGGTAATACTGCCATTGTAAGAATTCCTACCCATATCGGATAAGAATACAGCCTGTCTAATGTTGAGCTTACTGCATTTGTTGAATAAACCATTGATATAGAGTTTAACAAAGATGCCAGTGGAACAATAAAAATCCCCACTAGCACCAATAAAAACACTTCTGAAATCGGCGGAAGATTAAACTTCATATCATCTTTCATCCCTGGCTTTGCAATAAATGCATAAATAACAGATACTACAAGAATCGTTATCTCTGGAATAATCAATACTACAATTAAAGAAATGCTCTTGATTGGAAGCATAATAATTGCAAGCTGAACTCCTATAATTGATAATACCATAAATGCAAATAGCAAATTTGCTTTCATAATCTTTTTCATATTAATCTCCATTTAAAAGTGCTTAATACTATTTTGTTCCTATAGCTTCAATCTCAATAAGTACATCTTTAGGAAGTCTGGCTACCTCAACACATGATCTTGCTGGACAATCCTTTGTAAAATACTTAGAATAGATTTCATTTACCTTTGAGAAATCATTCATATCCTTAATAAACACCGTAGTCTTAATAACATTTTCAGCACTTACGCCTGATTCTGCTAATAATGCAATAAGATTGCCGATAGCCTGGTCTGCCTGTGCTTCTATTCCAGATGGAATCTCTCCTGTTGATGGAACTACAGGGATAACTCCTGATGTAAATACCATTCCATTAACTTCAATAGCCTGTGAATAAGGTCCAATAGCTGCTGGTGCTTTGTCTGTACTAATAATTTTCTTCATTATAATTGCCTCCTGATATATTATTATTGGAACTCACATTCCGATATATATTCAATTCACTATTTGAGTGAAATAGAATCCTTCTCTATGGTTATCATGCCTTCCTTAAGAAGCTTGCCAACTGCTCTTTTAAATGCATTCTTACTAAGTGAGAATTCCTTCTTAATAGTATCTGGGTCCGCTTTGTCTGAAAATGGTAAAGTTCCATTATAAGCTTCCATAACCTTAAGAATAAGTTCAGCATCAATACTCATTTGGTCTTGAATCTTTTGTCTCATAGAAAGATTAATCTTTCCGTCTTCTCTAACCTCAGTAACGCGACATTCAAGCGTTTGTCCAATTCTTAGTTTCTTGTGAATATCCTTAATAGGAATAAGTCCAAAAAACTTATTATCTATAGCTGCATATGCGCCAAATCTATCATTAATCTCGTAAACAGTACAAGTAACACTATCATCTTTCTGATATATTTCAGCCGTGTCAAGATATGGTTCAATCTTCATAGTGGCGCAAAGCCTATTACTCTTATCAGTATAAAGAGCTACTAAAAATGAATCGCCTTCATTAACCTTACATGTTTGCTCCTTAAATGGTAACAAGAGATCTTTTTCAAGCCCCCAATCCATAAAAGCCCCAATTGCCGCTGTCTGTTTAACCTGAAGAAGAGCAATCTGACCAAGTGTTATAGCTGGCTCGCGTGTTGTTGATATAAGTCTGTCGCTTGAATCCCTATATACAAAAACCTCCATGGCATCTCCAACTTCAATATCCTCTGGTACCTGCTTAATTGGAAGTAAAACCTTTTCTTCTATATTTCCAAGATAAATACCAAAATCTGTTTTATTTACTACATTTAATGACTGAATCTTTCCTAATTCTATCACATTACACCTCTTTCCTGCCTGTAAATTCTACTATGGCAAATGTCTGTCCATCAATATTATTAAGAGTTACATATAATATATTCTCTTCAAAATACACCTTCGGAACTATTGTATCACCAAAAACTGCTGCTTTTTTATACTCCACAAAGACTTTATCTGTATGAAAGCCTTCTGGCAAAAATTCTTCAGCCATCAGTATGTATCTACTATTATTAACATGTCCGTTTGTATCTATAAATTGTTTAGGAACCCTAAATTCTGGCCTTAGCACTGGTAATGTTGATGGTAGTTTAATCTTTCTATCATGATAATCCATATCCAGTTTAGGCTCTTTTCCATATAATCCTGCATCTTCTTTGGTTACTTTGATTGGTCTCATAGTATCAGTATCAACTAAAATCCAAATTGAATTAGCCTCTACACATCTTTCACCAGCTTCATTATCAATAGTAAAATTTCTAAAGCCATACAGAGTCTTAAAATCATAAGACCAAGTACTAATAGTAATCATTTCTCCAAAATGGATATCTTTCTTGCTCTCTATCTGCCACGAGTTAAGCAGCCAGGCTTTATGTTCATCATAAAGATACCTAAGTCCTATTCCAAGTGCTTCTGACTGAAATGTCCCACAATCCTGAAGATAATTAGCTATCGCGCTAAGTGATAACCTGCCATCATCTCCTATTTCACTATATCTGACTCTGCTATCAAATGAATACATCTTTGCCTCCATGCTACGACTGTTTTTAGGAGCAGCTAACGGCTCAGGTTTTGCGTAGCGCAAACTTGCAAGTGAACTATTTATCTTTCACTTTTCCGCCTCCAACTGTATAGTAGCAATAGTAACACTAACTACTAAAAAAGTAAATTATTAACTCATATTTCCTTACCCACATCTCTTTATCTATATAGTTTTTTCATTAACTTCTCAATACGCTCACGTCTAGCCTTAGTATCTTCTTTATCTATCACAAATGTATTGTCTCTTTCTATAATTGTATCGCCAGTTTCCACATTTGCAGGAAGCCTAGAAATAAGAATATTCTCTATATTTCTATTCTCATCTTCACAAACCCCATATTCACCTTCAAATCTATCAAGAATAAGTTTTCTTTCCATAATCAGACACCTTTCT
>CAZNEZ010000084.1:0-4192 GCA_964572475.1 uncultured Lachnospiraceae bacterium
TACGCAGATCTATTATTAGTCTGAAAATATCTGAACCCAATAATATGCCTTTCCGTTCCAATAAACTCCTATTCCTACCTTCTTATATCCTGATGTTAACATATTCTTTGAATGTCCGCTAGAACCCTTCCAGGCTTCTACAACTTCCTTGCCGTTGTTTTGACCTCCTGCAATATTCTCTCCAATCATTCCATATCTAATATTCATCTCGTTAACTAACTGCGTATATTTTTCACCATTATACCTTACATGTCCAAATTCAACATCTGTTCTTGTAATTTCAATTGCTCTGGCACATGCTACTGTGGATAATGCTGTATCAAGTGTTAACTCTGACACACCATTATCTTTTCTGTATGCATTAGTATATTTAAGTACTTCATTAATCTTATCTTTAAATACAGAAAAGTTTTGTTCTCCAATAGATAAGAGCTTGTCATCAGTAAATGAGGCTATTTGTTCAGTTGTATATGATATTGGTTTTGAAGACGAAACAGAAGGACTAGCTGTAGTTGTTTGCTTCTCTGTTTGTTTTTCTGTTTGTTTTTCTGTTTGCTTCTCTGTCTCTTTTATTTTTTCAGTCACAGACTCAATTTCTTTTGTTGTCTCTATCTCAACTGTAGTTTTTTCTTCAGTAGAATCTTCTTCGGCCGTGGTTTCTTTAGCTGTAGTTTCTTTTTTGTTTAACGATTGTTCATTCAAATCACTTGTCATTCCAACCAAATTATTAACAACTATTCCGCCTTCATAATCTGTCTTATCAACCTTTGAGCTTGAATAGGCTTTAATAATAAACACAGTACAAATTATTAACATAACTACAACTGCTGCTATAATATTAATATAAAAAATTCTTTTTTCTTTTTTCTTCATAGGTTAATCTTATCCTCTTGGATGTGCTTTAGAATATACCTCTCTAATCTTCTTTGAATTAAGATTTGCATATCTTTGTGTGGTAGAGATATCCGAATGTCCCATCATCTCTTGTACAGAACGTAAATCTGCACCATTCTCCAATAAATGTGCTGCAAATGAATGTCTTACTGTATGTGGAGCTATATCCTTATTAATTCCTGCTTTATTGGTATAGTATTTAACAATCTTCCAAAAACCCTGTCTACTCATCGGAATACCATTACAATTTACAAACAAATTATCAATATCTTTTTTTGCAATCAAAGGTCTGCCGTCCTTTAAGTAATCAATAACTGCTCTTTTTGCGGCATTGCCAAATGGAATAATTCTATCATGCTCAACTGACTCGCATTCAATATATCCCATAGGAATATTAACATCTCTTTCCTTAAGTTCAACAAGCTCTGTTACCCTAATCCCTGTAGCATACAAAAGCTCTAACATAGCTTTGTCGCGAAGTTCCTTAGGTGTTTTTCCAGAAGGCTGGCTCAGTAACAAATCAACCTCTTCAATACTAAGAATCTCTGGAGGTTTTCTATTAATCTTAGGCGCCTTTATTCTTTCTACAGGATCTTCATCAATCTTACCGACTTTATCAAGATATTTAAAAAATGCCTTTGCAGAAGCAATCGTTCTAGAAATAGTTGAGGATGCCTTACCCTTTCTCTCAAGTATTAATATATATGAATTGATGTTCGTTGAAGTAATCTTACTAACATCATCTATCCCCTGTACTTGAAAATAATCACACATCTTAACCAAATCTCGTCTATATGATAATGAAGTATTAGCCGAAACCTTTTTCACATCATTCATATACTTAATAAACGATTCAATCTCTAATAACATAGCTTCTCCTGTCTTATATCCATAAAGAATAAATTATTGTCAACTTATATTATATATGCATAAGTCCATAAAATCAAACAAAATATCGACAAATACTTAACTTTTTTAGGTTACATAATATGTACACACTATGTTGTTATTTTCTAATTTCAGTACTACAATATATAGTTTATTATCTTAAAGCAGAAATGCTCATTTTAAAATACTTATCAATATTTTACCATTTACAAATGTTTCAATCAAAGCCTCTATTATTGTAAAAAGAATAAGAATGCTAAGATACAAAAGAACCTTTGGCACAATATCTCCCATCTTATCACTGCTATATAATCTTTTTCTAATATTCTCCGCTTTTTTAATCAAATAGTACAATATAATAATAAAAATTATGCAGTAAGGAAAAACAGATAAAAAATAAATTAAGATTCCTCCAAATCCATATTTCATAACATTAATTCCCACGCTAACACTGGTACCTATTCCAAGAAGAACAAAGTATATAGTATTACTGATTTTTGCCAAAAATGTGCAGTTCAGTAAGGCAAGCAATAGAATTTCCTTAATTCGTCTGCCAAGGATAAAGAAAAAAAGACTTGAGCCAGCTATATTTACTGATTGCAGCCTCGTAACATAATATTCTTCATCAATGCTTAACCTGGTATAATAATCATCAGGTAAAAGATTTACAAAAAATGATCCTATAATTATTCCAAGCAAAAAAATATACAACAAATACTCTCTATTAATTGAGTTAGGTATCTGCTGTATATTATTTCTTATTGCTCTAGACAAAGTATTAATAACTCTCACCCCTCTTATAATAATTTCTGCTTATTAATTTTATCTATTTAATAAAATAAAAATTTACTTATAAGCATATTTGAATATATGAGAGGGGTTGGACATTTATTCTATTTTACAAATTTATTATAATAAGCAAATATAGAAGATACTGTCTTTGAGTCCTGAATTGTACCATCATAAATCTTTTCTAGTAACTCATTAATTGTGTATTCCTCAACCTCAACGAATTCACCTTCGTCAAGATTCTGATGCGATGGAATCAAATTCCTTGCAACATATACATCTATTTTTTCATTGCAAAAAGCAATTGTTGTTCTTATTGACAACAACAACTCCAAATCAGATGACTTATAGCCTGTTTCTTCTTCAAGTTCCCTAGCAGCACATTCTTTCGTATTTTCAGCCTTATTAAGACCTCCTGCTGGTATCTCAAGAGTAAATCTATCAAGTGCATTTCTATACTGTCTGACCATAAGAATCTTACCATCCGCTGTAACTGGCATAACCGCTGCGGCACCTCTGTGTCCTATGTAATCATACACCTGAACATTGCCTGTTTCATCCTGAACATAATCCTTATACAAATCAATTATAGCACCTTTATATACTAATTCTCTTTTAAGTCTTTTAAGCGGTTCCATATTTACCTCCATATTACTGCTTTTAGAATTACCTAATATCGCAAATTCTGTGTAATACACATCTTTGCCAATTTTTATTTAAAGCCCTCTGATTTTGCATAGCATGCATCTGTAGCTTTCATTAATGAATTTCTAAATCCATATTCCTCTAACGCCTCAACAGCTGCGATTGTAGTTCCACCAGGAGAACAAACCATATCCTTAAGTTCTCCAGGATGTTTTTTTGTTTCAAGAACCATCTTTGCTGAACCTAATACAGTCTGTGCAACCATTTCATAAGCTGTAGCTCTAGGAAGTCCGCATTTAACAGCACTGTCTGCCAAAGCTTCAATAAACATATACACATAAGCTGGAGAACTGCCACTTGCACATACAACAGCACTCATAAGCCTTTCCTCCACTACAGCAACTTTTCCAAATGAATTAAAAATCTGATTAATCACCTCTAATTCAGCGAAATCAAACTGCTGTTTGTCATAACATATACCTGTCATTCCCTCACCTAGAAGCGCTGGTGTATTAGGCATTGCTCTTACTATTCTCTTATCATATCCAAGTGTTTCCTGAAGACTTTTAACAGTAATCCCAGGTGCTATTGAAATAATAATATTATCAGTTTTAACAATATTTACAATATTCTTGAGAACAATATTATAAAACTGTGGTTTAACTGCAAGAACCAAAAATTTAGCCTGATTAGCACATTCAGCATTAGACTCTACATGCTGCACGCCAGTAATATCAGTTACTTCCTGCATCCTTGCTTTACTGGCATCTGTAAATATAATCTCTGATTTGTCAAATACATTAAGCACGCCCTTAAGCATTGCATAACCCATATTTCCCATTCCTATAAATCCAATTTTAGCCATTTAATCTACCATTCCTTTCATATTAATGTGGTATATATTGTTTGTTTTATTGTTGTTTGTTTTATTATTGTTTGTTTTATTATTGTTTGTTTTATTATTGTTTGTTTTATT
>CAZNEZ010000085.1:0-3925 GCA_964572475.1 uncultured Lachnospiraceae bacterium
TATTTAGATGTATTTTTCATTATTAACGCTATACTTGATTATCTGATATTGTGCATAACCGAAAGGATAATTGGTCAAAAAACCACATTGATCAGAAAAATCGCTGGGGCAGCTGGCGGTGCCTTAGCGTTATGTATTATAACTGCAATTCCATTTGGTGGACAGATGGTAAAACACTTTATATCATTTTTCTTCATTAGTGCTTTAATGATTATTATTACATATGGAAGAATGAATATTAAGAGGTTTTTAAAGACATATTTTATGATGTATGCAGTGGCGTTTGGCCTGGGAGGGACGATTAACGCACTATATTATTATACGTCATTTGGATATTATTTTAGAACTATATTAATTGGTATGAGTGATTATCTTATGGACAAAAATACAGTAACATTTATAGTAAGTACATTTATAGCGTATTTGATACTTGTTGCTATAGCAAAATGGGTGAGACAAAAAAGAGAAGGACCACTTACGATGCAGGTTACTCTTGAATGGAGAAGTAAGAGTATAACTACAACAGCTCTGGTAGATACAGGCAATAGCCTTATTGAACCAATTAGTAAAAAGCCTGTAAGCGTGGTTGAAAAGGAAGTGGTTAATGAATTACTGGAGGGGGCTGATGCTTTAGAGGAGAAAATTAGAATAATACCGTATAAAGCGGTAGGTACAGAATGTGGGGTTATCGTCGGAGTGCAGATTGACAATCTGTATATAACATATAAAGGAGAGCAAATCAAGGTGGCAAAGCCAATAATTGGACTGTATAAGGGAAAGCTCTCACATGATGAGAGGTACAGGATGCTAATACATACTGGAGTGCTACCAGATTAGGGGGATATGATGCTAATAAAAGTTTCAGCAGTAAATGGACTGCAATTGAAGGTTATTCCAAAAATAAGAAATATTATCTTTTCAAGGCAAGGGGATATACATTACATAGGTGGCTCAGAAGTGCTTCCAGCACCTTTGAAGTCGGAGGATGAGGCTGTTGTTATCAGGGATCTTGGTACAGAACATGATAAAGAAGCAAAATCCATACTGATAGAGCATAATCTAAGGTTAGTTGTATACATTGCAAAGAAATTTGATAATACAGGCGTGGGAGTTGAAGATCTTATTTCGATAGGAACAATAGGTCTTATTAAAGCTATTAACACATTTAACAGAGATAAGAACATAAAATTAGCTACTTATGCATCAAGATGTATTGAAAATGAAATTTTAATGTATTTAAGGCGTAATAGTAAGACAAGAATGGAAGTTTCTATTGATGAGCCATTAAATGTGGATTGGGATGGAAATGAATTATTACTGTCAGATGTTCTTGGAACTGATGAAGATGTTGTCTATAAAGAGATAGAAGACGAAGTGGAAAAAAAGCTTCTTAACAAGGCAATGGATAAGCTTACAAATAGGGAACGAACAATAGTAGAGCTAAGGTTTGGATTAAATAATGAAGATGGGGAAGAGATGACTCAAAAAGAGGTTGCTGATTTCCTAGGGATTTCTCAATCATACATATCAAGATTGGAGAAGAAAATAATAAGGAGATTAAAAAAGGAAATAGTAAGATTTGAGTAATTTCGTTTGGTATAAGGGGAAGAGTAATATATTAGAACATTTGAAGGAAAACTATAAGAACCGAGAAGATAAGGTAGTGACCTTGGAGGAGGAGAAATTCACAATATTAGACTCAGATGATATTAATTGCAATGTGTTTGGTACATTTACAGTAGTTACCAAAGATATTATGGATAATACTGTAAAAGTATGCAAAAGGCTTAATATGGGGTTTACCTTAGTGAGTAATACATTGCGTATTAAGAGTATTCAGATTTCTAATATTAGTGATAGGGGGATATCAAAAGGAACGAATCAAGTATATGATTTACAGAATAAGGTAAGAGTGCTGTCGGAAGAGATAAAAACACTTACATATTGTTTACAAGGTGGTGTCATCTGCTGCAGGGATGATTACAAATTTCAGGTTGTTAATCTAAGTGACAGCCTGATTACTATGCTTGGATATAAAAGGGAAGAATATGATATTAATAATCTTGCATTAACATCATTAATTCATATAAGCGATCGAGTTTCTACACTGTTATATATAAGTCAGAGTATGGATATAGATGATACATTTAATGTAGAATTCAGAATGGATAAAAGCGATGGAAGTACTATATGGGTACAAGCTATAGGCAGACGTGTATATAATAAAACAAGTGCAGATATCTATATTTATATTACAAATATTGATGAAAAGAAGAGGCTTGAGCAGGAACTAGAGATTGTTAAAGAGCGATTTAAGGACGAACTCATGATAGTTGAGAGTACGATGAAGAGTATTAATCCATTATTCAAGGAAGATAGAAAGCACAGTATAGAAGATGTTTTTTATGAGATTGATACTCCTCTTAATGTAATAATTGGAATGAGTAAGATAGCTACGGAAAGCATTGACGATAAGAATAAAGTTAAGGAATGTCTGCTTAATATATATGGTAATTCAAAGTCAATATCGTCACATATTAGAGATATACTTGATATTGCAAGCATTTATAGTGATGAATTTGTACTTAATCAAGAGAAATTTGATATGTTATATCTTGTAAATGAATTGGTATTATCGACAAAATATAGAATTTCAGACATGAATTTGAGATTTAGCTATAGTACAGACCCACGAATTGAAAGGTATTACGTAGGAGATATTCTTAGAATAGGTCAGGCACTTAACAATATAATATCAAACTCAATTAAATACAATGTATATAGTGGTGAGATAAGCATGGAAATCAAACTTGTTAAGGATGAAGAAGAAATATCAATGGTTTGCGTTATTATTTGTGATACGGGCATAGGAATCAGTAATGATGATTTTGATAAGATTTTTGAACCATTTTGGAAGAAAAATACTGATGACATTATGGATAGTACTGGTCTTGGTCTTACTATTTCTAAGATGTTAATTGAAAAAATGGGTGGAAGTATTAGTGTTGATAGCAGATTAGGAAGAGGCTCTAGATTTGAAGTTTTTCTTCCTCTTAAGAAGGCTGATTTGACATTAGGTGAAGAAAGAACCTTGGATAAGAATATTGACAAAATGAAGATTCTTACAATCTATGCTAATGGTGTTTTAGGTAAACGTATCTGTCAGATAATAAGAGAAACTGGAGCTTATGCAATTAATACAACGGATTTACCAGATGAAGTAGATGTGGATATTCTTAAGGATAAAGATATGGTATTGGTTGATTCGTGTTATAGTGAAGAAAGCATAAAGAAGATGACCTATTTATTAAAACATAATTCTGCTATTAATCCAGTTGTAATTCTTCTGGCATGTCAGGCAGATGATGATAATGAATCGAAGTTGTTGAGAACAGGAACCGATGAATATATAGTTAGACCAATGTTTAAAAATGCTATTTTTGATCTGATTTTAAGGTATTCTACACCTGAAAAACGTGTACTTAAGATAAGGAGACAAAAGCTAAGTCTTATGGGTAAAAAAGTGATGCTTGTTGAAGACAATAAACTGGATAAGGATATTGCATTGGCACTTTTAACGAAAAAAGGTCTTGACATTGTATCGGTTGAGAATGGAAAAGAAGCTTTAGAAACTTTTGCAAGTTCTAAAGAGCGTGAATTTGATGCAATATTAATGAATATTAGAATGCCTGTAATGGATGGATATACTGCTTCTAATGAGATTAGAAAACTTGATAGAATGGATGCTGAGTCTATTCCTATCTTAGCTGTTTCGTCTGAATCGGTGAATTCATTTATAGAAAAGAAAAGTCCAAACAAGATAGATGCATTTATTAATAAACCATATGATATTGAACAAATGTGCAGATTTTTAGAGGCTCATATTAATAATAGGAACAGGGCATAAATTCTTTTTAAATAATTA
>CAZNEZ010000086.1:0-3637 GCA_964572475.1 uncultured Lachnospiraceae bacterium
ATTATATACATTAATATTTCAAAAATCAAGTAAAATACTTACTTTTCCCAATACGACTTATCTTTAAATACTTCAATACATTTTTTAATATGATCTTATCATCTATTTCTTATAAATTAATTTTCTCCTTTATTACAAATTGTGGTGACTTATTAATACTTATATAAATTCTACCAATATATTCTCCTACCATACCTAATAGCATCATAATCATCCCACCAATAAACAAAATTACTGCCATCATAGAACTATATCCAATAATCACATTAGGATTTAATATTTTATTAATAATTGTAAAAATCCCATATATAAATCCCGCAAACGCTACTATAAAGCCCAAAATCGATGCTATTCTAAGAGGTTTTATAGAAAATGCCGTAAAGCCATTAAGCCATAGACTTAATAATTTTTTAAATGTATATCCTGATTTTCCATCTGCTCTTTCTCTCTGATTTACTTCAATGTTAGTAATCTTATTTGTTGTTCGTAACACCAGCCCTATAACATACGGATATGCATTATCATATTTTAACATTTCATCAATTACAAACTTCCTCGCTACAAAAAAGCTAGTTACTTTAATATTCTTAGGTTTATCAAGCATAATCTCTGTCATTTTCTCGTTTATCAGACTTCCTAAAATGCGAAATTTATTCTGTTTTATCTTAGGATATTTTCCATAAACCACATCATATCCTTCTTCAAGTTTGTTAATAAGCTTAAATATTTCATCTACTGGTGCTTGTCCATCATCATCAAGAGAAAAAACAATATCCCCAGTACAACATTTATATCCAGCCATAAGTGCCGCATGCTGACCAAAATTTCTAGAAAAGTTAATCCCTTTTGTATTAGGATACTTTTTACATATACTGGTAATAACATCCCATACACTATCTGGAGATGAATCATTAACCATTATTATTTCATAATCAAATTGGAGATGTTTTACCATTTCTTCATTTATTTCTTCGACCACATTCTCTATTGTATTTTCCGAACCATAGCAAGGAATAACAAAAGATATTTTTTCTTTATTTTTGCACATAATCTATTCCTCACATTCTTTGTTAACAATAGCCATTCTTACTATAGATACAAACTGGTTATTAATAAATACATCATCTACCATTGTTCCCTCATATTTGAACCCACTTTTTTCATAACTTTTGATTGCCTGCTCATTATCAGCCAGCACTCTTAAAAAAATTCTATGCAATCCGAGATTATTAAATCCATATTGTATAAATATTTTAGCAACTTCTGTGCCAAATCCCTTACCTCTTGCATTCTCCTCACCAATAAATATTCCAAACTCAGCTTTTTTATGTTTCATGTCTATATCTCGAAAGTAAACAGAACCTACAGGTTGTTCTAATTCTTTATCTATAATTATAAATTGCTCTGCTTTTCCAGTTTCTACTACTGAATGCAGCCACTTCAAATGACTTTCAGGCGTAAAATCGTTCTGGTCTATAAAGTTCTTTTTTACACTTGAACTATTTCTCCATTTGATTATATTATCTGTATCACTTTCTATCATTTTTCTTAGATAGACTTTATTTCCTTCTATTTTATTCATTTCATTTTCCTTTCACAATCAAATAATTATATTGAAAATGTAACTATACCAATAAGTATTAGTATCATACCTAAAATTTGTTTTTTATTCATTCTTTCTTTTAATACAAAAAAGCTTAAAGCTGTTACAAATATATATCCACTTGATTCTAAAATCGGTGACATTGAAAGCGGAACTACCTTTAATGCATACATAGAAATCAATGTGCATAAAATGAATATAGTATAAGCTGATATGACAAAAGGATTTAAATATTCTTTTATCTTATTCTCATATGTTTTTTTTGCACTTATTTTTAGCATTATCTGAGAAACAGATGATAATAACACACTTCCTAATAAAATAAGTGAATAAATCATTAACTTACTCATTTTTTTCACTCTCCCCTCTAACTATGAAAGTGATTCCTAATAAAACTATAATGGTTCCTAATACCATATTCCACTTAATTTCTTCGTCAAATATAATATTTCCCCATAGCATTCCCCAAATAACTGTAACTGCTTTATTTGAAAATGCTGTTGTAAGTGAAATTTTCTTTAATATTTGTTGCCAAAGCACTGCATATATTACCATGTCTAATAAAACCAACCCATAAAACACAATAAAAGCAGGGGAAAAAAGCTCCTGCTTTGATGCCATTTTAGAACAAATTCCACCTAACGAATATATACATAATATAATATGGAGTAATACAAATATTCCTATTTTTGAATTTAATTTATTTTTTGTAGAATTCATTTACCGCTCCTGCCACATATTCAGTATTATCTAATGTTAATCCATAATACATTGGTAATCTTAGAAGTCGCTCACTCTCACTTGTAGTATATATATCTTCACCATGAAATCTTCCGAACTCAATTCCTGCTGGCGCAGAATGCAGTGGAATATAATGAAATACTGATCCAATTCCCTTACTTTTGAGATAGTCTATTAATTCTGTTCTTTCATCAATATCTTTTACTTTAATAAAGAACATATGAGCATTATGAACACACTCTTCTGGAATATACGGAAGTTCTATCTTTCCTGCTTCTCTAAGTGGTGTAAGTAATTCATAATATTTGTTCCAACAAGCTAGTCTATTATTATTAATTTCCTCTGCATGTTCAAGCTGAGCATACAAATATGCACAATTAAGTTCACTAGGAAGATATGAAGAACCACAGTCTACCCATGTATACTTATCTATTTGTCCACGGAAGAACTTGCTTCTATTAGTACCTTTTTCTCTTATAATTTCTGCTCTTTCAATATAACTTTCATTATTAATTAGTACGGCTCCACCTTCACCCATTGAATAGTTCTTAGTCTCATGAAAACTCAGGCACCCAAATGTTCCAAATGTTCCAAGTGCCTTACCTTTATATGTTGACATTATAGCTTGTGCTGCATCCTCTACTACCATTAGATTATGACGATTTGCAATGTCCATTATCTTATCCATATCACATGCTACACCAGCATAATGAACTGGCGCTATTACTTTAGTCTTCTCTGTTATTGCGTCTTCTATAAGATTAGCATTGATATTCATAGTCTTAGGATCAATATCAACAAATACAATTCTAGCACCTCTCATAACAAATGCATCTGCTGTAGATACAAATGTATAAGAAGGCATTATTACTTCGTCTCCCTCTTTTACATTAGATAGTATTGCTGCCATTTCAAGCGCATGTGTACAAGACGTTGTCATTAATGCTTTTTGTGTCCTTGTATTGTTTACCAACCATTCATTACATTTCTTAGTATATGCACCATCCCCACATATCTTATGGTTATTAGCGGCTTCTGTAATATAATTGATTTCATTGCCTATAAAAGGCGGTACATTAAATGGTATCATAAGTTTGTCCTCTTTCCTAACATAACTAATATATAATCACCTTTATCAAAAGTATACCCTTCTAGTGAATATACATAACGTTTTTTCTAATATATTGTAATTTTTGTTTTATTATATTATATACACTTTATTGAACTATTCTTATGAATATAATTTCGATTTAGTTTATCACTTAACTAATTTCTTGTCAACACAGCTAATAT
>CAZNEZ010000087.1:0-3595 GCA_964572475.1 uncultured Lachnospiraceae bacterium
ATGTATTAATTCTACAAGTACCAAAAGTAATCACGCTACTCTTGTGCATAATGTATAATGTAACAAAAAAAGTGCTTGCTGGCGCAAGCACTTAATAATTTATAAATTAATTAAATATTATTTATTTCTTTCAGATCTCTTTCTCATTGTTGGATCAAGAATTTTCTTTCTGATTCTAAGAGAAGAAGGAGTAACTTCAAGCAATTCATCAGTGTCAATAAATTCAAGTGACTGTTCAAGACTTAAGACTCTTGGAGGTGAAAGCTTAAGAGCATCATCAGCTCCAGATGAACGAGTATTTGTAAGCTGTTTCTTTTTACATACATTTACTTCGATATCTTCAGCTTTACCATTCTGACCAACAACCATACCTGAATATACCTTTGTTCCAGCAGTGATAAATAAAGTACCACGTTCCTGAGCATTATATAATCCATAAGTAATAGCATCGCCAGTTTCAAATGAGATAAGTGAACCCTGTTTTCTATACTGAATATCACCTTTATATGGACCGTAATCATCAAAAATAGTATTGATAATACCATTTCCCTTAGTATCAGTCATAAATTCTCCACGATATCCGATAAGTCCTCTGGCTGGAATAGAGAATTCAAGTCTAGAGTATCCGCCATTAGCAGATGACATTCCGCGAAGTTCACCTTTTCTCTGGCTTAATTTATCAATAACAGTTCCTGTAAACTCTTCTGGTACATCAATATATGCAATTTCCATTGGCTCAAGAAGCTTATCATTTTCATCACGTTTATATAAAACTTCTGCCTTACTAACTGCAAATTCATAGCCTTCTCTTCTCATATTCTCGATTAATACTGAAAGATGAAGCTCTCCACGTCCTGATACCTTAAAGCTATCAGCATTTTCGGTTTCTTCAACTCTTAAGCTTACATCAGTATTAAGTTCTCTAAAGAGACGCTCACGTAAATGTCTTGAAGTGATGAACTTTCCTTCCTGACCTACAAGTGGACTATCATTGACAACAAACTGCATAGCAATAGTTGGCTCAGAAATCTTCTGGAAAGGAATTGGCTGTGCATTCTCTGGAGAACAAAGAGTATCACCAATATGAATATCAGGAATACCAGAAATAGCTACGATTGAACCGATACTTGCTTCTGTAACCTCAACTCTCTTTAAACCTTCATATTCATATAATTTACTGATTTTAACACGTTTTTGTTTTTCTGGATCATGGGCATTAACAAGCATACAATCCTGATTAATCTTTAGAGTACCATTATCGATTTTACCAACACCGATACGACCAACATATTCATTGTAGTCGATTGTACTGATAAGAACCTGTGTATCTGCATCAGGATCACCCTCTGGAGCAGGAATATGATTGATAATGGTCTCAAATAAAGGAATCATATTTGTTGGTGTATCATCAATTTCAAGCACAGCATGACCTGCTTTTGCTGATGCAAATACAAATGGACTGTCAAGCTGATCGTCTGAAGCATCAAGCTCCATAAACAATTCAAGGATTTCATCTATTACTTCTGTTGGTCTGGCTTCTGGTTTATCAATCTTGTTAATACATACAATAACTGATAAATTAAGCTCTAATGCCTTCTTAAGAACGAATTTTGTCTGTGGCATAGCACCTTCATAAGCATCTACAACAAGGACAACACCATTAACCATTTTAAGAACACGTTCAACCTCACCACCGAAATCAGCATGACCCGGAGTGTCGATAATATTGATTTTAATGCCATTATAGTTTACTGCTGTATTCTTTGAAAGGATAGTGATACCACGTTCCTTTTCAATGTCATTTGAATCCATGACACGTTCAGCAACCTCTTGGTTTGCACGGAAAGTACCGCTTTGTTTAAGTAATTCGTCTACAAGTGTTGTTTTACCGTGATCAACGTGGGCAATAATTGCAATGTTTCTTACGTCTTCTCTTTTAGTTTTCATGGTTTTGACCTCTTTCTGACTCTTCTAATAAAATTACAACAGTGTACAGTTTATCACACTTTTCGCAAATTACAAGTTTTTTTTTTGAAGCACTACTATATTATGGTGATTTTTCTTATATATTATGCTGTAATATTTGTATATAAAATTAATATCCCAGATTTTCCCCAACTAGAATTACTATTATTCTTCCAGATGGTTTAGACTTCCTTATTATAACGGTAGCACAACACATGCAGTCATCAACTAAACAGTCAGTACATCTGCCAAGATTTGTACAAGGTGTATTAAGACTTAGACGTAAACCATTAGGAGGAGCAGCAACATTACTTGCACGATTAATGGCAGCTTCTTCGGTTGCAACTACCTTGTTCATTCCAGCTATTACAATTACATTTTTGGGGCCATGAATCATACATGCAGTTCGATTTCCTGTTCCATCTATATTAATAAGTTTACCATCGTAGGTAATTGCGTTAGAGCTACATAAGAAAAAGTCTGAAGTTACATGTTTAGCATACATAGCAGATTTTTCTTCTGGAGTATTAGCTTCAGCTCTGTCATAAAATGTGTAGTCACCAGTTTTAACAGCATCAATAAGACCAATCTCTTTAATGGATTCCGAACCTCCCCAAGCTATTGAAGAACCAGAGGGTATAAGTGATAATGCCATCTTTAAAGCGTCTTCTTTATTGCTGCAATAGTAGCCTTTGATACCTCTAAGTCGAAATTTGTCGATAACTGCTGTCGATAAGTTTTCATATGATTTTTCTATAAAGTTCATAAAGTTGTCACCTTTCTGCTATAATATGTTAAAATAAGATACTTTTATATTTTGTATCTGTTCTAAATATATATCAACCGAAAAACTTTTTCAACAAATTTAAAAAAAGGAGTTCTAAAGATGAATATTATGAATATACATAATATAGATAAAGAATATCAAAAAACACACCTAGAAGGGAGAGATACTATGGTAGATAAGGTAATCGAAAGTAACAGAGTTAGTATTATAGGGGAGGTAATTTCAGAGTTCAAGTTCAGTCACGAAGTATTCGGGGAGGGATTTTACATCGTCGATGTATCTGTAAGCAGACTTAGTGACATGTCAGATGTGATACCACTTATGGTATCAGAAAGACTGGTTGATGTTAGCCAGAATTGTATCGGAAGACATGTTGAGGCAGTTGGTCAGTTTCGCTCATACAACAGACATGACGGAACAAGGAATAAGCTGGTATTATCAATTTTTGTTAGAGAGTGGGAATTCATTGAGGAGAATCTTGATGAAGGTAAGACTAATCAGATATTCTTAGATGGATTTATTTGCAAGGCACCTATCTATAGGAAGACACCTCTTGGAAGAGAGATTGCAGATCTTCTTATCGCTGTAAACAGACCTTATGGCAAATCAGACTATATTCCATGCATTGCATGGGGAAGGAATGCTAGATTTGCTTCAGGATTTGAAGTTGGAACGAGAGTTCAGATATGGGGAAGAGTTCAGAGCAGAGAATATGTTAAAAAGATTAACGAGGAAGAGACGGAGAAGCATATTGCTTATGAAGTATCGGTAAGTAAGCTAGAGTGTGTAGAGAATTAAGTTGCATTTTTCCGTAATATTTGCTATTATGTAGAGACTTCTTAG
>CAZNEZ010000088.1:0-3402 GCA_964572475.1 uncultured Lachnospiraceae bacterium
CTTTGCGTGCTAAAAAAGTTACAAAAGTTTGTAGCAATTACTTGACACCAGAGGGGGTAGTTAGAGAGAATGATAAGTATTTGTATGGGGAGAAGGTAAAGTCGTATCTTATTAAAGGGGTAACAGGACGGCTTATGTTGCAATTCCTTGTGTAGCACCAATCGCACTTGGCGGATTCTATTCCTATAACGGGATGGACTTTTATGAGTATATGGGAAAGAAGCTGAAGTTCATGTTTTCTAATAAACCGCTTACTTATTTGTCAACGGAGGGAGAACTTGCAATTGCAGAATATTGCACATGGAGGAGTTTTCAACAGGTAAGGAGAAAAAGGGAAAGCAGAAAGCTGGAAAGAAAGATGCAGTAAAGGTAACAGAGGACAATGACACAAAGCAACAGGCAAAGAATACGGAGGAATTTGAAGTTATGAAGAAAAAGACTAAGAGAATGTTATTTGGACTGATTAGCGTTATCGTGGCAGCGGTAGCAGGAATCATGGCATATAAGTATATGCATTAAAATAGACCTGCCATAAAAGACAGGTCTACAGATTATTCTAATGAAATTCCATGACGCAAGATGGATGCCCAGTTACTTTTCTGAAATAGAAATCGAACAATAATAACACGATTGGTTTCTTCAGAAATAGTGTAAAAAGCAAGATATCCTTTTACAAGAACAAAACGAATGCCCCAGGAAGATAAAACAGGGTCTTCTACGAGTCTGTATCTTTCAGGGTATTCAGTTAGTGAAAGAATCTGCTTTTCAGCTTCATCTAATAAATCATCAGCAGCTTTTGGGTTCTTTAAAATGAATTCTATATGGTCTGAGGCACCAGCAAGATCACGCTCAGCAGCTGTTGTGATGTGAATATCATAACTCATCGATTGCGTCTGCTCCTTATGGAAGAAATGGCCTCAGAAAATGGGCGTGTATTGCCATCTGCAATATCATCCATCCCTTCTTTTATCAGTCCGTATAATTCAAATCGGCTGTTTAGTTCTTCATAAAATTCAATGCTCATAACAGCTAAATCGCCTTTACCATTTTTGGTAATAAAAACTGGTTCAGCATAGTTGTGGCATATAGTGGATATTTCATTATAATTATTGCGCAAATCTGCACTTGATTTAATGGTTGGCATAGGAACACCTCCTTTGATATAACAAAATTATACCTGAATATTGTTATATAGTCAATGGCAATTCAGGTTAAATGGCCGTAAAGTGAATGGAAAAAGATCCTTATAACTATAGTATGTGCAGATAAAATAAAAACATTACTGACCTCTTAGGTCGGGACATTTCAGGCATCAGCCGGGATAGTCCCGACTGGTGCTAATACAAGAAAGAGAGGTAGATAAACATGGGTTTATTTGGAGACGGATTTAAAGTGTTAAAGAAAGCAAGCGAACCGCTTTACAAGACACGATTCCTATGTAGTCAGTGTTTCATGTAATTGTATTAAAACAACAATTAGAGAATGCAGTGAATGTAAATTCGTTATCTTCAATGTTTGGGATTAGTTGATTTATTAGTGAAGTTTTTTACATTGCACAATGAATATTATAGACCAAACCGGCAGAAGTTTTCAGAGATAAGATTGATTTGTTTTTAATATTGGTATATAATAAATTGAAAAGTAAAGACTAATAAGGCATAAGTTTTCAATGGAGGTAATTATGAAAGAAATAAAAAGAGATCAATATTTGAATCAATTACTGTCTTATCAATGGGATGGTCAGATAAAAGTAATAACTGGCATTAGAAGGTGTGGTAAGTCTTATCTATTAGGAAAAATTTATAAGAATTACCTTATACAGGACGGAGTGAAGGAAAGTAATATTATTTCTATTCAATTAGATTTAATTAAAGATATTCGATTTAGAAATCCATTAGAATTATCTTCTTTTATTTCAAAAATAATTGAAAATAGAGATGAAAAATTCTATTTATTTATTGATGAAATACAAATGTCAGATGAAGTGCCTAATCCATATTCGCCAGAAGGAAAAAATATTACATTCTACGATGTGCTGAATGAATTAAGAGAAGCAGAGAATCTGGATGTTTATGTAACGGGTAGTAATTCCAAAATGCTATCAAGTGATATCCTTACTGAATTTCGTGGGAGAAGTGATGAGGTACATGTTCATCCGTTATCTTTTGGAGAATACTATTCCGTAGTAGAGGGCGATAAAGAGGATGCATTTGATCAATATGCATTTTATGGTGGAATGCCATTTGTCATAACACGACCAGATGATGCATCAAAAATGAAATATCTCGAATCGTTGTTTCGTGAAACATATCTGAAAGATATTATTGAACGAAATAAATTAATGAGGGAAGATGCATTAGAGAATATTCTTGATTTGCTTGCTTCGTCTATCGGTTCATTAACAAACCCCAAAAAGATAGCAGATACCATTAATTCTAAGAAGAATATGAAAATATCTCAGAATACGGTAACCTCATACATTCATTTTCTAGAAGATGCATTCCTCTTTTCAGAAGCAAAAAGATATGATGTGAGGGGCAAATCATATTTTGATTATCCATATAAGTTTTACTGTGAGGATATAGGACTTAGAAATGCAAGAATAGGATTTAGACAGCAGGAGATGACTCATATTATGGAGAACATCATTTATAACGAATTAATCATAAGGGGGTTTTCTGTGGATGTAGGTGTAGTATATGCCAGAGAACAGAATAAAAACAACAATTCAGTACGAGTACCGAGAGAAATAGATTTTGTTGTAAATGCTAGTGGTAAGAAAACCTATATTCAATCAGCATTTGCTCTTGGAACTGACGAAAAAATAACACAGGAACTTCGCCCATTTTCATTAACAGGAGATAGTTTTCCAAAGATTATAGTAAGAAAAGATATTCGAAAAAGATGGTATGATGATAATGGTATATTAAATATAGGGCTTATTGAATTTTTATTAGATCCTACAGTAGTGTAGAAAATGACATTGAAAAAAATACAGGCCTCCATGTAGAATACATGCAGAGTTTTGTAGCAGTATTGTAACACCAATTTTGATGAAAAATAGCAGTATCGTAACACAAGCGGGGTGGGGAGCGTTGTGTGTAAAGTCAAGTCTTCCGACTTGACTTGGGATAGTTTGTCAGTGTAGAGAAATAAAAAGAAACCTATTATGAATTTTCCGAATTGATTTCTTTTTGCAAAAATAAAAACTGCCGGAAGTCACCACACAATATTATGTGATTTCTCCGGCAGTTTTTATGGGAAATGTTCGATATATCAATCCGTTTCCATAACGCTATCTGTCCACAATTCGCACTGGGTCATAACTGTCTGGACAGCATCATCCATGCCATCCGATGTGGTGCCGACAGCGGTGCATCGGTTTATGATGAGCGAGGGATT
>CAZNEZ010000089.1:0-3346 GCA_964572475.1 uncultured Lachnospiraceae bacterium
AGAAAGGAAATGACACATGAAGATATTTAATACATTAACAAAGAGTAAGGATGAATTTGTACCAATTGAAGAGGGAAAGGTAAGGATGTATGTATGCGGACCTACTGTATACAATCTTATCCATATTGGTAATGCAAGACCAATGATAGTGTTTGATACTGTTAGAAGATACCTTGAATATAAGGGATATGAAGTTAACTATGTAACTAATTTTACAGATGTAGATGATAAAATAATTGCTAAAGCTATTGAAGAAGGAGTAACAGCCGATGAAATAGCTAAGAGATATACAGAAGAATGCAAAAAGGATATGAAAGCATTAAATGTTAAAGAGGCTACAAAGCATCCACTTGCTACGGAAGAAATTCCAGGAATGTTAGAGATGATAAAAACTCTGATTGACAAGGGTTACGCATATGATGCTAATGGAACTGTATATTTTAGAACTAGAAAGTTCTCTGACTATGGAAAGCTTTCTAAAAAGAATATTGATGATTTGGAAGCTGGACACAGAGATATCAAAGTGGCTGGTGGTGAGAATAAAGAAGATCCACTTGATTTTGTATTATGGAAACCTAAAAAAGAAGGTGAACCTTATTGGCAGTCATCATGGAGTGATGGCCGTCCAGGCTGGCATATTGAATGTTCTGTAATGGCTAAGAAGTATCTTGGAGATGAGATAGATATTCATGCCGGTGGAGAGGACCTTGTATTTCCACATCATGAGAATGAGATTGCACAGAGTGAAGCTGCCAATGGCTGTCAGTTTTCTAAGTATTGGATGCATAATGCATTTCTTAATATTGATAATAAGAAGATGTCAAAATCTCTTGGTAACTTCTTTACAGTAAGAGATATTAGTGAGAAATATGACCTTCAGGTATTAAGATTCTTTATGCTTAGTGCACATTATAGAAGTCCACTTAACTTTAGTGCTGACCTTATGGAAGCTTCTAAGAATGGACTCGAAAGAATTCTTACAGCCGTTGACAATCTAACTCATTTAGCTGAGAACAAAACTGAAGATAAGATGAGCTCTGATGAATCAACTGAATTTGAAAAAACTAAGATATTTGTTACTAAGTTTGAAGAAGCTATGGAAGATGATTTTAATACTGCAGATGCAGTAGCAGCAGTATTTGAGCTTGTTAAATTTGCTAATACCCAATTAAATGGAGAAAATTCTAAAGAATATATCGAAGCTATAAAATCTAGAATTACTTCACTTTGTGATATTCTTGGAATTATTACTGAAAAAAAGATTGAGATTCTTGATGAAGATATTCAGAAAATGATTGATGCAAGACAACAGGCTAGAAAAGATAAAGATTTTGCAAAAGCCGATGAGATAAGAGATACTCTTCTTGCACAGGGTATTATTCTTGAAGATACCAGAGAGGGAGTTAAATGGAAGAGAGCGTAGACCTTTACGAACAGATTAAGAATCAGATGGAATCATGTGATATAGATATATTGACTTATTCACCGCTTACCCTTGCTTATATTGGAGATGCAATATATGAACTTGTGATTCGTACTCTTGTAGTGGCAGAGGGTAATTCACAGGTTAATAAGCTGCATCAGAGAACGAGTGCTCTTGTAAATGCAAAGACTCAGGCTAATATGATTATGTTTTTGATGGACGAGCTAACAGAAGAAGAACACAGGATATATAAAAGGGGCAGAAATGCCAAATCATGTACAAGTGCCAAGAATGCATCAGTTGTTGATTACAGAACAGCCACTGGATTTGAAGCTCTTATGGGATATCTATACCTTACGAAACAGTCAACCAGAATGATGCAGCTTATTAAGGATGGTCTTAAGTTACATGCTGAGTCTGAACAATGTAGCGATAAATAGCGCTGGAATGGAGAAAAATGAGATACGAAGAATTTACAATTGAAGGAAGAAATGCTGTTATTGAGGCATTTAGAGCTGGAAAAACTATTGATAAACTCTATGTTTTAGATGGCTGCCATGATGGTCCTGTGAGTACTATTGTCAGAGAAGCCAAAAAGGGAGATACTATAATTAACTATGTGACTAAGGAAAGGCTTGACCAGATGTCTGTTACAGGAACACATCAGGGAGTCATTGCGTCAGCAGCAGCTTATGAATATGCAGAAGTTGAAGATATTCTTAAAATAGCTGAGGAAAAGGGTGAGCCTCCATTTATTTTTGTACTTGATAATATTGAAGACCCTCATAATCTTGGAGCTATTCTTAGAACGGCAAATCTTTGTGGAGTTCATGGAATTATTATTCCAAAACGTCGTGCAGTTGGACTTACTGCAACGGTTGCAAGAACATCAGCAGGTGCAGTTAATTATACTCCAGTTGCTAAGGTTACTAATATATCTAACACTATAGAAGAACTTAAGAAAAAAGGTATGTGGTTTGTATGTGCTGATATGGGTGGAGAGATTATGTACAAGGTTGATATGAAAGGTCCACTTGGACTTGTTATAGGAAATGAAGGTGAAGGTGTAAGCCGACTTGTTAAAGAAAAATGTGATTTTGTAGCTTCAATTCCTATGAAAGGTGATATTGATTCTCTTAATGCTTCTGTGGCAGCAGGTGTTCTTGCATATGAAGCTTTAAGACAGAGGATGCAGTAAACTTTTTGTATAATAGGAAGGAGGACTGTCAATATGATATTAGCTGATAAATATTCAATGTATGCTGATGAGAAACTTATCGGTATGCAAAGAGATGGCAACGAAGAGATAACAGATTATCTTCTTGAAAAGTATAAGAATTATGTAAAAAAAAGAGCCAGAGCTATGTTCCTTATTGGCGGTGATACTGATGACCTTATTCAAGAGGGAATGATTGGACTATATAAGGCCATTAGAGATTATGACGAGAATAAGAATGTATCATTTTTTACATTTGCTGAACTATGCGTTAACAGACAGATTTATACTGCCATAAATGCTTCTAATCGTAAGAAACACGGTCCTCTTAACAGTTACATATCCCTATATTCGGCGGATGATGCAGAAGGTCAGTCTGGTAATCTATTAAGTGATAGTACTTCAGAGGTTGCAACTAATCCAGAAACATTGTTTATCAATAAAGAGAATCTTTACAATCTGGAGAAGGAACTGAGAGACAGCCTTAGCGCTATGGAAAATACAGTATTAAAATTCTATATTGATGGGATGTCATATACTGAGATTGCAGGTTTGATGGGAAAGTCGCCAAAGTCTATAGATAACGCTATTCAGAGAATAAAGAGTAAGTGTGCAGAACTTAGAAAGTAGGGCATGCAAAAAGCTGCTAACGGGAATCGAACCCGTGACCTCCGCCTTACCAAGGCGACGCTCTACCGACTGAGCCA
>CAZNEZ010000090.1:0-3049 GCA_964572475.1 uncultured Lachnospiraceae bacterium
TTTCAAGAAATTTCAGGGATGGTTAATTACTGTTCAGTTTTCAATGTTCATAAGTTTTTCAAAAGTTCTTATAAGGCTCAAACCCCGCTAAATCAATAGTCTAGGACTTTTTTGTCTTATCTGTTGTCTTCAGCGACAACTTCTATAGTTTATCATAGTCATTTGTGTTTGTCAACAACTTTTTGAAACTTTTTTATTTTGTTTCACCGCTCTCTCGAGGGTGGATATTTAGTATAACTTATTTGTCATACTTTGTCAACAACTTTTTTATTTTCTAAGAAAGTATTTTAACAACATAGAGAAGTTAAAAAGCGGAGAAAGAGGGATTTGAACCCTCGCGCCGCGCAAACGACCTACACCCTTAGCAGGGGCGCCTCTTCAGCCTCTTGAGTATTTCTCCTGAATTCTTTTACTAATCTATTAAATTATCGCGTACCGTGACGCAAAGAATATTATACTTTATGCTACTATGATTGTCAATCGCTTTTTTGCATTATTTTGTACTTTTGTATCACTTGTTACTTATAATATCTTTTTCTATCTTAATTTACTTCTATATCTTATCCAATGTTCTATTTTCTATACTGAATTATAGAAGTCTCATATAGATTCTCACCATTTGAATCTATTACTACTATTACTGGAAAGTTTTCTACTTCCAATCTTCTTATGGCTTCTGTCCCAAGATCATCATAAGCTATAACAGTGCTACTTTTTATACACTTTGATAGGATTGCTCCAGCCCCTCCCACTGCAGCAAAGTATACTGAACCATTCCTAATTATTGCATCAATAACATCCTTACTTCTTTTACCCTTGCCAATCATTCCTTTTAAACCCATATCCAACAATCTAGGAGTATACTTATCCATTCTGCTTGCAGTTGTTGGTCCAGCTGAACCTATGGCTCTACCCTCCCTTGCTGGTGATGGTCCCATATAGTATATAATATTATTCTTTACATCTAATGGTAGTTGTTTATTTTCATCTAATGTTTCACTCATTCTTTTGTGTGCTGCATCTCTTGCTGTATATATTGTACCCGTAATATATACATAATCTCCCGATTTTAATGATTTAGCATCTTCATCTGATATAGGTGCATTTATATATCTATCCATTTTATCCTCATTTCTTTTAAATATTTGTATTTGTTATATTATATAAACTAGTTTCTTCTATATAATGTATTTAATCTAATCATATAAATAATTGTTTTATATTACTCTTGTAACATGTCTGTTTACATGACAACAGATATTAATAGCAACTGGAAGTCCCGCTATATGTGTAGGATATGTTTCTATATTTATTGCAAATGCTGTTTGAGTTCCGCCAAGTCCACCTGGTCCTATTCCAAGATTATTAACTTTAGTAAGTAACTCTTCCTCTAAATTCTTTACATATTCTATATCTGAATGTACTCCGACTTCTCTTGTGAGAGCTTTTTTAGCCAATATTGCACATTTTTCAAATGTACCACCTACACCTACTCCTACCACCATTGGAGGGCAGGCATTTGGTCCAGCATCTTTTACAGCTGTAAGAACTGCATCTTTTACACCTTCAATACCATCTGCAGGTTTAAGCATAAATACCCTACTCATATTTTCACTTCCAAAACCTTTTGGTGCCAGTGTTATCTTGATATTTTCTCCAGCTACAATACTATAATGAATAACTGCAGGTGTATTATCCTTTGTATTATTTCTTATTATAGGATCATCTACTACTGATTTTCTTAAAAAGCCATCAACATATCCTCTTCTAACTCCTTCATTTATAGCTTCTTCAAGTAGTCCGCCTTCTATATGAACATCTTGTCCAACTTCTATAAATATTACTGCCATACCTGTATCCTGGCATATAGGAATCATATCCTTTCCTGCTATTTCAAGATTTTCCTGTAATTGTTCAAGTATCTGTTTTCCAAGAGTTGACTCTTCTTTTTCTTCTGCGTTGCTTAAAGCTTTTTTCATATCTTCTGATAGAAAATGAGTTGCCTCTATACACATTTCCTTAATGTTATTAATAACTTCTTCTGTATTTATTGTTCTCATATTGCCTCCATGCTAATATATTCTTATATCATTTTTAATAAATTATTTTTCATCTGTAATATTTATAGTCGCTATATACTGTTTATCTGTTTCTTTAATCTCTTCATTTTTATATACAGACTCATCTACTAAAAAT
Organism: uncultured Lachnospiraceae bacterium; assembly: GCA_964572475.1. Lineage (GTDB taxonomy): Bacteria > Bacillota > Clostridia > Lachnospirales > Lachnospiraceae > CAZNEZ01. The sequence goes on from CAZNEZ010000090.1 coordinate 2,197, forward strand.
GCTTCAACTTTAATATCTCCAGATATATCTCCTCGTTTTACTGTTATTTCATTAATAGCTCTCAGCTCGTTTTTATTCTTATTACTATTCATTACTCCATAATATGGAGCAGAACCTGATACCTGATCCGTTTCTGCAAGTACCGCTGCGTCTGATTTCCAACATAATACTAAAACATCATTTGTTGATATAAGTTTAGATGTTCTGTATTTAAGAGTCTTATCTCCATTTTCAGAGTTTTGAACGACATATATCTGATTCCAGTCATTATCTACTCCCTCCCTGATTGGGCAGGAAAATACTCTGTCATCTGATTTTTCAACTTTTCCGTCTTTATATGTCACTGTAATTGATACATCTTTAATATAATCATTTATATAGAATACATCCTGATCTTCCGACTTCTGATAAATTATTGCTCTGACTGTTGCTGTTTTATAATTATTACCATCAGCATCAGACGAGTTCCATTTTACTGAATCATTAACATCTGTATATGCACAATACCAATTATTATCATCTGTATTTTGTTCTTTAAATATATTATCTTCTTTAACAGGCTTAATATTTCCACCATCAGTTTCCCATAAAATATAAATATCTCCATCATCATATTCATAATTAACTGCAAGCTCTCCATCATCATTTACAGTAATATTAATATTATTAGTTACATTTTTATAGAATAAATTATCAGCAAATTGAACTACTAACAGATATGCGCCTATTGCTAATGTAGCTATAATTAATGTCCATCCCCCGCTTGCCATTATTTTTCTGAATTTTTCTTTCACTTCGTCGCCTTTCTGTTATGAAGTGACCTCCTGTCAAGTACTAATTTCAAGAAATCACT
>CAZNEZ010000091.1:0-3005 GCA_964572475.1 uncultured Lachnospiraceae bacterium
ATTATTTGTAATATTTTTTATTTAGGTGTTGACAAATATATTGCAAAGTGATATTTTAATTACATGAATATTAGCACTCTTCAAAGTCGAGTGCTAACAATTCAAAAAAACTACTATTCTACATAGGAAGGAAGGTGGCAGATGGAATTAGATGATAGAAAACTAAAGATTCTAAAAGCAGTTATTCAGAATTATCTGGAAACTGGTGAACCTGTAGGCTCACGAACGATATCGAAGTATGCGGATCTTAATCTAAGTTCAGCTACTATTAGAAACGAGATGGCTGATCTCGAAGAACTGGGATATATACTCCAGCCCCACACTTCAGCAGGACGTATTCCTTCAGATAAAGGATATAGATTATATGTTGACAATATGATGGAGGAAAAGGAAAAAGAGTTAAATTTCCGTGAAAAGGAAGTTGACGAAATGAAACAATTCCTTATTAAAAAGGTTGACAAGGTTGAGGATTTGCTTCAGAACATGGCAAAATTATTAGCAACTAATACTAATTATGCCACTATGATAACGACTCCTCAGTCACATAGGAATAAAGTTAAATTTATTCAGATGTCTCAGGTTGAACCTGAAAAAATGCTTTGCGTAGTTGTAGTTGAAGGCAATATTATTAAGAACAATATGATTGATGTTGAAGAAGAGCTTACTTCAGAAGAGATTCTTAAACTTAACATTTTGTTTAATAATTCATTAAGTGGACTGACATTAGATGAAATTAATATGAGTATTGTTTCACAGATGACAGGTCAGGCCGGAAGTCATATGAAGCTTGTTAAAAGTGTTCTGGAAGCAGTAGTAGATGCTATTAAGTCAGCAGATGATTTAGAGATTTATACTAGTGGCGCAACGAACATATTCAAGTATCCGGAATTGAGTGAGAGCAAGCGTGCAAGTGAGCTTATATGTACCTTGGAAGAAAAACAGCTTTTGACGAATCTTATTTCAGATAGGCTAGAAGAAGGCGACAATAAAGGTATTCAAGTATATATAGGAAATGAAACTCCAGTTAATACAATGAAAGATTGTAGTGTTGTAACTGCAACTTATGAACTTCAAGATGGAGTTAAAGGAACAATAGGTATTATTGGTCCTAAAAGAATGGATTATGAGAAAGTCGTAGAGACGCTAAAGACAGTTAAGGAACAATTGAATGAAGCGTTTAAAAAGACTTAGGAAAGGTGGCGTAAACGTGGCGGAAGATAATATTAAGAATGAAGATATCAATGAGGATATCGAAGATACTGTTACAGATGAAGCAACAGACAATATCAATGCAGAATCTACTGATGACACAGATACAGCTAGTGTTGAAGAAGCAGAGGTAGATGATAAAAAAGCTGCCAAGAAGAAGGATAAAAAAGAAAAGAAAGATAAGAAAGACCAGCTGATAGAAGAGCTTACAGATAAATATAAAAGATCATTTGCAGAATTTGATAATTTCAGAAAAAGAACTGAAAAAGAAAAGGCAGCAATGTATGAAATCGGAGCTAAAGATATCGTAGAAAGAATTCTTCCTGTGGTAGATAACTTTGAAAGAGGCTTTGCAGGATTATCAGAAGAGCAAAAGTCAGATCCATTTGTTGATGGAATGGATAAAGTTTTTAAACAATTAATTAAATCGCTTGAAGAGGCTGGTGTTAAACCAATTGAAGCAGTTGGTAATGAATTTGATCCAAATCTACACAATGCTGTAATGCATATTGAAGATGAGAGCTTTGGTGAGAATATTGTTGCAGAAGAGTTTCAAAAAGGATATACCTACAGAGACAGCGTAGTGCGTCATAGTATGGTAAAAGTCGCAAACTAATTATTTTAAATATAGGAGGAAAAAATCATGAGTAAAATCATAGGAATCGATTTAGGAACAACTAATTCATGTGTAGCAGTTATGGAAGGTGGAAAACCAGTAGTAATCGCTAACACAGAGGGAATAAGAACAACACCATCAGTAGTAGCATTTACAAAAACAGGTGAAAGACTTGTAGGTGAACCAGCAAAACGTCAGGCAGTTACAAATGCTGAAAAAACAATTTCTTCAATTAAGAGAGAGATGGGAACAGACTATAAAGTTGCTATTGACGATAAAAAATATTCACCACAGGAGATATCAGCAATGATTCTTCAGAAGTTAAAGGCAGATGCAGAAAGCTATCTTGGTGAGAAGGTTACAGAAGCAGTTATTACAGTACCAGCATATTTTAATGATGCTCAGAGACAGGCAACTAAGGATGCAGGAAAGATTGCAGGACTTGATGTTAAGAGAATAATCAATGAGCCTACAGCAGCAGCTTTAGCATATGGCCTTGATAATGAAAAAGAGCAGAAAATCATGGTATATGATTTAGGCGGTGGTACATTTGATGTATCTATCATTGAAATTGGTGATGGAGTTATTGAAGTATTATCAACATCTGGTGATAACAGATTAGGTGGAGATGATTTTGACCAGAAGGTTACTGATTACTTATTAGCAGAATTTAAGAAAGCTGAAGGAGTTGATTTATCAACAGATAAGATGGCACTTCAGAGACTTAGAGAAGCAGCTGAAAAGGCAAAGAAAGAGTTATCATCAGCAGCTACAACTAATATTAATCTTCCTTTCATTACAGCAACAGCTGAAGGTCCAAAGCATTTTGATATGAATCTTACAAGAGCTAAATTTGATGAATTAACACATGATCTTGTTGAGAGAACAGCTACACCAGTACAGAATGCATTAAGAGATGCAGGAATTACAGCAAGCGAGCTTGGAAAAGTATTATTAGTTGGTGGTTCAACTCGTGTTCCTGCTGTTCAGGATAAAGTTAAGATGTTAACAAATCAGGAACCTTCTAAGACACTTAACCCAGATGAATGTGTTGCTATTGGTGCTTCAATTCAGGGGGGTAAATTAGCTGGTGATGCAGGTGCAGGTGAAATCTTACTTCTTGATGTTACACCATTATCATTAAGCATTGAAACAATGGGTGGCGTTGCTACAAGATTAA
>CAZNEZ010000092.1:0-2990 GCA_964572475.1 uncultured Lachnospiraceae bacterium
CACTTTTTCTCTGTCCCATATATATATCATAACTACTCCATTTATATTCAATTGGAGTAGTTACCATATTGGCCTTCACTGGATTTAGATGTATGTATCTACTAGTTTCAAGATTATATGTATCGTTTTCTATAATTTCAGATTTATATCTTCCTTGAAATAAATGGCCTACAAAATTATATTTATTATTGAAGTATTTAGTATATAATAAATTGATATATCTCATAATATGCCAAATCTCAACATCCTTGGTTTCTAATTGAAGATGAATATGATTAGTCATAAGGCAATAGGAATATAATATATAAGGATACTTGTCCATGGTTTGCTCTAGAATTGTAAGATAAACCTGATAATCTTCACCATCCCTAAATATATCTGCTCTCCTATTGCCCCTATTCGTAATATGATAGACTGCACCCGGATACCAGATTCTTTTCTCTTTCACCATTTATTGACCCCCCCTAACTACTGTTTTCTATAATTTCTGATAATTCTAATTAAATATTATCATTTTTTTACTCTATTTACAAGCAAAAACATCTCATTAGTATTTAGTATTTATACCTATGAGATGTTCATTTTTAGCTTATCGAAGTTTCAACAAAAGTCGGGTGATACCTGATACCTTTGTGCGGTAGCTTGGATACCAAATCCTAACTATATTAAATTTTTATATTCTCTTCTTCCATCAACTATTGCATAGATAATAACTGTTTTATCTTCTTCATTTACTTTATAAAATGCAAGATGTTTTTCTACAATTACTACTCTGTATCCTTGCTTTTTTAAAATAGAATATCTAGGTATACCTCCTGAGTTAGGAAACTCTTGTAGACGATTAATAGCTGTTTCTATTTTCTCCAAATACCTAAGAGCAATATCAATATTCCCTGAATCATCTGCTATATAGAATATTATATCTCTCAGCTGATCTTCAGCCTTATCTGTTCTTAGAATCTTATACACTTTCATTCTTCCTCTTCACTAGAGATTCACGAAGATTATCAAAGGATTCTTGCATTGAACCAACTTTTCCACTTTGTACATCATCTTCTGCTTCCGCAAGAGTTCTGAGTAATTCTAACTCAGCTTTCATTTGCTTATAATCCTGCAATCCAAGAACAGCTGTATCACCTCGACCATTTACAGTAATAATAACAGCCTCTCTAGTTTCCCTACACTGCTTAGAAATTTCATTATATTTATTTCTTAAATCTGATGATGGTCTAATATTTAATTCCATGATCCCACCTCTTTCTAATTTCTTTGTATATTCATATTATATCATAATTTGTCTATGATATGAAAAGGAAAAACACCCCACAAGTATTTCTACCTGTGAGGTGTTCATTTTTTACATTATCGCAAGTTTCGACAAAAGTCGGGCGGTACCCGGTACCTTTGCGAAGCTGCTGTGTCAAGAAGAGGCAACTGCTGGGATAATGCAAAGGCAGAAAGCTTTTTTGGACATTATAAATGTGAAACTATATATCTTATGAAAAATAAAATTAAAGATTTAAATGATGTGCAGCAAATAACAGAAGAGTATATGAATTATTATATAAATTATAGACCACAAAAAAAATTTGGGGGCATGCCCCCAAACCTATATAAACAAAAACAATTAAATAAATAAAAAAAATCTAATAAATTAACTGTACCTAAATTGTGCACTATTAAGGGGTCACTTCAAACCGTACCCAATCTAGCACAAGGAATATTTTTAAATGGAAGCACACCTTTTTCATCAGCTTCAACTTCATAGATACTACCCATCTTTCCCTCTGATACTTCCCTTAGAGCATTGGGATATAATTCAAAATACACAGGTATTCCATCCTTATCAAAACCATATGGAAACCAATAGTATGGTCTTCCTTTTGCTTTTAAAATTATTCTAATCTACCACAGATAAAATAAATTTTCCCTCAATACTCTTTATTTTTTCTCCATAAGTTTCTTCAATTTTTTTTACAAAATCTTCCCCTATATACTTATATAACATTATATATTTATCAATGCCATAATTATCAATTAAAAATTTTGTAAATGCACCTGCTATAGGATATGTTATAGAATCAGAATAATTGAAAAAAGTATCATTTAATAATAATTTAGAGATTTCCACATATTTGTTTTCATTTAAATATAGTCGAACCCATTCTTCATTTGTTCTATTCCACCAATATTTATCAAAATACATGGCTAATCCTTCTCTAATAAAGTTTGATTTGGGTCTATTAATAGTATACGAAAGTATATGGGCATCTTCATGGTGTCCAATACATTTAATTTCATCATTATAAACTGCATAAATCTTATCAGGAGGACTTGCAAATCCATTACATGGTTCATTATCTCCATATATTTCTCCCACTAATTCTGGTGTATCCAATAGATAGTATTGAATTCTAATCCTTGGTTGTATTCCTAATAAAATACATATTTCCTTAAAACATTTTTCCTGCAAATTAACAATTTTATTAATATCCCTTTCTGCAATAGAACCTTTAAAATAATAGAAATCATAATGTTTACTTGAGGTCTTCTCCATATATTCCACACTCCTATATATTATTAATATTAAAATAAGGGTTATTATCTACTATTCTACCATAATATTAAGATAGTCTGTCCACTATTTATTATACGACTCACTGTATCAGTTTGACCCACAAAATTTATTTGATGTTAGATATATCTCTTTAAATTATGGTAAAATAAAAAGCTTGGTGTCTTCATATTATGCCAAGCTTTTTATTAACTGTGGTCAATTATCCAATTTAATAAATCCTTATAACTTACTGAGCTATCTGCTACACCTAATCCAAGCTCAACCAATTCTTCATCTGTACATATAATCTCAATACCATTCATTTCAAGGAAAACCAGCATCACTAAAATCCCTATTCTCTTATTCCCATCAGCAAATGGATGATTATTAATAAGTGAAAAACCTAGCCTTGCTGCTTTAGCTTGAATAGTCT
>CAZNEZ010000093.1:0-2854 GCA_964572475.1 uncultured Lachnospiraceae bacterium
TATATATAATAAAATTATTAGTTTATCGGTGAAAGTGAGGAATGTTTATGTATGCGCTGGGTTCTAAAAAAATGCTGACCATGGGAATACTCCAGATTTTGAAAGATCATACAGATTATGATCATAGATTGACCCAACAGGAGATAATAGATTTGCTTGATAGGGAACATGGCATGGTATGTGATAGAAAGTCTATTAAGAGCAATATTATCAGTTTGATTGAATGGGGATACGAAATAGAGAATGATAAGGGATGGTATCTTGCTGAAAGGGATTTTGAAGAAGTAGAGCTACGCATGCTTATTGATAGTGTACTATATGCAAAGGGAATACCTGCACATCAGGCCATGATTCTTATTGAAAAATTAAAGGGCTTAGGAAGTAAGCATTTTGAAGATAAGATGAATCACACCTATAGTGTGAAAGAATTGTATCATACGGGGAACAAACAGGCATTTACCAATATAGAGATAATTGAGGAGGCTATATGTAAAAATAGACAGATAGAGTTTGTTTATAATACATATGGGACAGACAAAAAGATGCATCCTCGAAGAGAAAAAAAGTATGTTGTCAGTCCATATCGAGTTATTATAAGCAATAAGCCATATATGATATGCAATACGAATAATCATGACAATCTATCAAATTATCGCATTGATAGGATGACAGAGGTTAAGATAACCGGTGAAAAATCCCGATTAATAAACGAGATTGAAGGAATGAAATACGGTTTTAATATACCTAAACATATGTCGGAGCATGTTTATATGTTTTCGGATAATGTATGCAAAGTTAAGTTTAAAGTCAAGAAAAGTATAATGGGCGAAGTAGTAGACTGGTTTGGACTTGACTTTGTCGTGCGAAGTGAAACGGAGGATGAAGCTGTAATTCAGGTGAATTCCAGTGAGCAGGCCATGGTTTTCTGGGCAATGCAGTATGGTGAGTTTGTGGAGGTCTTGGAACCGGAAAATATAAGGGAAAGAATAAAAGAAAACATAAGGGAAATGGCAGAAAAGTATAAGGTGTAGAAAGGAAATAAGTTATTATGGAAAATGGTATAACTGATCAGTTGAAAACACTTTTTGATGACTGGAAAACAAAACAGGAAAATGACAAAGAGTATAAATGTGAAAAAACAGGAATAGCAAAAGGCTCATTTACTCCAGACGGAATGGTAAATGAGGAAACATGGAAACAGTTAAATGCAGAAAATAAGAAAAAAGTATTGTATTTATTACGTGAGGCCAATGGCAATACGAGTACTTTGCAGGAAGATGGAAAGTCTGTAGATAATGGGAAATTTTGGTTTAAACAATGTATTGATGAAAATAATGTAGGAAATATTATATTTAAGCGCATTGCAGGAATACAAAGAATAATACAGAATGATATTAAGTCAGATGATATAGAAATCCTGAAGCAAGTTGCGTATATGAATATTAATAAGCGTGGCGGAGGCTCAACAGTAGATTGGAAAATATTGAATAAATATGCACATAAGTATAAAAAACAGATTATGCAAGAAATATGTATACTAAAACCTGATATAATAGTATGCTGCGGTACATATTGGACTTTTGTAGATGATATATGTGGATTATATGATAGAGAAGAGTGGGAATCACACGAAAAAAGAAACTTTGTTTTAAAAGTTGAAACGGAGATAGAAAATGGTGATAAATTTGAATGTTTAATTTTTAATATGTATCACCCTTCGGCAAGAATGAAAACTGAAAACTATATCGAAAGATTTAAACAGCTATGGGACGAAAATAAATGTAATGAGAATGAGGGAGAAAGTATCTCACTCAGGCAGAAAGATGTGAATATAAGAAAAGATATTCCTACCTTGAAGAAAGAAGAAAATATAGGAGAAGATACCCCTATCTTGAAGAAAGAATACATTATTAAAGTAATTGAAAAACTTAATGAGAATTCAGAACAATATTTTGATTTGTGTGAGTTAATCAGTTCAATACCATAAGATAAAAAAATTTATAAAAATGTTGATTATTTCTCTTATTAAAAGATTCGTAGATGAGAAAATATACGAAATATGGAAGGAAGAAAAAATGATTAATGATTACAAATCGATAGTTGATAATGAAATAACAATAGTTGTTTGTGGAAAAAACACGCAAGCAATATGTGACAAGTTGAATAGCAGATATGTCAATACAGAAGAAGTGGGTGCAATCAGTTTATCACAGTTAAGTGGCGATAGTAATTCTGATTTATTTATTTTGGTTGGTGACATTGAACAGGCTGATACAAATGTTTTGCCTGCAACAGCAAAGTTTATTGATATAACAGACAAAAAGATTAACCATCTTCTGAAAGTGCAAACAGATATTAATAAGCTTAGAGAACAAATTATTGACGGAATTGCAGCACCATATTTAGGTTCCGTAATAGGACTGGATATTTCTGAAATAATAAACTTGATTAATAAAAGCAAGAAGATACAGATAGGCATTTCGGATTCAACTAGCACATCATATAGTAGAGAGTTAATTAGTAATGTTATAGCAAGATCGGGTGCAGATATGTCTAAGTGTAATGGCGTATATTTGAGTATATGTGGAGATATAGACATGATTCATGGCAATGAAATTGCAAATGGTTTGCAAGAGACTGTTGGTTATGGTATGGACATTGTGTGGTCAATGATTTATGATGACGAAGCACCAGAAAATGAGTACTATATTGTAACATTATTTATGGAATAAAATAGATTGATGTTTAGATGATATTTTGCAAATTTAAATATGGAAGGAGTATGAGTATTATTATGAAAAACAACATACATCCATTACATATCATAACAACTAAAAAAACAATTATTAATCAA
>CAZNEZ010000094.1:0-2782 GCA_964572475.1 uncultured Lachnospiraceae bacterium
AGTATGGCTAATGGTTCGTTGTTCTGGTGATATTGGATGTAATCTAGAAGACTTTAAGGTATTTATAAAAGCTACAAATAAACTCTTAAAGGATAAGGATGAGATAATAGCTAACTTTGAAATACTAGAGACCACAGCCTTTAATACAGATGAGTTGGAGGACAGAAAAATTAACCTTCAGACTGAACTGCAAGAAACAGCTGATTCAATACAAAATATTATAAATGAAAATGCCCATACTGCCCTAGACCAAGAAGAATATCAAAGAAGATACGATAACCATGTAGAAAAGTTTGATGCTACTAAAGCTGAATTGGAAACTGTGACTGAACAGATTAAAGATAAAATAACTAGGCATAAAAACTTGGGAATCTTCCTAGATGAGTTGCAAAAACAAAATGGTTTGATTTCAGAATTTGATACATGTCTGTGGAATAGTATGGTAGACTGTGTGACAGTTTATAGAGATGATAATATACAGTTTGTTTTTAAGAATGGAAATATAATCTTGGCATAGAAGAATAGAGACCCCTCTGGTTTTATAGGAGGGGTCTTTCTTATTTTTTAATTTTTCTCGAAATAATCTTTCCACCTTCCGAAATTAATTCTGTTGTGTGCTCTGATGTAAAATCAATTACCTTATGCCATTCATTTTTAAACTTGAATAGCAGTTCTCCATTAATTTCTTTTGTAGGGCAGGTATATTTACCCCATCCAGTAGTAATCTGAACCCATTTCAAAATACGATTAATACCCAAAATCAACATTTTTACACCCTCCAATTTGTTTGGATTTATGCTGCTATAATACCCTTGGTATAGCTCTCAACCCATGTTTGTCCTGGTAGAAGTTCGATGCCATATTCCGCTGCTGTTGCCAACTTTTCTGGGGAAGTACTCCAACCCTTGTAAAGATTACGTACATGCCCTGTTACATCAAATTCAGTTCTGTACTCACTGGATACTGGAAGTGAAATTATATCTGTGGTACTTACAGATTGAATAATAGGGATTGAATTCTCAGTGACTTTTATTACCGTCGTATCCGCAGATACCTTTAATATATTCTTTTGTAGGATAGCCCATAGTTCCTTTATAGCATCTTTATTTTTTATCCCCAAAATAATACCAGTTATAGATACCACGCCAATACCTGCAAGAATAAGCTCTTTTTTATGCGCTTTAACCCACCTAACAAGTGCACCTTTTTCCTCCCTAATTTCAGAGTTGATTTCTAATTTTTTAATATATTCTTTCATAAATAGGCCTCCTTTTTATATTCTATTTTAATTATATCAGGTAACAGAACAATTGGAGTTCGCAATTCGAGAACATACTACTAATTGCTTAGAAGGAATATCTTAGCATACTTATTATCTAACTGTACGTAGGAAATCATAAGCTGAATCCCTATTGTTACATTCATATCTAACGATAAAGATGTATCAATCAGCCCATTTATATAGCGCAGCGCCAAATAATAATCCCCCAAATCAGACCAATTTTCATCAGATTTTAAGCTCTTAATTGATTCACAAAGTAATTCGTCAAAATCCGAAATGAATCCTTGTCTTCTCCTTTCCACCTCAGGTGACACATTTTTCATTTCTCTTGATAGCTCTATAAAACCTAATTTTTTTGCTAATATTTTATTCTGGAGTTCAAGCATTTCTTTTGCATCGAATAACTGCGCCCACCACACAAAAATACTCCACACAAGATTAGCTATGGCCTCTGGTGCTTCGGTCTCATTAATGGCCTGAATAAATAATTCTGTCACATCCGTAATAATAGAACCTCTTAAAGTTTCACCCTTTGTAAACGCCTTTAGTATTCTCTGACTTAAATCATATCCTTTTTTGAATGAAGCATTCTTCATCGCTTCCTTCGATGAGAAAAGCGGCATGGTTTTTTTAAATATCTCAACGATAGACGATAATGAAATCTGTTGAAGATTAATTTTCGCAAGACTAGTTAAATCGGCATGCATAAGTTCATCTACTGTTTTCCCATAATAATTAGCAATAGTTTTCACTGTATTTGGATCAGGCTTTCTACTACCATTTTCATATCCTTTAATCGTAGATTTTGCAAACCCAATAGCATCACCAAGATCTTCTAAGGTATCTCCATGAATTTCCCTTAGTCGCTGTATATTTCTCCCTAATAGGTTATTATCTTTCATGTACAACCTCCTCACGCACATTATATTACTGATATTTGATTTCTTCTGTAATATATAAAAATAGCCGAGTTTCCTCGACTTCTACCCTGCACACCTCTTTTTCACTTTGCACACCCCTAAGCACAATAACTTTTAGGGTAATTAAATTGTATCAATCTCTGCAAGATTATATCATATACCTTGTTGACTTCAGTTTTTCCTACTAATGTTAAGTGTGCAAGGAGTTCTGAAACCTCCTGCGGCGTATAATATTCACCACCGCTCTTTCCTGCATTGGAGGCATACATACCCATTAAAAATTCATATGCATCGCCAAAAGCATCTATAGTATTATCTTTATAATCTCCCAGCTTCATTTCTCCAACAGAATTCATTAGCTTAACCAGCTTTTCATTACGCTTTACTACAGTGTTTCCTAGCTTATTGCTGTTAACATCAATATCGTCAAACAGACCTTTGAAATTATCTTCACTCTCTGTTCCTTGGGCAGATGCTTCTATATTACTAAAGATCTGTTCTAGTGTTTCATTTAAGTTTTCGTCATCCTTTGCACGAGTTCGGACATTTTCAAAAAGCTCGCTGGGTAAAATAAAGAAGC
>CAZNEZ010000095.1:0-2655 GCA_964572475.1 uncultured Lachnospiraceae bacterium
TCTTTGGTCAATAAAACAGTCTAGAGCATTTCCAATATACGTAAATTGACAGTCATCAATCTCTAAATCTGGAGATATACAGCTCACATGTGTCTCTGTAAGAAGATGTATTATCCTGAATTTGTCATTGTTACACTCCGCCATATCACATAATGCAGACCATAGAATTAGTGTTGACGGTGTATTATAGGAAAACGGTTCATTAATTTTAAACTCTTGAGATATCTTATCAGAAAATCCATAATACTGCGTTTCTATATTGCAACCTTTTAAGTCACGAATAAGCTTACTATCGCTTTCATGTATCTTTCTGATTCTATATGACCTATCACTTACACACATTTTTTCACACAAAATATTTCTAAATGTTGCATGAGTATATCCAGTAACAGTATAAGCATTATCAAATACAAGACACTTCTTCTCAACTTCTTTTAAAAATGGCATATCATATTCCTTGCCATACTCAAGCTGATCAATCCATAACATATTTATATCCTGATGATTATGCCTTTTTATTTCGCATTTCATTGTATTAATAAGCTTAATTATTTCTTCATATGCTTTAATATATGATACATACCGTTTGTCGTCATATTGCTTAAGCTCTTCTATGTATGAAAACACCGACTTAAAATCTCTTATATTTATAAAATCAAATATTAACTTTTCCAAATACTTTAGCTTATCTATAATATTTTTAGCTTCTTTATACTTCTTTTTATTACTTAGAAGAGTACCATAATAGTCTTTATAGCTTTCATTTAATACATTAGAATAAACAAGTCTGTCTTGTCCATCAAAATAGTCAAAATATGGTTTGGTATTAATTATGCCATGGCTTTCCAGATAGTCATATAAAAATATGATTTTTTTACTATAAATGCCAATCTGTCTGCTTATGTTTTTAGATATATTATAGGCAAGGACAATAACAGAATCATATTCTAAGGATTCCTTTATGATTTGATTATCATCAATAATCTCAATATACCATGTCGATTTGTAAGGAATAACATTTTCAAAATAACTTTTTTCAGCCTCACTGCCAACCACAAATAGTACAGTTTTATCTACTTTCAAACTATCTAAAACCTTTTCAAATATATGCTTTGATTCTATATATGTCCTGTATTGTGGATACTGCCTATCAATATCATATTTTAATATTATATCTTCCAATGCCTCTTCATACATAATTTTGTCATTCCTTTCGCTTCGCTATTACCTCTTCCCTATTCACTATTTTCCCTCTTCATCATTACTTCTTAACACTTAACTTTAACTATTACTTCTTACTTATTCCCTACATATTCCTTCATAAGTCTTTCTTCTCTATCCGTACACCATTCAGTTCCAATTAAATCTTTTTTATGCTCTAAAAGATATGCTTTCATCTGGTTAAGATAAATATCACAATCTATTGATTTACCCTGCATTATTCGTTCAACCATTGAAATCATATATGAAACTCTGGCATATCTTACCTGTCTAGCGCATTCTGGTATTTTACTACTAATATAATCAACTCTTTCGTCCTGCATCAGAAGATAGTCCTCTAATACGTCTGGTTTTAAAATATCTCCTGACAAAAATGCTGTCATATTACCACTATGCTTATAAAATCTGTACATTGGCTTACCTTGTGCAACTACCTTATCTGCTGCCACAAAAAGCTTATATATAAAGTGAATATCATCTACCCTTGTTCCTATTGTCCACCTGAGTCCATCAAATAATCTTTTTCTAAAAAGCTTAGTTGCTGGCGCCGTATGAAATTTCTCACGCTTTAAAAATTCTGATACTCCTTCATTTCTATTCCAGACGTACTTTTCGTCATAATCGTATTTGGGATAAATAGTTCCATCTCCATATTCATCTACACATCCTGTTATAGCAATATCTGCATTTTCTGAAGTTGCCAGAGTATATAAATGCAAAAACATATCGGGTTCGCAATAATCATCATCATCAACCATTAAGATATATTCAGAACTAGCTGCATCAACTCCAAGGTTTCTTGCGTTAGCAGCTCCTTTATTAACATCAACTGTAATGAGCCTTATTCTGTCATCACAATCCTTATATTCATTACATATCTTTGCCGTCCCATCCGTAGATCCATTATTGATTAAAACTAACTCATAATCGGTAAATGTCTGGCATTTTATACTATCTAACATTCTTTTCAAAAGATTTTCTCTATTATATGTAAGTAAAATTATTGATATTTTATGTTCTGCCATATCTTTCTCCTCTGGTTTCTATATTGCATATAATACTGTTTCCGTAAATCCCTTAGAATGATGCCTTATATATATCTTATAATCAGGATTCAGGCTTAATATATATTGTGGTATCTGATACCAGTCTTCTGGCTTATGATATATGCATATAGCAAGTTTAGGCTTATTAGCTGTTATTGTATTGCATGCTCCGTGTAGTGCAGCTAATTCAGAGCCTTCAATATCCATCTTAATAAAGGTAACTGGTTCTTTAACCACATCATCTATTCTGCACACTGGAACTTCTATAGCATTCTCTATTTTATCTGTAACCCTAGAACCTGATGTATTATTTGAGAATCTTAATACCTCATTCTTATCAGAAACTCCTTTTTTTATTAAAGTCACTATATTCTCTATACTTCTTTCT
>CAZNEZ010000096.1:0-2511 GCA_964572475.1 uncultured Lachnospiraceae bacterium
GACAACAATAACTATTCATATGAGGAAAGACTTGCTTTAAGGCAAGATAAATCTCGAGAAGTAATCAATGAGTTTTATTCTTGGATAAATGAAGTTTCCTTAAAAACCTTACCACAAAGCTTATTAGGTAAGGCTATTACCTATGTCATCAATCAAAGAGAATACCTATGCTCCTTTCTTCAAGACGGAAGAATCCAATTAAGTAATAATCTTGCTGAACAATCAATAAGAATGTTCGTGATTGGTAGAAAAAACTGGATTTTCTCTAATACAGCTAACGGTGCAGCCTCTTCAGCTTTGATATATAGTATTGTACAAACAGCAATAGCTAATCATCTTAAGCCAGAACACTATTTAAGATATGTTTATGATCAGATTCAGCTTCAAAAAGATTTAAAGCTAGAAAATCTATTACCATGGTCTGATAAGATACCAGGAGAATATAAAAACAAGAACATCTGACTAAGATAGAACCATTATACTTAATCAGATGTTTTTTTATAGGCGTGTTTCCTTTGACGCTTACATATATGATGAAGAAAAATATAAGATTAAGATTTTTAATAATGTTGAATATATGTGCTATCTCAATATTATTCACTGCTTGTACATCTAAGGAATCAAATGATATTGCTACTACTGACAAGGGGATAGTGTCAGAATTTACAAGCGAAATATTAGAGACTTCAAAAGGTAATGAAATAACTGATTTTAGTTATTTATATGGTTCTCCAACAGCGATAACATTCTATGCAGATGCGGAAGTGGGGAAAGTAGACAATGGAAACAGCGATGCACCTTATTCCACTTATGATTTGAAGATTACAGATAATGGAAGCGGATATTTGCTTCACATAAAAAGCATAAAATATAAGCTTGCAATAAATTCCGTTGATTATAGAACATTTATTGATAAAGCGATTGGCAGTGAAGAAGGATTTAATGATATTGGATATCACAAATATAGTTTGACTGACAGTGTTGTGTTTAATTGTCTTGGAAAAACATTTACACTTACATCATATGCTGTAAATGATATGGGTAGAGGTTTTTGTGAGTTTACAGATGAAGATGGTCAGACTTATTCATTAAGCAATGATTTATCATCATCAATTGATAAATTTACAGGTATGAGTTATTTTGAAATTAATCCTAGCTTGGAATCAAATATAATAGAAGCCAAATTTGATGATGCAGTATTATTTATACCGTATGGAACAGCTTTAGAGGATACGTTTAAATCATATGTTAATGGAAGCCCAGATTATGATTCTGGTAATCCTGGGGGAATATTTAGCATTCAATTTGATAATGAAGGAAATATAGTGAAAATAGAAGGTTAGAGGAGGAAAACAATGGAAAATGAAACATTCAGAAAAATTGCAAACTGGGGAAGTATGGGTTCAGCGGTTTTAGGATTAATAAATGTTATTATATGCTTTGTAAAAGCAACTAAAATATTTAATACTGAATTAAATGGAGATATTTTTAACTTGTTTATCTATCCTGCAAAAATATGTTTTGGTACATTACTTTATAAAGTAAGTATTATAGTAGCGTTATTCGCACTAATAATGATGCTTGTATCATATATGGTCAATACAAAGGGCGTATTAAAAATATTAATGATTATTTGTAAGGGATTGCAACTGATTAGTTTGATTATAGGTTTATTATGTTATGCTGTGTTCAAAGATATGGGATTTATAGAATTATCGGTATTTGTTATTGTAATTATAGAGATATTATCGTTTGTTCTATATATCATTGAAAGAGAACATAGAAAAACAATTATTCATATAGTGATTTTATTGATACTTACAGCAGGAAGTGGATTTGTATATATTTTATGTTTACTTGGATTAATAACTTATATTGTATTAAAGATAACTTCAATTTTTTGTTGTGATGGCGGTGGGGAGAGTAGTATGCATAATTTATCATCAAAATCCCCAAATACATCAAATAAAAATAATGAAAACAAAAGTGTAAATACAGGAATAAAAAAGAATTATAGCTTTTCCAGTGAAAGAGCCTTTTACAAAGGAAAAGGAGATGGACGTTCAGGATATGGAATTAATGAGGATTTCATATGCTACAAGAACAGTAGTACAGGTGTTAGAGAATTTGCATGTCATATAAAAGAATATGAAGAGGGCAAAGTTCAAATAATCAATAATGGAAAAAGAGTAACAGATATTCCGGGTTGCAAGCCACCTAAAAAGTAAATATGGATACATTAAGCAATTTGATGTTTATAAAAAGAAAATGGAGTTGAAATTAATCAGCTCCATTTCTTTTTTATTTCTCTAGATATCTGTCTATTAATTTGACAAAAGACTTTCCGATTTTTTCTTTTTGAAATTCAACAAGTGATTTGTTGTATAAAGCATCATATACGTGTTCAGAGAGGTAATCTATTATAATGTAGCTGTTAATATTTTGTGAAGAAAGTTCGTAAACGCTCCATAGTCAGTACATAGATTCTCCAACGCATTTATGCGAAAATAG
>CAZNEZ010000097.1:0-2479 GCA_964572475.1 uncultured Lachnospiraceae bacterium
CATTTATCGGTGGAGAAGAAGAAAAGAGTGAGCAGGAACCATTAAGACTCTGGGGAAAAATTGAAAATGGTGTAATTGTTAAAGCAACTTCACCAGTTATTACAACTCAGTGTATTCGTGTTCCAATTCTTAATGGACATACAGCAGCTGTATTTGTTAAGTTTAAGAAGAAACCTACAAAAGAACAGCTTATAGCTAAGATAGCCGAATTCAGTGGACTTCCACAGGAATTAGAGCTTCCAAGTGCGCCAAAGCAGTTTATTCAGTATCTCGAGGAAGATAATCGCCCACAAGTTCAACTTGATGTTGATTTTGAAAATGGAATGGGAGTTTCAGTAGGACGTATCAGAGAAGATTCAGTTTATGATTTCAAATTTGTTGGTCTTTCACATAATACAGTTCGTGGAGCAGCTGGTGGAGCAGTATTATCAGCCGAACTATTAAAAGCTCTTGGATATATAGAAGCTAAATAAGTTAATTACTAATCTGCCATATTATAATTTATTAAAAAACGTGTTTCGCCTTAACTAAGCGGAGCGCGTTTTTAACTTTATAGGAAATTAAGAAGAAGCACTTACACTTAATACTAACGAAAGTTTAAGAATAATATTAAAAATTATCACTTTAATTAAACCAAAAAGAATTATATTATTAAAAAATATAATTTAAAATTGGAATGTGAACAATCTAAAATTAATATTGGTTGCCGAAAGAAATTATTTATAGTAGAATGAAGCGTAAAATTATTCTACTATAAATAAATATATAGAAGTTAATAATATTTAGGATTCAGTTAATTAAAAAGAATAAAATGGAGGCAAAAAATGATTTTAGACGTAGAAAACTTAAGCCATGGCTTTGGAGATAGAGCAATTTTTAACAATGTATCTTTCAGATTATTAAAAGGTGAGCATATCGGTCTTGTTGGAGCAAATGGTGAGGGCAAATCCACATTTATGAATATAGTAACAGGAAAGCTTATGCCAGATGAAGGAAAGGTAACATGGGCGAAAAATGTACGAGTAGGTTACTTGGATCAGCATAGTGTACTAGAGAAAGGAATGACTATAGGAGATGTTTTAAGAACAGCATTTTCCTTTTTATATGAGCTTGAAGCCAGAATGATTAAGCTGTTTGAGGATATGGCATCAGCATCACCAGAAGATATGGATAATATGATGGAGGAATCAGGTACTATTCAAGATCTTCTTGATAGTCATGATTTCTATATAATAGATGCAAAAGTTGAAGAAGTAGCTAGAGCGCTTGGCATATTAGAAGTAGGCTTAGACCGTGATGTTACAGAACTTAGCGGTGGTCAGAGAACTAAAGTATTACTTGCTAAGCTTTTATTAGAAAAACCAGATATATTATTATTAGATGAGCCGACTAACTATCTTGATGAAAATCATATTGAATGGTTAAAACGATACCTTCAGGAATATGAAAATGCATTTATACTTATTTCGCATGATATACCATTTCTCAATAGTGTAGTTAATCTCATATATCATATGGAGAATCAGGAATTTAACAGATATGTTGGGGACTACGATAAGTTTATGGAAGTATATGAAGTGAAGAAAGCTCAGAATGAAGCTGCCTATAAAAGACAACAACAAGAGATTGATGAACTGAAAGATTTTGTTGCAAGGAATAAGGCACGTGTATCCACAAGAAATATGGCAATGTCAAGACAAAAGAAGCTTGATAAAATGGACGTTATTGAACTTGCTAAAGAGAAACCTAAGCCAGAATTTTATTTTAAGAATGCAAGAGCTGCTGGAAAAATGATATTTGAGACAACAGATTTAGTCTTAGGATATGATAAGGACAAGGTATTGTCAAAACCAATCAATCTTAGAATGGAAAGAGGAGAGAAGATTGCCCTTGTTGGAACTAATGGAATAGGTAAAACAACATTTCTTAAGAGTGTTCTTAATATTATTAAGCCATTGTCGGGAAAAGCTGAACTTGGAGACTACTTGTATAAGGGATATTTTGAACAGGAGATTAAGGCTGGAAGCAACACATGTATAGAAGAGATATGGGAAGAATTTCCATCTCTTACACAGTATGAGGTAAGGTCAGCCCTTGCAAAATGTGGTTTGACAACTAAGCATATTGAAAGCCAGGTACGCGTACTTAGTGGAGGAGAGCAGGCTAAAGTTAGACTGTGCAAGCTTCTTAACATTGAAACAAATATTTTACTGCTTGATGAACCTACTAATCATCTTGATGTAGATGCTAAGGAAGAGTTAAAAAGAGCATTAAAAGAGTATAAAGGCGCAATATTATTAGTGTGTCATGAACCAGAGTTTTATCAGGATATAGTGGATAAAGTATGGAATCTTGAAGAATATTCGACATGTGTATAAATGTTAATAAAATAGAAATAAAAAAGCGCAAATAATACATAATCCGATTGTAAAAAAGTCAGATTATGTATAAAATGTTCACAATTACCCATGAAAATGTG
>CAZNEZ010000098.1:0-2449 GCA_964572475.1 uncultured Lachnospiraceae bacterium
TCTTTCCTATTTTTAAAAGGCTGTGTTACACAAATGTGCAACACAGTCCCTATATAGAATAATTTTGTTATTCTAATGTATTAGAATCACTATCTTCCTCTACATCTATAATATCATCAATAATTTCTTCACTATTAATAATATCTTCATTACTATCTAACTCTTCAAATTCTTCATCTATGATTTCTTGATCTACTGTACCTTCAGGTTTTTCTCTAACCTTTGCAATACTTGCTACAGTAATATCACTTTCTTTATCAAGATTCATAAGTTTAACGCCTGATGTAATTCTTCCAAGTGTTGAAATATCTTTTGCTAAAAGCTGAATTAGTATACCTTCTGTAGTAATCATCATAACTTCATGGTCATCTGTTACTGCCTTAACTCCTACTACATTTCCAGTTTTTTCACTAATCTTATAACATTTAACACCTTTACCACCTCTACGCTGTAATGTAAAGTCATTAATAAGAGTACGTTTACCCATACCTTTTTCAGAAACAATAAGTAGACTATCTCCCTGCGTATCTAGCTGCATACCTATAACTTCATCCCTAGGCGCAAGATTCATACCTCTAACTCCCATTGAAGTACGTCCTGTCTTTCTAACATCTTTCTCACTAAATTTGATACACTGACCATATTTAGTTACAAGCATAATTATTTTATCATTATCAGTTGATTTAACTTCAATAAGTTTATCATCTTCTCTAAGATTAATTGCTGTTATTCCTGTTTTACGAATATTACTATATTCTGTTATAGGTGTCTTCTTAACAACACCATTCTTTGTGGCCATAAATAAATATTTACCTTCTACATATTCTTTGATTGGAATAATTGCAGTTACCTTTTCATCTGGCTGAAGCTGTAATAGATTAATAATTGCAGTTCCTCTAGCTGTTCTTCCTGCTTCTGGTATTTGGTATGCTTTCAATCTATATGCTTTACCTGTATTAGTAAAGAACATAATATAATGATGTGTAGTAGTCATTAAAAGATCTTCAATAAAATCACTCTCTATTGTCTGCATTCCCTTTATACCTTTGCCACCTCTATGCTGACTCTTAAAGTTGTCTACTGTCATTCTCTTAATATATCCAAGACTTGTCATCGCGATTACAGTATTTTCTACTGGAATAAGGTCTTCTGTTGTAATATCGTCTTCATCAAAACCAATTCCTGTTCTTCTATCATCACCATACTTATCTCTAATGATTGTAATCTCATCTCTTATAACATTAAGTAACTTTTTCTCATCTGCTAAAATAGATTCTAAATACTCAATTGTCTCCATAAGTGCTTTATATTCAGCTTCTAGGTCTTCTCTTGCTAATCCTGTAAGTGTACGCAGTCTCATATCTACAATAGCCTGTGACTGTGCATCTGATAATTCAAATCTTTCCATTAATGCTGCTTTAGCATCGGCTGTAGTTCTAGAACCTCTGATAATCTTAATAACTTCATCAATATTATCAAGTGCTATAAGTAATCCTCTTAATATATGAGCTCTCTCCTGAGCTTTATTAAGGTCATATTGTGTTCTTCTGGTAATAACCTCTTTTTGATGCATAATATAATAATTAAGCATTTCATAAAGATTAAGTACCTTAGGCTCATTATTAACCAAAGCTAACATAATTACGCCAAATGTATCCTGTAACTGAGTATGTTTATATAATTGATTTAACACTATATTAGCATTGACGTCTCTTCTAAGTTCGATAACAATTCTCATACCGTCCTTATTTGACTCATCACGCAAATCTGTTATACCGTCAACTTTTTTATTTTTTGCAAGATCAGCTATTTTTTCTATTAATCTAGCTTTATTAACCATATATGGCAATTCTGTAACTATAATTCTTGTCTTGCCATTTTCCATTGTTTCAATGTTAGTTAAAGCTCGAACTCTTATTTTTCCACGACCTGTTCTATAAGCTTCTTCAATTCCTCTTGTTCCAAGAATTGTTCCACCTGTAGGAAAATCTGGTCCCTTAATAATACTCATAACTTCATCTAAATCTGTATCTCTATCTTCTAAAACTTTGTTATCAATAATCTTAACAACAGCTCCTATTACTTCTCTAAGATTATGAGGTGGAATGTTAGTTGCCATACCTACAGCAATACCACTTGCTCCATTTACAAGAAGATTAGGATATCTAGCAGGAAGAACTGTAGGCTCTTTCTCTGTTTCATCAAAGTTAGGTATAAAATTTACTGTATTTTTATTAATGTCAGCAAGCATTTCCATTGATACTTTACTTAATCTTGCTTCTGTATAACGCATTGCGGCAGCGCCATCACCATCTACAGAACCGAAATTTCCATGTCCATCAACTAATGGATATCTTGTAGACCATTCCTGAGCTAAGTTAACTAATGCACCATAAATAGAACTATCACCATGTGGATGATATTTACCCATTGTATCACCGACAATACG
>CAZNEZ010000099.1:0-2371 GCA_964572475.1 uncultured Lachnospiraceae bacterium
TTTCAAGAAATTTCAGGGATGGTTAATTACTGTTCAGTTTTCAATGTTCATAAGTGAACTTTCATACACAATTCTTATGTATTCAATGTTCGGTTTTACAACATAATTATGTTGCTTATCTTTTGTGTTGCTGTTGCATATCTCAGCGACAGCTTGTATAGTCTATCAAACAGATGCGGGTTTGTCAACACTTTTTCAAAAGTTTTTTTAATTTATTTTTATTTACTCTTAAAACCCTTGATTTTACTGGCTTTTTTGACAATATTTTTTTCGACAAATTAATACCTTTTTGACATATGATTATAATTTATTCATTTTAAATTTATATTATTTTGTAAATAAAACTATAATAAAAATTTAGTAATAAGTATTACAAGAATATTGTTATTATATATTAAGCTTAAAATTTGATTAGCATTTATACATTCGTATACTTGTTTTGCAAATTCTGTGTTACTTGCTGATGTTAATAAAAGACATGCAATCCATAAAATCACAAGTCCCTGAACCATTCCAACAACTGTTCCGCCTACTTTATTTAGCTCATTTAGTAATGGAAGCTTACTTACACAATCAAGCATATTGGCAACTATCTTTAATATAATATAGATTATGATGCATAATGCCACAAATGTTATTGCTATTATTATAAGATTGGTAATCTGATTAGCAATATATGATTGGAAGTTTAATTCACCTATTGAAGTCTGACTTTTTAATGTCTCTGTAACTGCCTGTGGAAATCCAAGTTCATTAATATTGTCAATTGTAGCAATATTCTTGTCTTGAACATATTCATATACCTTTTCATTAATGTTATCATATATTGGTGACTTCTCTAATGCCTTACTGACTGGTAAAGCCAATATCAGTGATAATATAACTGTAACCACAAGCGAAATCAATGATATTGCAATCCTTATAAACCCTCTTTTGTACCCATAAAATCCCATACCAATTAGGAATATTATTACTCCCATCACGAGTGTTATCTCCATAGTTATCCTCATTTCCGTGCTTTAATGCACAATATGTGTTTTATTGACTGCTTATTTTAAGCTAATCTCCTTAATGCTACTGCTATCTATTAGCATATAATGATAATCATCTGATGATGGTATAATGTCAACAATACCTCCTTCAAATGTATAATCAAACTTTAACACCCCTGCTAGCGAAACAACTTTACATGTAGTGTCATTATACATTAATATACTATCTTTATCAAAATCAATATTTGTATAATTCATATTAAAATCATAGTTTAATTTATTATTACCAAGGAGATCATAGACTTTAATCTCATATGGTTTATCTCCCACTTCTCTCTTAACTACAGCTCCTATATATTTATCACTATATAAGATACTTTTTATTTCTTCATCTATATCTATGTCAGCAATCTTAGATGGCTTTTGCTTCATAGAATAGATAGATATTATATCATCTCCAAAGGCTACTACTGTATCATTATCCACAAATTCCACCTTAGGAATAACTGTTCCATTATAGTTGAATCCACCTTGAACTCTATCAACTTCACTCTTTCCTACTTCTGAATAGTTATAAAATACAACCTTTGTCTGAGCTTCATTCTCTGAAATAATAAAATAAGAAACTACCAGTTTTGTTCCATCTTCTGATAATGCTAAATCTAAAGGATAGCCTTCTCCTGATAATACTGTCTGTCCAGATGCAAGAACATTGCCATCCTTATCTGCAAGTTCAAGATAGCACGCCGTATTGTCTTCTGTTGCCGCAGCTACCACGCCTTGTCCAGCTACCTGAAGCTTACTAATCGGATGAAATGTTGTAACTTGTCCCACCTGTCCTTTTGTTCCAAATATATATATTATATTGGAATTAGTCTCTGCTATAGCTCCATAATCACCGCAGATATCAATAATAGGTTCTTTCATCTCAAATGCCATATTCCACACCTGATTTGTACCATCCATACATATAAGGCCATCACTGCTATACTTTATAACATAATTACCAAATTTGTAAAAATTGGAATTAGTTATATCTGATAACTCTACTTTACTACTTACACTATAATCAGCATATACCTTTTGGCTCATATAAATGTTATATATAAGTATTCCTAAAATAATAATAAGTACTGCTGCCGCTATAAGTATCTTAATAGTAGCTCGATGCTTCTTAATCTTTTTAACATAGCTTTGGTCTTCACTAACCTTTTGCTCTTCTTTTCTATCTTTAACGTATTTCCTTACATTTGACATATTGCACTTCCTCGTTAATGCATTTTTTCCTTTTTATTGTACCTTATAAACCTTTCATTTACAACCAACAATTGTAAATGTGTTCTATGGTAATATTAGTTTTTGTCCCTCATAAATAACAT
>CAZNEZ010000100.1:0-2251 GCA_964572475.1 uncultured Lachnospiraceae bacterium
ATTCCTGTCATTATTTTCTTCTTTTTCATAATAATCCTCATTTCTGTGCTGTTTTTGCCATAACAGACTTTGTAACAAGTAACACTCTATTATTCTTTCTCTTTTATTATTGTAATAATTGAATCTCTTGCATATTTTCTTTGATATACAATCATCGTTACCCTCTGTAATACAAAGACCATAATGCCGATAATTAGATAATCCAACACATAATTACTAATGTTCATTGATGAGTAATTGAATAGTCTTAATAGTGCATCATTAAGTATCATAAGACGCCAGATTAGATATGATATAACAGTTCCTAATATAAATGCATAACAAGCATATGTGAGTTGTATTACTTTAACTCTTACGTTAACTTTATGTTTCGTATACCCCATCGCTGCCAAAACGCCATGCCAAGCCATATCATTACTATATGTATTCCTTATTCTAAAAATAAGACTTAAGAGTACTGCAAATTGTACCAACACACATAAAAAAATAATTATATATGTTGCTATTCTGCTTTGATACACTGCCATAGGACTTGGTCCCATCATATTATTATTTTCTACATTCAGATACCATTCGCTGCTCTTAACTTTAAATAAAGCATTCATCAAACATAGACTCAAAAAGCACGCTGTTACACTTACTACATATATAGAAACCATTCTAAACAGATTGATTTTTTTATGATGAATCTCTTCTAAGGTTGATTTCACTATACCCATCCTAATTCTCTCCTAATCATTGCATTTGAGTGCTTCTATTGGATTAATCTCAGTAACCTTCTTCATTCCACACCAATATGATATCAGTGGTGCACCAATTCCTACAATTATCGTTCCAATTAGAATTAACGGGCTAAATGAAAGTTCTAGTGACTGCCACAGATAATTCATGTTGTACTCAACAAAACAATTTCCGCCTATTATAACAATTAATCCAAGCAAAAATGAAATAATTACAGCTTTAATCGAAATAATTAATGTCTCAGCAAACATTATACCGCTTAAATGCTTACTACTATAACCAACGGCTTTTAAAATTCCGTATTCTTTCTTTCTCTTAGATATATCTTCAATATACATTGAAACTATACTATATAAAGTCCATCCAAATATCACTATAGACACAACATTTCCAATTAATTGAACAAGACTTATGAATCGGATAAGATTTTCATCCACATATGCCTGTGAAGATGCATTACCGGCCATCATACTATCATGATATTCTTCATTCTCTTCTGTTTTTTCAACCAAATCACTATTTCCCATATCTTTATTTATGTCTGATATTATTTCACTGTTATATTTGTAACTCTTAGATATAAAGACTATATTTCCTCCCTTTTCCTGGAGGTTTTTAACATCATCATCATAAACTTGAATTTCATTCTTAATTGTATTAGCCATCTCCTCCTGAACAAAAACATAAGGAGTACCTTCATACATAGATATATTGTCATAAGTTCCCACAACCGTAAATTCATATGTCTTAGATCCATCTAATTCCGAGTCCATGCCAAGTGAACCATCGGGATATGTCACAGAAAAATTATGCCATACATCAAAGTTTAACTTTACTGTCTTGCCAATCAATTCATCTCCGTCTTGATATGGAATTTTACCAAGGGTGCTAAGTGCATCCTCAGTTGTCTTTATTATGTATTTAGGTATTATAATCTCATTTCCCTTAAGGGAAATATTCTTATTACCCTCTAAATATGGAACAACCGCTTTGTCGATAATATCTACCTGATATCTCTGCGCTCCAAAGCCTGATATACTTCCATATGTTGCATTACTTCTGTTAATCGACTGTATCCTTTCATCGTCACTATACTTATCAGACAGATAATTATAGATTTTATCATAATCCTCACTGGTAGATACATTAATGACTCTTGCCATATAACTGTCAACAATCTGATTATTAATAAAGCCTGACACACCTTCTACAAGTACATTACATATGATAAATATGGACAATGCTATCACTAATAAAATCTCATTAATTCTAGTTCTTTTCTTTCTGGCCTTAAGATTTCCCTTTGCCAACGTATAATACTCGCCAATCCTCATTCTCTGCTCCTTTTTTATATTCTGCACCTATCACTAGGTGCAGAATGAATTTAGATTTTACACAAAAATAGCCTTAGTATCTTAATCACTACTAAAGCTTAAAGTCTCCAAATATCATTATTCCCTACAGATGAATCCACAATAATAATAGCCTTCAAACTAAATTTGTGAAAAAA
>CAZNEZ010000101.1:0-2201 GCA_964572475.1 uncultured Lachnospiraceae bacterium
AACATTCAAGAATATATATATTTGGCTCAGATTATGGTAAAATGTATATTGGTTCAGCAGATTGGATGACTCGTAATACATTAAAGAGAATTGAGGTAGCAACACCAATATTTGATGAGGATATAAAAAATAGAATTAAAGATATGTTTAACATTATGTTGCTGGATAATATTAAAGCAAGAACAATGAATTCTGATGGAGAATATACAAGATAAATCGTTTTAACGCTGGCTTTTGCCATGAACACTTGTGTTATCAGCTATTCAAAAAAATAGGCATAGTATGGAGGAAAATATGTACGGAATTATTGATATTGGCTCAAATACAATGAGATTATCATGTTTTAATGTTGAGAATAAGACATTAAAGAGTATATTTCACAAGAAAATTATGGCAGGACTTGCAGGTTATGTGGAAGAAGGAAAATTATCGGAAAAGGGTATAGATAAGGCAGTCGATACGTTATTAGAATTTAAGCAGATTATACAAAATATTAGTATAGAGAAACTATTTATTATAGCAACAGCATCTTTTAGAAATGTAAATAATACAGATATAATATTAAAAGTTATAAAAGAGAAGACAGGTTTTTTAGTTGAGGTTCTGTCTGGCGAAGAAGAAGCAAAATGCGACTTTGTTGGAGCAACGTACTGCTTGAACGCTAAGTCTGGAGTAGTTGTAGATATAGGCGGTGGAAGTACGGAAATAGTAACTTTTGACAGTGATAGTATAGAAAAGGCGGTGTCAGTACCTATAGGTTCACTTAATATGTTTACCATGTTTGTGGACAAGATATTTCCTAAGAATAGTGAAAGTATGAAGATTAGAAATGCAGTTAAAAATGAGCTTAATAAAGTCAATAGATGTGAAAAGCAGACAGTACTTGGCGTTGGTGGAACTAATAGGGCAGTATGCAAGCTTTACAATGATTACTATGAAAAGGATAAAAACAATCTTATAATGAATTGCAATAATATAACAGAGATGCTTGATGATATGCTGGAAAATAAAGATAAGGCAACAAAGAAAATACTGCGTATTGTACCAGATAGAATTCATACTATTATGCCTGGAATGTTTATTATGGATGAGATTAATAACTATTATAAGTGTGAGACCATTGAGGTTTCCGAATGGGGAGTAAGAGAAGGCTATCTTTTAAATAAATTAGTTATTAATAGAGGATAGCCACTAAGTAACAAGTGCCACTATTTTGAATAGATTGAAGTGATAACATAAATTTGAAAATAGGGGTATTTTAATGATAGGAATTTTTGCAGGGAATTCAAGCGATGTGTCCACTTTAATTAGTATGGCTAATGTTCAAAGTACATTTACAGTCGGGCAGATGAAAGCATATATATGTAAAAAAGGTACTAAGCAATTTGCAATTATTGTTACGGGTTATGGTAAAGTAAATGTAGGATTTGCATATGCTATTGCTAAGGAAAGACTGACAATTGATGAGATAATTGTGGTAGGAAATTGTGGATGTATATCCAGAGATGACGCAGGGATTGGAGATATTGCCATATCAAACAGCTCATTTCAATTTGATGTAGACTGTATGCCATTGGGATATAAGATACATCAAATTCCAGAAATAGTCAGACATTTATTTATTGCAGACAAAGCACTTGTAACACTTGCTATGGATAAGGCAGATACACTTGGATATCAGGGATTTGAAGCAAAGTATGGTACAGCAGACAAGTTTCTTGCATCTAATAAGACAGCAGAAAACTTGAGGTTCTATTTTGATACAGACTGCGTAGATATGGAATGCGCATGCTTTGGAGAACTTGCATATATATTCAGTAAACCATATGTATGTGTTAAGGGTGTATCTAATTGTGGAGATAACTGTGCGGCTACAGAGTGTTATAAAAATAATGCTATGGCAAATGCAAAGTCAAATAAGGTTGTATATGATATGATTAATTCACTTTTAACTGACACAGAAGATGAAGAAAACACAGAAAACGCAGCAGATACATCAGATGAAGATAAGGTAAGTAAAGATACAGCAGATACATCAGAAACAAAAAATGAAAATACAGATATAAATGATTATACAACAGCTGATGAAAGTGAAGAGGCAGGTGGGCCTGAGATTGTGGCAACTTCCTGAGTAACTGTAAGAATGTATATGAATTGTAACCCTTGTATCTAGTAGTACTAAAGCACTATGTTAAGTGGTA
>CAZNEZ010000102.1:0-2197 GCA_964572475.1 uncultured Lachnospiraceae bacterium
TAAATCAGTAATATTTTTATTTTGTCCTTTTTTAGTTGTAGGCATTAAATCTATTCCAATATTCTCTGCTTTATAAAGCATAATTTCATATCCATTAGTAAAAGCCTTTATCTCTATATTTACTGTTTGGCAAAATCTCTCATATATAAGTATTCCTTCATAATCTATATCTCCAAAATAGTATAGTTTATTATCAATATCTGAAAAATATGGTTCAACTGCATTAGCAAAGTCACTAAATGAATTAAAAACTGCTTTACCACTACCATATATTATCGTTCCTATCTCTAGTCCAAATATAGTTCTATTTCCCTCAATCAAATGTTTTCTCATACTGTAAAATGTATCTTTATTCTCAACAATCAATATGTTCTGTGGAGTTTGTTTATGATGTGAATAATATGCTAATGGCTCTGTTGTATCATAGTAGTCTAGCATAGCTTTATCTATTCCAAGTTGTTTAAGAAGGGTTTGTCCCCCCTCATTTTTTAAATATTTCTCTCTTTGAAATATCTCAAAGCTTCGCTCATTAATTGTTTCTGCATCCTTGCTATACATACTTTTATTAGAATTTGTAGCAGGGTTTTTCATATAACTGCTACTTTTCTTCTGTAGATAATTACTTAATTTTAAAATATTATTACGATTCTCAATATACTTATCCACATTATTCATATAATACGTTGTATTAATTGAGGCATGCAATTTGAATCTTATTTCATCTAAATATATTGAATAATCTATATCCTCATTATACTTCCAATAAGAATTGTATAAAATGGGTCTTTTTCCATTAAGACCTGAATTTTTAATTTCTTTCATTTGTCCAGACTCTATCTTGCTCTTAATATAATTATAAACCTCTTGATAGGTCCATGAAGAATGTTGCTTGATAATTTCTTCTAATGAAATCTTCGTCTTCTCCAAATTACTACCTCTGTGCAAATATTCTATTTTTCTAAATTATATATCAATGTAAATAAATGGGCAAGCCATAGTTTCAATAAATAATTTCATTTGTTCAAATATTCTTACCGCTTGTTATGCAAAAAGTTGAAATAGCTTTGATCCTTACATTACTTCGATATCAGTTTTTTGTTATAGACACATCCTAATCTTATCAATTAAAGTAACATCTGCAGGCAGCCACTCTACCATATCAAGTTGGTCTACTGTGAGCCACTTTGCTGCTTCATGCTCTAACAATTCTAGTTTTCCTGATTTTACAGTACACCAGAAGCAATCCATAGAAAGATGAAATGTAGGATAATCATATTCAACTGTATCAATTAAGTCATTAACCTCTATCTTGGTTGCCAGTTCTTCCTCTATGAATTTACGCAAGATGAAATTGATTCTATGTATCGCTCTGGAATCCACACATTCTAATGTGTAGCTTTTTGCAAAAGGTGCTGATGAAACCGAACCAAAAGAAAAAGCATCAGGAAATATTATCCCGATGCCGATTCGAAAGATTATTAATCGTTTTGCCGACGTCAGCAAAACGTTAACCATATTATTACTTTCAACAAAATGGTTACAAAACATACACACTTAGAAAAATTCGTGTATAAAAAATAACACGTCTAATCTGTTTACTACTCTAGAACCTTCGGAACTTAATAGAATCTGTTAGTAGCAATTTAGTAGCAGAGCAAAAAGAAAAGCCTTGGAATCCGCTTATTTAGTGGTCTCCAAGACTTGTGGATACTATTCAAACTCCTAATTTCAAAGTTGCTTTGTAGTGTTTAAGGTGCGTTTTTGCGTTAAAATCAGTTCATTTATGTACTGATTGTTTGTATTATTTTGTGTGACACTAAAAAGTGTTGTCATTTTATTGTAAGTACCTGCTGAATGATCTCGTATATTACTCAGCCTTTGGCATTTCAGGATTATTAAGATATGCCTTATTGTTGCCTAACATTTTTATCACTTGAGCAGAATCTCCAATAACGCATATTGCTCTATCCTTAATTTCACTTGGAGCATCTGCACTGTCTTTATTTAAACAGATATATCTTGCCTTTGGATTTTGGTACACTTTTTGCCAAAAATTGTACTTGATAATTCCAGGGGTGTTAAACCCAACTCCGATTTCCAAATAGACTGTATGCTTACCTTCATGTTGCTGTTCAAATAAATGAACAACAACAAAGATAATATCTAAAACAACATTTGCAATAGAACACACAAGTAC
>CAZNEZ010000103.1:0-2045 GCA_964572475.1 uncultured Lachnospiraceae bacterium
GCGAAAAGGAGGCGACTTTTTTTATGGCAAGTCAAGTAATGAGAATCACATTGAAAGCTTACGATCATACTTTAATAGATCAGTCAGCTGGAAAAATCATCGAAACTGTTAAGAAGACAGGTGCGCAGGTAAGCGGTCCAGTACCACTTCCAACTAAGAAGGAAGTAGTAACAATCTTAAGAGCCGTACACATGTACAAAGATTCAAGAGAGCAGTTCGAACAAAGAACTCATAAGAGACTTATCGATATTATCACACCATCACAGAAAACTGTTGATGCATTATCTAGATTAGAAATGCCAGCTGGTGTATATATCGACATCAAAATGAAGACAAAATAATTCAGTCTTCGATCATAGTGAGTTAATCCTATAGGTTAATTATAGAAGCAACACTTCCTATATAAAGGAATCAACATATTTCCATATAGTGTTCCACATATATTTGACTGTTCTAGGATGTTTTCGGTGCATAGCATTGAAAACCGCTGTAGATTAAACAGGAGGTAGTAAAGAAATGAAGAAAGCTATTTTAGCAACAAAAGTCGGAATGACTCAGATCTTCAATGAAGACGGTGTTTTAACACCAGTAACTGTTCTTCAGGCAGGACCATGCGTAGTTACTCAGGTAAAGACAATGGATAATGACGGATATAGTGCAGTTCAGGTAGGATTCATTGATAAGAGAGAAAAATTAATCAACAAACCATTAAAGGGACAATTTGACAAAGCAGGTGTTTCTTACAAGAGATTCGTCAGAGAATTCAGATTTGAAAATGCTGAAGAATATTCAGTAAAAGACGAAATCAAAGTTGATGTATTTGCAGCTGGAGACAAAATTGATGTTTCAGCAACATCAAAAGGAAAAGGATTCCAGGGTGCAATCAAGAGATTTAACCAGTCAAGAGGACCTATGGCTCATGGTTCTAAATTCCATAGACATCAGGGTTCAAATGGTGCTTGTTCAAGTCCTGGCAAGGTATTCAAAGGAAAAGGAATGCCAGGACATATGGGTTCTAAAAAAATAACAATTCAGAATCTTGAAATTGTAAGAATTGATGCTGAGAACAATTTATTATTAGTTAAAGGTGCTGTACCAGGACCTAAGAAAGCATTAGTTACAATTAAAGAAACAGTTAAAGCTAGTAAATAGTTTAATTAGGAAAGGAGGAACACACAGATGGCAAAAGTATCTGTTTACAATATGGAAGGCAGTCAGGTTGGAGATATGGAACTTAACGATGCTGTATTTGGTGTTGAAGTTAATGAACATTTAGTACACATGGCAGTAGTTAGCCAACTTGCAAATAATCGTCAGGGCACACAGAGCGCTAAAACTCGTTCAGAAGTTAGTGGTGGTGGTAAAAAGCCTTGGAAGCAAAAAGGAACAGGACATGCAAGACAGGGATCAACAAGATCACCTCAGTGGACAGGCGGTGGTGTAGTATTTGCTCCAAAGCCAAGAGATTATTCTTTTAAGCTTAATAAGAAAGAAAGAAGAATCGCACTTAAGTCTGCATTATCATCAAAGGTAAGTGAGAACAAATTCATCATTTTAGATGAACTTAAGTTAGATGAAGTTAAGACAAAGAAGTTTGCAGCAGTATTAAACAATTTAAAGGTTGAAAAAGCTTTAGTTGTATTAAATGACAATGATAAGAACGTAGTATTATCAGCTAAGAACATTCCTTCAGTTAAGACAATATTAACTAATACAATTAATGTATATGACATTTTAAAATACGATACAGTAGTAATCGTTAAAGATGCCGTAACAACAATCGAGGAGGTGTACGCGTAATGGCTGATATTAAATATTATGATGTAATCCTCAAACCTGTTATCACTGAGAAGAGCATGAATGCTATGAGTGATAAGAAATATACTTTCTTAGTTCATACAGAAGCAACTAAAGGTCAGATCAAAGAAGCAGTTGAAAAAATGTTCGAAGGAACAAAGGTTAAATGCGTTAATACTATGAACCTAGATGGTAAAAATCGTAGAAGAGGCGCTGTAGTTGGTAAAACA
Organism: uncultured Lachnospiraceae bacterium; assembly: GCA_964572475.1. Classification (GTDB taxonomy): domain Bacteria; phylum Bacillota; class Clostridia; order Lachnospirales; family Lachnospiraceae; genus CAZNEZ01. Next base: position 2,028 of record CAZNEZ010000103.1, read on the forward strand.
GCTAAGACTAAGAAAGCT
>CAZNEZ010000104.1:0-1975 GCA_964572475.1 uncultured Lachnospiraceae bacterium
ATTGATAACCAGTCTGGAAAAAGTGATTTTTATAAGTTTGTACAGGATAATTATTAGAAAGATGTAAAGGAGACAGGTGAAAAAATGACAAATATAATAAGGTTAGATAAGATAAGCAAAATTTTTAAAAATAATGTTACAGCTTTGAATAGTGTTTCAATTGATTTTGAAGAGGGAACATTTACAGCAATTATGGGACCCTCAGGTTCAGGAAAGTCTACACTTCTTAATATTATTGGATTGCTGGATAAAAAGAGTGAAGGAAGCGTATATATTAAAGATATTGAAGTTAAAGATATGCCTGAGGATAGAAAAGCGTATTTACGAATGAAAACAGTGGGTTTTGTATTTCAAGGTTTTTATCTTAACCCGAATCTTTCTGCAATTGAAAATGTAAAGGTTCCTATGTACATTAATGATGATTTAAGAAAAGAAAATAAGAATGAGTTAGCACTTAATTTGCTTAAAGAATTCAATATGGAGGAATACGCTGACAGGTATCCTAATGAACTATCTGGAGGTGAGCAGCAAAGAGTGTGCATAGCAAGGGCACTTGCTAATTCACCAGAGATTATACTTGCAGATGAGCCTACAGGTAATCTGGATGAGGCTAATGAAAGAATAATATTTGAGTATCTTAAAAAGTTATCCCAAAATGGTAAAACAGTTATTGTAGTATCGCATAATGATATTGTCAAAGAATATGCAGATAGAATTATAAAGATGGAAAAAGGTAAAAAGTCAGACACAGAATAAATTAGTACTTTGTTTTTAATTAAATATGGATTATAATAAAACGAGCTGTACTTTAGCTCGTTTTATTATAGTTAGAGAAGGCCTCGCCTATATGGTGGTGAAGAATAAAATATTACCTAATATGGATAATAATGTGAAAGATAAATCTTTTATACGCAGAAATGAGGATTATTATGAAATGGAATAAATATACAATTAAGACGACTACAATAGCTACAGACTTTATATGCGGAATGTTTTCAGAATTAGGGATAGATGGTGTGGAGATACAGGACAATATTCCTTTGTCAGAAGAAGACAAAAAGAAGATGTTCATTGATATTCTGCCTGAACTACCACCAGATAAAGGTGTAGCATATATTAGTTTTTATATTGAAGATACAGCTGATTGTGAGGATACACTGAGTGCTGTTGATAGGGGATTAAGAGAGTTAAGAGGCTTTGTAGATATTGGAGAAGGAAGTATCACAACTACTGAGACAGAGGATAAAGATTGGATTAATAACTGGAAAAAATATTTTAAGCCATTTACAGTCGATGATATTTTAATAAAGCCAACCTGGGAGACAGTATCAGAATGTGATAAGGACAAACTTCTTATAGAGATAGATCCAGGAACATCATTTGGGACAGGTATGCACGAAACAACTCAGCTTTGCATACGTCAGTTGAAGGAATACATTAATACGGACACTAATCTTCTTGATGCTGGATGTGGAAGTGGAATTCTAGCAATAATAGCAATGAAACTTGGGGCAAAATCCTCAACACTTATTGATATAGATGAACATGCAGTTGATTCAGCAATTGAGAACCTTAAAGTAAATAATATAGATATAAGTAGATGTACTGCTTATGCAGGTAATATTATTGGAGATAAAGAGATTCAGGATAAAGTAGGATATGATTGCTATGATGTAATAGTTGCTAATATTCTTGCAGATGTTATTATTCCATTATCACAAGTTGTAAGTCCACATTTAAAAAAAGGTGGAATCTTCATATCTTCTGGAATCATTAATACTAAAGAAGAAGCGGTTGTAAAGGCTATTGAAAGTGTGCCAGAACTTAGAATTGTCTCTATAACACATCAGAAAGACTGGGTATCAATAGCAGCTGTAAAAGAATGAAATACACTTGATGATAAGCAATATGTAATAAGCGATATGTAATAAGCAATATGTAATAAGCGATATGTAATAAGCAATATGTAATAAGC
>CAZNEZ010000105.1:0-1846 GCA_964572475.1 uncultured Lachnospiraceae bacterium
ACAAGCGCTTGGAAGAACTGCGTTGCAGTTCTTCTTGAATGTTTTACGATGTTGCGTAATTTCAAAAGGCATTACAAGTAACTTCAAAAAATAAAGCTTGCTTTTTTTTCCTAAAAGATATAGACTAGGCAAAGTGACTTTAGACAACTTAAATATGAAAGGTAATCAATTAATTAATGGAAACAACTAAATTCGAAGATTTAAACATTGACGCAAAGATTCTTAAAGCTATAACAGACATGGGATTTGAAGAGGCAACTGCTATTCAGTCTCAAGCCATACCACTTGTATTAGCGGGTAAGGATATTGTAGGTCAGGCTCAGACAGGTACAGGAAAAACAGCAGCATTTGGAATTCCTATACTTCAGAGTATCGATCCTAAGGATAAGGCTCTTCAAGCTGTTATTCTTTCACCTACAAGAGAGCTCGCAATTCAATTAGCAGAAGAAATCCGTAAGCTTTCAAAATATATGCATGCTATTAAAATACTTCCTATCTATGGTGGACAGGAAATATCAAAGCAGATTCGTTCACTTAAAGCTGGAACACAGATTATTATCGGTACTCCAGGACGTGTAATGGATCATATGAGAAGAAAAACTGTTAAGTTCGATGGTGTTAAGATAGTGGCACTTGATGAGGCAGATGAGATGCTTAATATGGGATTCAGAGAAGATATCGAAACTATCTTAAAAGAAGTTCCAGAAGAAAGACAGACAATTCTTTTCTCAGCTACGATGCCAAAAGCGATTATGGACATTACAAAGAATTATCAAAAAAATGCTGAAATAGTAAAGGTGGTTCGTAAAGAACTTACAGTTCCTAATATCGAACAATATTACTATGAGGTAAAACCTAAGAACAAGATGGAAGTACTTGCCAGACTTCTTGATTTATACAATCCTAAGCTATCAGTTATATTCTGCAATACTAAAAGAATGGTAGATGAACTTGTAACAGATCTTAAGGGCAGAGGATATTTTGCGGAAGGTCTTCACGGAGATCTTAAGCAGATGCAAAGAGATAGGGTTATGAATTCATTTAGAAATGGAAGAACAGAGATTCTTGTCGCAACTGATGTTGCTGCTAGAGGTATTGATGTTGATAATGTTGATGCAGTATTTAACTATGACCTTCCACAGGACGAGGAATACTATGTTCATCGTATAGGAAGAACAGGACGTGCAGGAAAGACAGGACGTGCATTTTCGTTTGTTATTGGTAAAGAGATGTATAAACTTAAAGACATCATGAAATATTGTAAGACTAAGATAAAAGTTCAGCCTATTCCTTCAATTGATGATGTAGCTATGGCAAAATCAGAAAAAGAATTTGCAAGTATTGAAAATATTATCAAGAATGAAGATCTTAGCAAATATATTGATATTCTTGAAAAGAAAATTAATGATGAAGATTATACAGTTATGGATGTTGCAGCGGCTTATCTTAAGATGTCTCTTGGTGGTCAAGAAGCTGGACAGGATGAAAAAGTTGACAAGTCATTTGACCTTGATAATACAGGAGCAGAGGCTGGAATGGTAAGACTTTTCGTTAATATAGGTAAAAAACAGGCAGTTCGTCCAGGCGATATACTTGGAGCAGTAGCTGGTGAATCAGGAATGCCGGGTAAATTAGTTGGAAGTATTGATATGTTTGACAACTACACATTTGTTGAAGTTCCAAGAGAATATGCTTCATCAGTTCTTAAGGCAATGAACAATGTTAAAATCAAAGGTAAGAATATTAATATCGAACCTGCAAATTCTAAATAAATATTTGTATTCTTCTAAGTGCTTGCGCTGGCAAGCACTTTTTTTGTAAAAGGAAATAAAGCAAAAGATTAATA
>CAZNEZ010000106.1:0-1593 GCA_964572475.1 uncultured Lachnospiraceae bacterium
CACTGTGTAAGACATAGCAGTACCGTTAGGTATTAGCGATGCAGTAGTGGTAGAAGCAAGAATCCCCCCTGCTTTAGCTGTGGGGAGTGTCAAATGTAGTAAAATATTTGAATGGAGCTACGGATATGATATATTTGTAATATTTGTTGGTGTTATAGTTGCTGCATTTATGACTATAAGCATAAAATTCTGATGAAGATATAACATTAACGAATAAGTGAGCAATGCAAAAGAATCACTGGTACAAGAAATAAGTAATAAAGATATAATATTAACGAATAGTCTAGCAGAATAAAAAATGAAATATAGATATTTCATAAAGTATTACTAAAATAGCAACAGACTATCTTTCGGCATGTCCCATAACTTTAAATGTTATTGTTTTGTTAAAGAAATGTACAAATGGACCTAGACACAGGGCACATGTTAAAGTGCCAATACCAAGAAGTCCACCAGCTAAGAAACATATGAAAGTACAAATTATATCAGTAATAAGTCTGCACCAGAAGTAAGGAACAGGAGTGCGTTCTTCCATGATTAAAGAAAGACTGTCATATGGAGCTATTCCAGAATCTGAAGCCTGATATAGAGATACACCAAAGCTTACAATTATTACACCAAGTACAAGATAAATGATTTTAGCAAAAAGCTGTTCGGGATGTGAAAGAAATAATTCCATTATGTAATTAAAAAATGTAACAAAATATGCTAGAAATACCCAGTTTACAAGAGTTCCAAGTCCAATATAGCGTTTCCCTAGAATTAGCTCGATAATGAATATAAATGTATTAAGAATAGCAGTAAGTGCGGCATACGATAATGGTGTATGACTAGAAAGCGCCATCATCATAGCCGAAAAAGGATCATTTCCAAGAAAAGAAAACTTGAAAATAGCAATTCCAAGACCTAAAATAATATTACCAATTAACATACCCATAAAACATTTAAAAGAAATTCTAAAATTAAATTTATCCACTATAGTACCTAACTTTCTATTAGTTTATTATGTAATTGTAAACAGCTAAATGTCAAAGAATTACTTCAATTAACTAACTTCTTTAATCTCAAAATATTTTTTTAAAAATTCATATCTAGACTTTATTTCTTTAGCCATAGTAACATCTTCTATTAATATGTGCTGAAATATCATATCCTGAACACGATTCTTAATGTCCTTAAGTACTTTGTTAGGATTAGCCTTAAGATTTGGAAGATTGATATTTTGAATAAATCTGCCAAAATCAGCATGATCATTTTTATGTTTTTCAAAGTTAGAATATCCGGATTTATCCATTATCATTTCCTCTTCATAAAAATGATAAGCTACATAATCACGTAATTCACAAACAATATCTAATAATTGTTTATCATTTACCCCAATACATTGAAATCTTAATAATTGTTCTATATCTCGCCCAGTTTTAAAAAGTCTTTGATGCTGCTCATCGATGATTTCAATTCCAAGATTCATCTCTGGCCGCCAATCAAAAACAAAATCAAACATTGCCATAGTTGGTGCTCTCCTTGCTAGAAACATATTTATATATAGTATAATGGGTAAATCAATTAATATCAATCAGTTTCGTAGATATA